>NZ_JBEZFI010000055.1:0-32210 GCF_040649295.1 Micromonospora sp. NPDC048999 | reverse complement strand
AACCTCGCCAACTGGATCGCCACCCGCGGCTACAGCGCCTCCTGACCCACCCACGACAAGGGCCGGCCCCACCAGGGGCCGGCCCTTTCGTCGTCTGCGAATGTGCGGATCTCGGCTGCGCCGAGGGCGTTCGCGGGGTCAGTCGCCGCCGGCTCGCACCGGCTCATCGTCGGCCGTCTCCGCCGAGGCCAGTCGGTGGGCCCGGCGCCGCAGCCACCAGGTGCTGCCCAGGCCGGCGAGGATCGCGATGACCAGCCCGGCCCAGGAGATGTCCTTGAGCCAGTGCTCGGCCGCCCGGCCGACGGTGAACAACAGGTACGTCGTGCCGAAGGCCCAGACCAGGCCGCCGGCCGCGTTCGCCAGCAGGAACCGCCGGTACGGCACGCGCAGCGCGCCGGCCAGGGGCCCGGCCAGGATCCGCAGCAGCGCCACGAACCGGCCGAAGAAGACCGCCCAGGCGCCGTAGCGGGCGAAGCTCTGCTCGGCGCGGGCGAGGTGTGCCGGGCCGAGGTGTCGGGGGAAACGCCGGCCCAACCGTTCCAGCAGGGGCCGGCCACCACGTCGGCCCACGGCGTAGCCGATGGAGTCGCCGGCGATGGCGCCGGCTGCGGCGGCGACGGCCACCCATTCCGGCTGCACCACGCCGGTGGCGGCGAGCAGCGCCGAGCTGACCAGGACGAGCTCGCCGGGCAGCGGAACGCCCATGCTCTCCACGCCGATCACCCCGGCGACGATCAGGTAGACCACGCCCGGGGGTAACGCGGAGAGCCAGTGTTGTACGTCTACCACCGCCACCCCCTCCGGTCCGACCTCGAACCCTACCTCGGGCTCCGGCGTGCGGGCGGACCGCTCACCCCGATCAGGCCGGGGCCAGGAACATGATCGGCATCTCCTCGTCCCGAGGCCTGGCATGAGGTTGCGCAGATAGCAAGACGGACGTACGGTTTTGTTGAAACGAGAATCGGCGGTAAGTGTCGCCTAACCCGGGCGACCTCCCGACCGGTGCGACAGACTGCTCAGGACTACTCACAGTCGCTGGTGTGAAGGAGTACGACGTGGCCAGCCTCGACACCTTCGGTGCGAAGACCCAGCTACGCGTCGGAGACGCGAGCTACGAGATTTTCAAGATCGGCAAGGTGGAGGGCCACGACCGGCTGCCCTACAGCTTGAAGATCCTGCTGGAGAACCTGCTGCGGACCGAGGACGGCGCGAACATCACCGCCGACCACATCCGGCAGCTCGGCGCGTGGGACCCCACCGCCGACCCGAGCGTGGAGATCCAGTTCACCCCGGCCCGGGTGCTGATGCAGGACTTCACCGGCGTACCCTGCGTCGTCGACCTGGCGACCATGCGTGAGGCGGTCCGCGACCTCGGCGGCGACGCCACCAAGGTCAACCCGCTCGCCCCGGCCGAGCTGGTCATCGACCACTCCGTCATCGCCGACCTGTTCGGCCGCGAGGACGCCTTCGCGCGCAACGTCGAGCTGGAGTACGCCCGCAACAAGGAGCGCTACCAGTTCCTGCGCTGGGGCCAGACCGCGTTCAACGAGTTCAAGGTCGTCCCGCCGGGCACCGGCATCGTGCACCAGGTCAACATCGAGTACCTGGCCCGCACGATCATGGAGCGCAACGGCCAGGCGTACCCGGACACCGTGGTCGGCACCGACTCGCACACCACGATGGTCAACGGCCTGGGCGTGCTGGGCTGGGGCGTCGGCGGCATCGAGGCCGAGGCCGCGATGCTCGGCCAGCCGGTCAGCATGCTGATCCCACGGGTCGTCGGCTTCAAGCTCTCCGGTGAGATGCCGGCCGGCACCACCGCCACCGACCTGGTGCTCACCATCACCGAGATGCTGCGCAAGCACGGCGTGGTCGGCAAGTTCGTCGAGTTCTACGGCTCGGGCGTGAGCGCGGTGCCGCTGGCCAACCGGGCCACCATCGGCAACATGTCCCCCGAGTACGGCTCCACGGTCGCCATCTTCCCGATCGACGCCGAGACCGTCCGCTACCTGGAGCTGACCGGCCGCGACCCGCAGCAGGTCGCGCTCGTCGAGGCGTACGCCAAGGAGCAGGGGCTCTGGCACGACCCGGCCCGCGAGCCGGAGTACTCCGAGCGCCTCGAGCTCGACCTGAGCACGATCGAGCCGTCCCTGGCCGGCCCGAAGCGCCCGCAGGACCGCGTGCCGCTGGGCAGCGCCAAGACGCTCTTCCGGTCGGCGCTGACGGACTACGTGGCCGCCGACGAGACCGGGGGCGACCCGAGCCGCACGCCGGGCGTGCCCCAGCAGGAGAGGCCGTTCGGCGCCGACGGCCCGGCCGACGAGGCCAGCGCCGAGTCCTTCCCGGCCAGCGACTCCCCGGCCAACGGTGTCAACGACCCGGCCGACGCCCCGCGCGACCTGACGACCGCGGCGGTCGGCTCCGGCGGCCGGGCCAGCAACCCGATCCGGGTGACCGGCGCCGACGGCGTCGAGTACGAGCTGGACCACGGCGCCGTGGTGATCGCCGCGATCACCTCCTGCACCAACACCTCGAATCCGCAGGTCATGATCGGTGCCGCGCTGCTGGCCCGGAATGCGGTGGAGAAGGGCCTGGCCCGCAAGCCGTGGGTGAAGACCACCCTGGCCCCCGGTTCCAAGGTCGTCATGGACTACTACGACCGGGCCGGCCTCACCCCGTACCTGGAGAAGCTCGGCTTCAACCTGGTCGGCTACGGCTGCACCACCTGCATCGGCAACTCCGGCCCGCTGCCGGAGGAGGTCTCCGCCGCGGTCAACGAGGGCGACCTCGCCGTCGTGTCGGTGCTTTCCGGCAACCGGAACTTCGAGGGCCGGATCAACCCGGACGTCAAGATGAACTACCTGGCGTCCCCGCCGCTGGTGGTCGCGTACGCGCTCGCCGGCACCATGGACATCGACCTGGCCAACGAGCCGATCGGCGAGGACAGCCAGGGCAACCCGGTGTTCCTGCGGGACATCTGGCCGAACACCGCCGAGATCCAGGACGTCATCGCCGCGGCGATCGGCGCCACCGGTTTCAGCTCCGCGTACGCCGACGTCTTCGCCGGTGACGAGCGCTGGCAGTCGCTGCCCACCCCGACCGGCGACACGTTCGCCTGGAACGCCGACTCCACGTACGTCCGCAAGCCCCCGTACTTCGAGGGCATGCAGCAGCTGCCGACGCCGGTCTCCGACATCGGCCCGGCTCGGGTGCTGGCCAAGCTGGGTGACTCGGTGACCACCGACCACATCTCCCCGGCCGGCTCGATCAAGGCGGACTCCCCCGCCGGCAAGTACCTCGCCGAGCACGACGTGCCGCGACACGAGTTCAACTCGTACGGCTCCCGCCGGGGCAACCACGAGGTCATGATCCGGGGCACCTTCGCCAACATCCGGCTGCGCAACCAGCTGGTGCCCGGCGTGGAGGGCGGCTTCACGGTCAACCACCTGACCGGCGAGCAGACCTCGATCTACGACGCCTCGATGGCCTACCAGGAGGCGGGCGTCCCGCTGGTCATCCTGGCCGGCAAGGAGTACGGCTCCGGCTCGTCCCGTGACTGGGCGGCCAAGGGCACCATGCTGCTCGGCGTCAAGGCGGTCATCGCCGAGTCGTACGAGCGGATCCACCGCTCGAACCTGATCGGCATGGGCGTCCTGCCGCTGCAGTTCCCGGTCGACACCACCGCCGAGTCGCTGGGGCTCACCGGCACGGAGACCTTCTCCATCACCGGCGTGACCGCCCTGAACGACGGCGAGACCCCGCGTACGGTGAAGGTCACCACCGACACCGGCGTGGAGTTCGACGCCGTGGTCCGGATCGACACCCCCGGTGAGGCGGACTACTACCGGCACGGCGGCATCCTGCAGTACGTACTGCGTCGCATGATCGCCAGCTGACGAACGACCCGAAGGCTCCCTCCCCGCCTCAGGTCGGGAGGGACCCTTCGGTGTTTCCGCCAGCGGGTACTCGCCCCTTCGAGGATCATCGAGCGGGTGGGACGTGGTGAAGAAGTCGTGATCAGTCGGGCCGCTACTCCGGCCGCGGAGGTCATGCCGCTGCGCCCGAGGCGCACGGCGCTCACGATCGGGCCAGCCGGGTCACCCGGACGCAGGCCGAGGTAAACCTTGCGGGCCATCGTGGCGAGCGCCTCGGCCACGGAGGCGTCCAGCATGCTGGAATGCGTGTAGACGCGTCGACCTCCCGGTCGGCGTACGCCCAGCGTGGACAAGACAAAGCATCTCCGCTGAGCGCGGCTGTCACTGGGGACGAAAGCTAGCCCGCGTCGCCGAAGTCCACGCGGATGCCCAGCGCGGCCGCCAGCGTGCGGGTCAGCGAGAACAGGTCGTGGCCGCTCACAGTGGCACCGGCCAGCGAAGCGACGCCGCCGATATCGGTCGGCGTGCAGCCGTCGAACACCGCGCCGCCCAGCTCCACGCCCGAGAACTGCGCCGACGTCAGGTCGCAGCGCTCAAACCGTACCTCCGAGGTCTTGGCATTTTGGAAGTCGGCCTGGCTCAGCACGCAGTCGCGGAAAGTCACGCGCTTGAGCCGGGAGAAACGGAAGCTGCTCAGGTTGGCCCGGCAGCCGGTCACGGTGACGTCCTCGAGCACGCCGTTGACCCAGCCAAAGCCGGTCATCCGGGTCAGGCCGATCTCCGAGGCCTTTAGGGACGAGTCGGTGGCCTGGAAGTTCGCCAAGTCGCTCTCCGCGAACGAGCACGCGGTCAGGTGGCTACGGTGCAGGCGCCCGCCGGAGAGGTCCGCTTTCACGAACCGGCACTGGGCGACCTCGGCGAGTTCGGCCGACATCCAGGGCATGGCGTAGTCCTCGTACGCGAGCCCCTGGTAGGCGCCCTCGTCGGCGAGATCGTCCGCCGGAGACGAGGCGGCACGGGTCGGCATCTGCTGGCGGCGCGGCAAGCGGTTGACTCCTCGGTTGATGTGGTCGGAGCCGGGTGACGTCGAGCCCGGCGAGGTGCGCCGGCCCGCCCGTCAGTCGTCGGCCGTCCGGCGGCGCTCCCCGCGCACCTTCATGGTGTGCTCCAACAGCCTGATCAGGACCTCCTTGGCCGACTGCCGCTGCCGCGCGTCGCAGAGCACCACCGGTACGCCCGGGTCGAGGTTGAGCGCCGCCTGCACCTCGTCGAGCCGGTAGCGCTTGGCGCCCTCGAAGCAGTTCACCGCCACCACGAACGGCGTGCCCCGCTCCTCGAAGTAGTCGATCGACGGGAAGCAATCGGCCAACCGGCGGGTGTCGGCGAGCACCACCGCGCCGAGCGCGCCGAGCGCAAGCTCGTCCCAGATGAACCAGAAACGGTCCTGGCCGGGCGTGCCGAACAGGTAGAGCACGAGATCATCGCTGATGGTGATGCGGCCGAAGTCCATCGCCACGGTGGTGGTCTGCTTCTCCTCCACCCCGGAGAGATCGTCGATGCCAACTCCGGTCTCGGTCAGCACCTCTTCGGTGCGCAGCGGGCGGGTCTCGCTCACCGCCCCGACCAGGGTGGTCTTGCCAGCGCCGAATCCACCGGCGATCAGGATCTTGATCGCGGTGGGCAGCGTCGCCGGTCCCGCCGACCGCTCAGAGCGCCCGGTCATCGGGCCGGGGCCTCGCCGATGGCGGGTTCCCGGGTCGGCGAGGCGACGAACCGGCCGACCCGGGTCACC
This sequence comes from Micromonospora sp. NPDC048999, assembly GCF_040649295.1. Lineage (NCBI taxonomy): Bacteria > Bacillati > Actinomycetota > Actinomycetes > Micromonosporales > Micromonosporaceae > Micromonospora > Micromonospora sp. NPDC048999. The sequence continues at coordinate 26,543 of NZ_JBEZFI010000055.1, read as the reverse complement.
ACCATCGCCATCTCGTACGCGATCAGACCGACATCGGCGTCCTCGGCGGCCAGCACGGCGAGGCAGGCGTTGCGTCCGGCCGCGGTGACGAAGAGGAACGACGACTGCATCTCGATGATGGTCTGCTGCACCTGGCCGCCGCCGAACCGCTTGCCCGCCCCCCGGGCCAGGCTCTGGATGCCCGCCGCCATCGCCGCCAGGTGTTCGCCGTCGTCCCGGCTCAGCCCCCGGGACGATGCCATCAACAGGCCGTCGGTGGACAGCGCCACAGCGTGTTCCGCCTGCTTGACCCGGCTGACCAGGTCATCCAACAACCACGTCAGGTCCCCGCTCGAAGCCGTCTTGTGGGCCACTCGTCCTCTTCTTTCCGTCTGATGTGCCGTGCTCGTCCGGGACGCGCCGCGTCGTCGTCCGGTCAGTGTCCGAGGTGGATGGCCCGGCCCGCGACCGCGCAGGGCGGCAACCCGGTACGAAGATGTGTACTGCGGGAACCCATCACACCGTCCTGGCGGGCCACTCGGTCACCTGCCGATGGCGACATCGACCATTCGATCGACACCGGCGCACGCTAGCAGCGTCCGGACCTTCACTCAAGCGAACCTGATCATGGTAATGGGACGCGGTCCTTCGGCGCACAGGAGGAGAACCCGGGCGCGGCCCTCTCCCCTGTGCCAAGCTTCGGGCATGGACGACAAGACCATCCTGAACCGGATCACCGAACTCGTCGACGAGGAGCACCAGCTGCGCGCGGCCGCGCAGGAGAACGTGGCCGGCACCGACGACGCGGCCCGGGAGCGCCTGCGTGCCCTGGAGGAGTGTCTCGACCAGTGCTGGGACCAGCTGCGCCGCCGCCGGGCCGCCCGCCGGGCGCACGGTGACCCGGACGCCCAGGGCACGCGCCCCCGGTCGGAGGTCGAGCGCTACCTCCAGTGATTCGCGGCCCGGCGGCGGGTCAGCGGATCCCCGCCTCCCGCAGCAGCAGCTCGGTCAGCTCGGCCGGGTCGACGTCCCCGGCGGGTAGGCCCCGCGCGACGAACCAGGCGCCGACCACCCGCACGTCCCGGGCCAGGAATTCGGGCCCCTGTGGGTTGGCCACCACGTCGACCACCTGTGGCAGGTCGATCATGACCAGCCGCCCCCGGTGCACCAGCAGGTTGTACGGCGACAGGTCGCCGTGCGCGTATCCGGCGCGCGCCAGCACGACCAGGGCGTCGACCAGTTGCCCCCACAGATCACGCAGCTCGGCGGCGTCCGGACGGAGCTGGGCCAGCCGCGGCGCGGCCTGCCCCTCCTCGGCGTCCCCGACGAACTCCAGCATCAGCTCGGTGCCGAGCAGCTGCACCGGGTACGGCACGGCGATCCGCCCGGAGGCCGCGCCGATCTCCCAGAGCCGGGCGAGGGCGGCGAACTCGGCGGCTGCCCACTGCCCGGCGATCATCTGCCGGCCGAAGGCGGTTCGGCCGGCCATCGCCCGGTTCTCCCGGGACCGGCGGACCCGGCGCCCCTCCAGGTAGCCGGCGTCGCGGTGAAAGAGCCGGTGCTGGGCGTCCCGATAGCGCTTGGCGGCGAGCAGGCAGGACCGGTCGGTGCCCGGCACGGCCCGGCGGACCAGGTGGACGTCCGCCTCCTTGCCGGTCTTCAGCACACCGAGTTCGGTGTCCTTCGCGGCCAGCTCGGTGACCAGCCACGCGGGGTGGGGTTCGGGCCCGTGTACGGCCTCGTCCCAGGACGACCAGTGGTCGTCGAGGCCGGGCTCGTCGTCGGGTTCGGCGGAGACCGGCTCGGCGTGCCGGCCGTGCTTCAGGAAATAGGGTTCGTCATCGTCGAAGCGGCTCTTGCCGCGGCCACGGCGCTGCGGCGCCGGGAAGTCGTGTTCACGCACGGGTGGGTTGATCCTTCGATCGAGGCTGGTGGAGGCAGGCGGAACGACCCTGCAAAGACGGCCATGACCGACCTCCTCTCCTCGACCGGGCACCGCCCGGCTGCGCCCTCGCGCCGCACCATGATCACGGGCCGGCGCGAGCGGGTCAACCGAATTAACCGCTCCCGCCGCGCGTGCTCACCCGGCCAGCACCGCGGCCACCGCGGCGATCAATCCGTCGGCCGTACGGGTCGGTGCGAACCGGTTGTCCCTCCAGCGGCGTCCCCGGTGCAGCCAGACGCTGGGCAGTCCGGCCGCGCTGGCCCCGCCGATGTCCGCCTCCGGGCTGTCACCGACCACCCAGGCGCGGCGCAACGGCATCCGGACCCGCTGTGCGGCGAGCGCGAAGATCCTCGGATTGGGCTTGCTGACCCCGGCCTCCTCGGAGATCACCCAGTCGGCGACGTAGCGGTCCAGGCCGGTCCGGCGGATCTTCGCGTCCTGCTGACGTACCGCGCCGTTGGTGACCACCACCGGCACCCACCCGGCGTTGTCGGCGATCCGCAGCGCGCAGGCGATCAGCGGATCCAGTCGGCTGTTCGCCACCACCCCGTCGTGCAGCTCCTCGACCAGGTCGATGGCGGGGACGTCGAGCCCGTACCGGTCCCGGATGGCGTCGGCCACGTCCCACCGGTCGGTCAGCCCGTCCGCGTCGACGGACAGCAGCCAGTCGATGTCGGTGGGCGGCGCGCCGACGGTGTCCAGGAATCGCTCACCCCAGGCACGGAAGGGGCCGTCCCGGTCCAGCAATGTGTTGTCCAGATCGAGCAGGAGCAACGGCACGCGGGAACCTTACGGGACGCAGCGGTGCTCCGACAGACCCCGACCGCCCGCATTTGTCAAATCGATCAACCGACAATCGTCGTACGCCGTAGGCCCTGCTCGGCCGGGCGGTCGGCGAGCATGGTGTGCGCCGCCCGGGTGGCCGCGAGCACGGCCGGGTCAAGCGTCGCCACCAGCACGTCTTCCCCGGTGTTCGCGCCCCGCGCCAGCGGTCGGCCCTCCGGGTCGTACACGGCGGCGCCGCCGTTGAACCGCCAAGGGTCGGCGCCGTCGACGGCGTTGGCGAAGACGACGAACATCGTGTTGTCCAGGGCACGGGCGGCGTAGTAGACGTCCCGCCGGTGTTCCGAGCCGGCCAGGTAGCCGCTCGGGCAGAGGTAGCCGTGCGCGCCGTCGTCGGCCGCGGCCCGCCCGTGCTCTGGGAAGCAGCCGTCGTAGCAGATCCCGAGACCGAAGCGCCAGTCGTCGACCAGCAGGGTCGCGCCGCGCCGGCCCGGGGAGAACAGCTCGCGCTCGCCGCCCCAGAGCTGCTGCTTGTCGTACGCCGCTAGGACGACACCGGCCGGGTCGACCACCAGCGAGGAAATGGTGCGCCGCCCGCATGGGTACCGGACCGCCGCGCCCACCACCACCGTGGTCCCGCCGGCCCGGGTGGCCTGCCGCAGCGGGTCGAGCCGCGGATCGTCGACCCGGCGTTCCGCGTCGGCGGCCACGTCGGTGCCGGCCGGGTCGGCCGCGAGGGTCGGCGGGTGGTACGCGGGCAGGAACAGCTCCGGCAGCACCACGATCCGGGCGCCGGCGGCCCGGCCGACGAGGCGGGCGGCCGTGGTGGCGTTGGCGGCGACGTCGCCGGGAACCGGCTCGGCCTGCACGGCGGCCACGGTCATCGGGTGAGCGGGCGCGATCATGGGCCGATCCTAACCAGATCGCGGCACCGCGCTGATCATGCGAACGCCCACGTCAAGCCGTACGTACGGTTTGCGAAAGCGGGGGGCGCCTGAAACGATCTGTACGTGCCCAGAGTAAGCCAGGACCAGCTCGACGCACGCCGGCAGGAGATCCTCGCCGCCGCGCGCGCGTGTTTCGCCCGGCACGGCTACGAGGGCGCCACCGTCCGGCGCCTGGAGGAAGCCACCGGGCTCTCCCGCGGCGCCATCTTCCACCACTTCCGCGACAAGGAGTCGCTCTTCCTCGCCGTCGCAGAGGACGACGCGTCCGCCATGGTGGAGACCGTCGCCCGCAACGGCCTGGTCCAGGTGATGCGCGACCTGCTCGCCCGGGCCCTCTCCCCGGACACCACCGGCTGGCTCGGCAGCCAGCTGGAGGTCTCCCGGCGGCTGCGCACCGACCCGGCGTTCGCCAAGCGCTGGGCCGAACGCTCGGCGGCGATCGCCGAGGCCACCCGCGAGCGGCTGCTGCGCCAGCGGGAGGCCGGGGTGCTCCGCGACGACGTGCCGATCGACGTGCTGGGCCAGTTCCTGGAGCTGGCGTACGACGGGCTGGTGCTGCACCTGGCGATGGGGCGCCCGGCCGGCGACCTGAGCCGGGTGCTCGACGTGGTCGAGGAGGCGGTCCGCCGCCACTGATCCCGGCCGCCGCCCGGCGGCGCGTCGCGGTGCGGCAGGATCGACCCATGGATCTCGAACTCGCCGACCGGGTGTACGTCCTGACCGGCGCCTCCCGTGGCCTCGGCTTCGCCACCGCCGAACGCCTCGTCGCGGACGGCGCCCGGGTGGTGATCTCGGCCCGTGTACCGGAGCAGGTGGCCGCGGCCGTCGACGCGCTCGGCGGGCCGGAGCGGGCGATCGGGCTGACCGCCGACCTGACCGACCCGGGCACCCCGCAACGGCTGATCGCCGCCGCGCGCGAGCAGTTCGGCCGGCTCGACGGGGCGCTCGTCTCGGTCGGCGGGCCGCCCCGGGGCACCGCCGCCCAGGTCACCGACGAACAGTGGCGGGAGTCGTTCGAGACGGTCTTCCTGGGCAGCGTCCGCGCCACCCGTACGGTCGCCGCCGCGCTCACCGACGGCGGCGCGATCGGGCTGGTCCTCTCCACCTCGGCGCGGGAACCGCTGTCCGGGCTCGGCATCTCCAACGGCCTACGCCCCGGCCTCGCCGGGGTGGCCAAGGACATCGCCGACGAGTACGGCCCGCGGGGCGTACGCGTGTTCGGCCTGTTGCCCGGCCGGATCATGACCGACCGGAACCAGCAGCTCCTCGCCGCCGCCGACGACCCGGAGCGGGCCCGGGCCGAGGCGAAGGCGTCGATCCCGCTCGGCCGGTTCGGCGAGCCGGCCGAGTTCGGCCGGGTGGCCGCCTTCCTGCTCTCCCCCGCCGCCAGCTATGTCACGGGGGTCACGGTGCCCGTCGACGGCGGCGCGCTGCGCGGCCTGTGACGGCCGAACAGCGGTATCCCCGGCCGACGAAGGAGCAGCTCGCGGCGGCGGCCGACAAGCTGCTGCCGGACGTGATCGCGCCCGGGCTGGACGTGCTCTTCGTGGGCATCAACCCGGGGCTCTGGTCGGCGGCGATCGGCTGGCACTTCGCCCGGCCGGGCAACCGGTTCTGGCCGGCCCTGCACCGGGGTGGCTTCACTCCGCATCAGCTGCACCCCAGCGAACAGGACGAGCTGCCCCGCCTCGGGCTGGGCATAACCAACCTGGTGTCCCGGGCCACCGCCCGCGCCGACGAGCTGTCCGCGAAGGAGCTGGTGGCCGGCGCGGCGGAGCTGACCGGCAAGGTCGAGCGCTACCGGCCGCGCTGGGTGGCGGTGGTCGGGGTGACCGCGTACCGGATCGGCTTTGCCCGGCCGAAGGCCGGCTTCGGCCCTCAGCCGGAGCCGCTCGGCAGTGCCCGACTCTGGGTGCTGCCCAACCCGAGCGGCCTGAACGCGCACTTCACCCCGGAAACGCTCGGCGCCGCCTTCGCCGAACTGCGGGCAGCGATGGTCTAGTGGAGTGCACCCCGACCACCTTCACCGGCATCCCCGTCCGTGTCGCTCAACCGACTTCGGAACTACTCGTCTAGTTCGCGGTGGCGGGCGGCAGCGCCTCCTGCGCGACGTACGTGCCGAGCGGCACGGTGCTGACCACCGGCTGCGGCTGGTTCGGCTCGGCGTACGGGGTCGGCGAGTCGGCCACCGCGAACTGGGTGCGGTACAGCTCGGCGTAGAGGCCGCCGACGGCGACCAACTCCTCGTGCCGGCCCCGCTCGACGATCCGCCCCTCGTCGAGGACGAGGATCTGGTCGGCGTCCCGGACGGTGGAGAGGCGGTGCGCGATCACCAGCGCGGTACGCCCGGTCAGCGCCACCGACAGCGCCCGCTGCACGGCCGCCTCGCTCTCCGAGTCCAGGTGCGCGGTCGCCTCGTCGAGGATCACGATCGACGGGGCCTTGAGCAACAGCCGGGCGATGGCGATGCGCTGCTTCTCGCCGCCGGAGAAGCGGTAGCCGCGCTCGCCGACCGTGGTGTCCAGCCCACCGGGCAGGGCCCGGACCAGGTCGGCGACCTGCGCGCCGGCCAGAGCGGCCCAGATCTCGTCGTCGGTGGCGTCCGGCTTGGCGTAGCGCAGGTTCTCCCGGATGGTCTCGTGGAACAGGTGGGAGTCCTGGGTGACCACGCCGATCTCGTCGCGTAGCGAGGCCAGGGTGGCGTCCCGTACGTCGACGCCGCCGACCAGCACCTGGCCTTCGCTGGCGTCGTAGATCCGGGAGATCAGCATGGACAGCGTCGACTTGCCGGCGCCGGAGGGACCAACCAGGGCCACCATCTGCCCGGGCTCGACGCTGAACGAGACGCCCTTGAGCACCGGCTCGTTGACCGTACGGTCGAGCGCGGCGACCTCCTCCAGTGACGCGAGGGACACCTCGGCGGCGCTCGGGTAGCGGAACCGCACGTCGCGGAACTCGACCCGGCCGCTGGCCCGGGGCAGCGGCGCCGCGTCGGGCTTCTCCTCGATGCCCGGACGCAGGTCGAGCACCTCGAAGACCCGGTCGAAGGAGACCAGCGCGCTCATCACGTCGACCCGGACGTTGGACAGCGCGGTGAGCGGGCCGTAGAGCCGGGTGAGCAGCAGCGCGAGCTTGACCACGGTGCCCGCGCTGACCGCGCCGGCGACGGCGAGCCACCCGCCGACGCCGTACGTCAGGGCCTGGGCAAGGGAGGCGACCAGCAGCATCGCCACGAAGAAGGTCCGCGAGTACATGGCGGACTGGATGCCGATGTCGCGGACCCGCTCGGCGCGGCGGGCGAACCGGGCGCCCTCCACCTCGGGCGAGCCGAAGAGCTTGACCAGCAGGGCGCCGGCGACGTTGAACCGCTCGGTCATCGTCGCGTTCATCTTCGCGTCGAGGTTGTAGGACTCGCGGGTGATCTCGGCGAGCCGCCGGCCGACCCGGCGGGCGGGAATGATGAAGATCGGCAGCAGCACCAGCGCCAGCACGGTGATCTGCCAGGACAGCACCAGCATCGCCGCGGCGGTGAGCACCAGTTGGATGACGTTGCTGACCACGCCGGAAAGGGTGGAGGTGAACGCTCGCTGGGCGCCGAGCACGTCGTTGTTGAGCCGGCTGACCAGGGCGCCGGTCTGGGTACGGGTGAAGAACTGCAGCGGCATCCGCTGGACGTGGTCGTAGACCCGGGTTCGCAGGTCGAGGATGATGCCCTCCCCGATCCGGGCCGAGTACCACCGCTGGGCCAGCGAGAAGAGCGCGTCGGCGACGGCCAGCACGCCGATGATCAGGGCCAGCCGGACCACGGTCGAGCCGGCGCCCGGCGCGCCACCGGCGATCGCGTCGATGACGTCACCGGCGAGCAGCGGGGTGGCCACCCCGATCACCGCGGCGATCACCACGGTGATCAGGAAGATGATGATGTCGCGCCGGTAGGGCCGGGCGAACGCGACGATCCGCCGGGCGGTGCCGCGCTTGAGTTGGTGGCTGGCGACCTCGTCCTGGTTGCGCATCGACCGGAGCATGCTCCAGCCGGCCATGCCGCCACCGGGCATTTGGTTGGACACGTGTCACCTCCGGGTCGTCGACGGTCGGGTCAATTCTGCCGACGACTACGACAACCTCGCGAGTAACCCGGATCTTCCCGAACGGTCCTTACATTTATTCGCCGCGTCCGGCAATTTCGCGCAGTCGTCGGGTCTGCGCCTCACGCTCGGCCCGCTGCTGCTGGGCGTGGGTACGCCCCTCCGCGCCCGCGAGCAGCGCCTTGATCTCCACGATCGCATCGCGGCTGTTGGCCAGCAGGCGGGCGGTCAGGTCCCGTACCGCGCCGTCAAGCTCCGCGTTCGGCACGACGAGGGCGGCCAGGCCGATCCGGTCCGCCTCGGCGGCGTCCAGCCGGCGGCCGGTGGCGCAGATCTCCAGTGCGCGGGAATAGCCGACCAGCTCGACGAGGCGCCTGGTGCCGGCGAGGTCGGGGACCAGGCCGAGGGTCACCTCCGCCATCGAGAGCTTGGCGTCCTCGGCGAGCACCCGCAGGTCACAGGCGAGGGCGAGCTGGAACCCGGCACCGATCGCATGCCCCTGCACCGCCGCGATGGAGATCACGTCCGGGCGGTGCAGCCAGGTGAAGCCGGCCTGGAAATCGGCGATCCGGTCGGCGCACTCCTGCTCGGGCAGGTTGGAGAGCTCGGCGAAGGAGCCGGGGCCGGAGGCCCCGGCTACGGACAGGTCGAGGCCGGCGGAGAAGGCCCGCCCCTCGCCGCGCACCACGACGACCCGGACGTTTCCGGGCAGCTCACGGGAGAATTCGCTCAGCGCGCGCCACATCGTCGGGGTCTGCGCGTTGAGCACGTCGGGCCGGCACAACGTGACCGTCGCCACCGGCCCGTCGTAGTCGAGTCGTACCCCGGCCGCTTCGGCGGTCACCGGACCGCCCGGGGCACGGCGCTGATGGATGACGCTGGCGGGCGGGTCACGCCTTCTTCCGGCGACGAGCGCCGCCACGCTGTCGCAGCTGCACCCCGGACTCGGTGAGCACACGGTGGATGAACCCGTAGGACCGGCCGGTCGAAGCCGCCAGCGCACGGATGCTCTCACCCGAGGTGTACCGCTTTACCAGGTCCTTGGCGAGCGTCTGGCGCTCGGCTCCGACGATCCGGCGACCCTTCTCAGTGCTGGTGGCTGTGCCGGTGGCTGCCATGTTGATTCCTCACGTCCCAGACTGTGCGGTTCGGATACGGTCCCACCTATTAGACCGCCTCGAACGATCATGCGCCAGATATCAACTATTCGCCAACCGACACGCTATGCATTGTCGGCTTCCCGATAGCGTGATCCTTCTGACCGGCCAGCCCCGACTCACCCAGCTGGATCATGGCCCCCCAACCGCCCGGTGGACCGCCTCCCGGGCCCGCTCGGCTTAATCATGAGGTTGGCGCCGAATTCGATCGGCGTCTGCGCCGCCAACCTCATGATCAACGGCAAGATCCGGGGGCGGAATGGTCAGGCGAGTTCGACGAGTTCGAGCAGATCGTCGCTCCAGGCGTCCTCGTCGCCGTCAGGCAGCAGGATGGCGCGGTCGGGCTTGAGCGCCATGACCGCGCCCGGGTCGTGGGTCACCAGCACGATCGCGCCCGGATAGCGGGCGATCGCGTCGAGCACCTGCTCCCGGCTGACCGGATCAAGGTTGTTGGTCGGCTCGTCCAGCAGCAGCACATTCGCGCCCGAGCAGACCAGCGTGGCCAGGGCCAGCCGGGTCTTCTCGCCGCCGGAAAGCACCCCGGCCGGCTTGTCGACGTCCTCGCCGGAGAAGAGGAACGCGCCGAGGATCTTGCGCAGGTCGGTGTCGGTCTGCTCCGACGCGGCGCTGCGCATGTGCTCCAGGATGGTCCGGTCCACGTCCAGGGTCTCGTGCTCCTGGGCGTAGTAGCCGAGCCGCAGGCCGTGCCCGGGGCGCACCTCACCGGTGTCCGGTTCGAGCAGGCCGCCGAGCATCCGCAGCAGGGTGGTCTTGCCGGCGCCGTTGAGGCCGAGGATGGCCACCCGGGAGCCGCGGTCCACCGCCACGTCGACGTCGGTGAAGATCTCCAGCGACCCGTACGACTTGGACAGGCCGCTCGCGGTGAGCGGGGTTTTGCCGCACGGCGCCGGGGTGGGAAAACGCACCTTCGCCACCTTGTCGGCGACGCGTACCTCGTCCAGGCCGCTCAGCAGTTTCTCGGCGCGGCGGGCCATGTTCTGCGCGGCGACGGTCTTGGTCGCCTTGGCCCGCATCTTGTCGGCCTGGGCCATCAGCGCGCCGGCCTTCTTCTCAGCGTTGGCCCGCTCCCGGCGGCGGCGCCGCTCGTCGGTCTCCCGCGCCTCCAGATACGCCTTCCAGCCGAGGTTGTAGACATCGACCACGGAGCGGGTGGCGTCGAGGAACCAGACCTTGTTGACCACCGCCTCCAGCAGCGACGCATCGTGGGAGATCACGATCAGGCCGCCCTTGTGGCTGGCGAGGAAGCCGCGCAGCCAGGTGATCGAGTCGGCGTCCAGGTGGTTGGTCGGTTCATCGAGCAGCAGGATGCCGCCGCCGTTCTCGCCGGCGTCGCGGAACAGGATCCGGGCCAGCTCGATGCGCCGGCGCTGGCCGCCGGAGAGGGTGCCGATGGTCTGGGCCAGGGCACGGTCGGGCAGGCCGAGGTTGGCGCAGATCCGGGCCGCCTCGGCCTCGGCCGCGTACCCGCCGAGGGAGGCGAACTGGTCCTCCAGCGCGCCGTAGCGGCGGACCAGGCGCTCGTCGTCGGCGCCCTCGGCGAGCTTGGCCTCCAGCTCCTTCATCTGCGCCATCAGCACGTCCAGGCCCCGGGCGGAGAGCACCCGGTCACGCCCGGTCACCTCAAGATCACCGGTACGCGGGTCCTGCGGCAGGTAGCCGATCGCGCTGCGCCGGTCGAGCTGCCCGGCGTACGGCTGCCCCTCCCCCGCGAGCACCTTCAGCGTGGTGGTCTTGCCGGCGCCGTTGCGGCCGACCAGGCCGATCCGGTCACCCGGCTGCACCCGCAGCGTGGTGTCGGACAGCAGGATCCGGGAACCGGCGCGCAGCTCCAGGCCGGTGGCAGTGATCATGTCGGGGTACTCGCTCTCGGTTCCAGAAGGGCTGACTCAGGGCACGCGAAAGCGCCGGCGGGTCAACACTTCCCGTCGGCGCGGGGCCGTTCAGCCTTCGCAGCGCAGCACAGGGCAAGTGTAGCGGGCAGCCCCTACCCTTTCCTGCGGGTTGCCGGGCAAGATCATCGGGTATCGGAACCGTCGTCCGGATCGGTTTCGGTACCGCAGCCACCACAGACGGACAAATGGGTGATCGGGGTCAAGATGGAGCTGAACGAGAACGCGGAGATCGACACCAGCCAGGTGGATGATCGGCGAGGGGGCGGCGGAGGCGGCGGGCTGGGCCTGCCGATCCCGATCGGCGGCGGCGGGATCGTGGGCATCGTCATCGCCGTCCTCGTCGCCCTGGTGGGCGGCGGCGTCGGCCTCAACGCCCTGAGCGGCGGCGGCTCCGGCCAGGGCGACAACACCGCGCTGGAGCAGAAGTGCGCGGCGAAGGACGCGCTCAAACAGCTCGACTGCCGCAACACCCTCTACGTCAACTCGATCCAGGCGTACTGGCGCACCGCCCTGCCGGAGGTCTTCGGCCAGCAGTACCGGGCGACCAAGACCGTCTTCTTCAGCCAGAACGTGCGCACCGGCTGCGGCGCGGCCGACTCCGGCGTCGGGCCGTTCTACTGCCCGGCCGACCACCTGGTCTACATCGATCTCAGCTTCTACCGCCTTCTCGCCGACCAACTCGGCGCGAAGGGCGAGTTCGCCCAGCCATACGTCCTGGCCCACGAGTACGGACACCACGTGCAGAGTCTGCTCGGCACCGAGGCGCAGATGCGCCGCCAGCAGCAGCGCGACCCGGCCAACGCCAACGCGCTCTCGGTCCGGCTGGAACTGCAGGCCGACTGCTACGCGGGCGCCTGGGCGAAGAGCGCCACCGGCACCTCGGACGCGAAGGGCCAGAAGATCTTCAAGAGCATCACGGAGCAGGACATCCAGCAGGCGATCAACACCGCCGAGAAGATCGGCGACGACGCGATCTCCAAGCGTGCCGGCCGCCCGGTGAACCCGAACGAGTTCACCCACGGCAGCTCGCAGGACCGGATGCGCTGGTTCAGCAGGGGCTACTCCACCGGCAACCCGAAGGCCTGCGACACCTTCGGCACCGGCCGGTAGCCCTTGATCAACTCGGTGTGCGGCACGTGGGGGTCAAACCCGACGAGGAGACCACCGCTTGCCGCAAACCGAGTCGATCATGCGCCTCCACCGAGCATGGACAGCATCGCTCAGGGCTTCCGCATCCAGGTTTTCGGGTCGGTGACGAAGATGCCCCTTGCTCTGAGGCCGCCGGATGACAGCCAGCGCCTCCAACCGTACATAGACCATCTGGATCGTCGAAGAACTGGCCTCGAAGCGGTCAGCCATCTCCGCGATCGAGGGCAATTTGTCCCCCGGGTGGACCTTGCCGCTCTGCACGTCGTTCATGATCGCACCGGAGATACGGATGTAGTCCGGTGTCTGTGGCATGGCACTCCTCGCGTGGCAACGAGTTCGGCTCATCTCCCTGGTCGGGGCGGGTGCGCGCGCCCGTCCCGACCCGCCGCGCTTCCGCCTGCCCGGAGAGGATCCGTCGTGGCCCAGGTGTATCGATCCGGCCATCGAACGAAGGCCACTGGTGACCGCGCTGCCCGAACCCGGCGACCTGCTACAGATCGACGGCAGCGCCTCCGTGCAGTTCGCCGGCGACCGGACCCTCACCTTCCGCGTCGTCTCCGTCTGCGACCGCCCGACCTACCACGGCTGGGTCTGGCTGACCGGCTACGTCCTCAACCAGCGCGGCACCGCCACCGCCAAACGCGAGATCTACGTCCAACTCGCCGGCCTTCGCCCGCACCAGTCCCCAGCGGACTATCAACAAACGCCTTGAGGCAGGACAGCCTGAGCGGATGCTTGAGAAGGGTTACGCGGATAGATTGGCGCGCCCCGGCTCGGCCCGCGAGTCTGACGGGCTGAGCCGGGGCGCTCGTTAGGCCGCCGCTTCGGTGGGCCGTGCTGTGGGCCGGCGGCGGCCCGTGGCGGCCAGGGCGAGGATCGTGAGTCCGATGGCCAATGTTCCGCCGACCTGTTCGGTGGCGGGATTGGTCACGACCCATTGGTAGGCCGGAGAGATGGCCCAGACGCCAGGGTCGGTAAAGGCGAGTTCGCCCAGCGTTTTGTACAGGCCGATGGTGGGAGCGGCGACGAGCCAGAGCGCGGTGACGCCGAGCGCGAGAGCGGCCAGCCGGCGCGGCAGCGCCCGGCGTCGGAGACGGTAGCTCGCCCAGCCGGTGAGGAGCCAGCCGGTGACCGCGCCGACGAGCCAGCCCAGCAGGATCGCTCCCGGTTCCCAGCTCGGCGGGGTCGGGTAGACGGTGGTCTGCAGTTTTGTGCCGGCGGTGTCCGGCGTGAAGGTGGTACCCGCGTATACGGTGAGAGCGAGACCGTCTCGAGTTACCTGAAAAAACTGGTGGACATCTTCCAGTGGCGAGTTGTCTCGGTACGACGGATAGGGCTTCCCAACAGGGCCGAGTGCCCAGCCGTCGGCCTGGAGTCGCGCCTGTGCTGCTTCGATCGTCCAGTTCGGGAACCGCTGCTCGTGGGGGTTGAACACGTACACCTCGCGCCAGGCTGCCCGCATATGGTCAGTTCGGGCGATCTCCGGCGCGGCCAGTGGGGCACCCGCTACGGTTTCGGCAGTCTGCAGGGCCGCCGTGTCGGACGGCAGGTGCGCAGCCGTCTGCCAAGCCGACCAGGAACCTGCGGCTGCTCCCACGGCTCCGAGGACCACGGCCGTTAGCACGGCCGCCACCACGGGCGACAGGCCGACCGGTAGTCGGAACCATTGCCGCACTGCCCCGCGCACCAGGTCCATCACGTCGGCCCGGGCGGGCACGCGGCGGCCCGGTTCAGCGGAGTCCATCAGCATCGCGAGGATCTCTTGGCCGTGGGCACGGCGGTAACCGATCGGATATGCCCACAGCAGCCGCCGGTACCAGCGTTCCAGCTCGACCTGCGCCAGCGGCTCCCGCATGACCTCCCCCGAGGCGGTCATGCGCAAGCCCCGAACGGGTCAGCCGTGAATCCGAGGGCCAAGTTCGGTCGCGCCTGTAGTCGGCTTTCCGCTACCTCCGCGTGCTTGCGCAGGCGGCGGGCCCGCTCGGCGAGCTTGCCGGCGCCGGCGTCGGTGAGCCGGTAATAGCGGCGCAACCGCCCGTCGACGACCTCCTGCCGGTCGACCGTGACGAGTTCCTGCTCCACGAGGCGGTCGAGGGCTCCGTACAGGGTGCCGGCCCGCAGCGTGACCGTTCCCTCCGAGATTTCGGAAACCTCCTGAGTCACCCCGTAGCCGTGCTTGGGCCCCGCCGCCAACGCGGTGAGGATCAAGAAGGTCGGCTCTTGCATCGATGTCATACAGGTAGATTACGGTGGCCGGTATATACCGTCAACTTGTTTCTGAAGGTGCGACCATAGGGCTTGGGCGGGCGAGCACACGGATCCGACACTGCTCAGTTTGAGAAACGGCCTCTGGATCGGTGCCGAAGGGATCGACAACGCAAGCGCGAAGCGGAGGCGGTGTCAGTCGCGGGCTGGGTCGCGGACCAGGATGTGCACCGCGCGGGCGGCGGCGACCGCGCCGACCAGGACCGTGTGCCGGGGCTCGGGCACGTCGAGCAGGCGGTCGGCGCGCAGCGCCGCGAGCGGGGCCAGTCGCCGGTCGGCCAACACGGTGTCCACAGCGCGCCGGTCACCGCCGCAGACCAGCACGGCCAGCGTCGCCGCCTCCGGCAGCAGCAGCCGTACGGCCAGCTCCGCCGCGTCGCCCAGCGCCGCCTTCGCCTGGTTGTCCCGCCGCCGGGCGAACCGCTGCTGCGACCAGCCACCCGCCGCGGTGCGCCCCTGCACGTAGCGGGTGTCCACCTTGGATACGACCAGCTCGGTCCCGTCGGCCACGCCGACCGCCACCGCGCCCTTGCGGGCCAGCAGCAGCCCGAGCCGCCGCGACGCGCCGGCGGCCGCCACGAACCCGGGTACGTCGACGCTCGCCGGGGCGCCGGGCGGGGTGTGCAGCTCGGCCGTCGCCCCGTCCGGGGCGGCGAGCAGCAGCCCGTACCCCTCGACGGTGGTGGTGGGCGGGCCGTGCCGGTCGGCGAAGCCCTCGACCCAGCGGGCGACGCGGGCCGGGTCGACCTCGACCCACCGGCCGCCCCCGGCTGCGGGTCGGCTGTTCACCGCTCGACCGTACGGCACCGCGCGTCGCCGGGGCGAATCATGCCCGTGGGCGCACGGCCATGCCCCGCATCACGAGGTGCGTCGAGAGGTGCTTGCTGATCCCGTCGATCGTCAGCGACCGGACGGTTGCTCCGGTGGCGCGGTCGAACTCCCCGTACGCGAGCGGGGTCCTGCGGTCGTTGACGTCGTACAACACATGGATCGACGTGTCGGTGAACACGACCTGGGCGAACTGCGAGGCGGTGGACCGGTAACCGGTGTCGAAGCGGCGGGTGGTGACGCCGGTGGCGGTGTCGGTGGCCACGATGCGCCCGTCCGAGGCGAACCACTCGAGTTCCCCGTCGCGCAGCGATCCGCTGTCGTATCTGACGAATTCGAGATCCTCGCGGGGGATCGACCGGCCACCCTCGTCGACCAGCGGGTGCTCGACGTACGCGCCGGTGGCGGTGTCCCACGAGACGACGACGGTGCGCGGCTGCCCGTCGACATCGTCGTAGGCGGACAGGTAGCTGATCACCCCCTGCGCGCACGGCGCGTGCTGGATGCCCGTGCCACCGTTGAACGCGGCCCGCCACCCGAGGACCTCCTCGCGGCCGTCGGCACCGGCGGGATAGAGCCGGGCGAGCATCTCCGGCTCGATCGTCGGGTCGGTCTTCGATCGCAGGTCGGGTCGGTCGGCGGCCTCGACGCGATGGGCTCCCGGATCAGTCGCGATGCCGTAGACGACCCCGTCGCACGAGGCGTTCATGAAGTAGTTGCCCTCCACCGGATAGAGCTTCGTCGCCTGGCGCGTGGTCGCCGCCACCTGGTTGGAGTAGTGCCCCGGACCGCCGACGCCCTCGTTGTAAATGGCGACGAACCCGTCCGGCACCGCGAAGGCGGACTGCTGCATGTCGGGCTTCGGATTGCGGAACGTGGTCAGGCCGTCGTCGTGGAGCAGGTAGTCCCGCTCGTCGTCGCCGAAGTACAGGCCCTCCGCCGACCACGCGAGCTGTCCGATGTCCATGCCCCGCGTCCGGATGGTCCGATAGGAGCCGTCGGGTCGCACGAGTACGACATACGCCGGGTTCCGACTGCCCAGTCCGGCATTCCAGGTGTACGACTGGGGGCTGAGGTAGAACGCGAAGACGGTGTCGTCCAGCTTCGCCTTGTCGGCGGCCACCGCGCCCGCCTCAAGCTCGGCCGGCGCGAAGCAGGCGGACAGCAGCAGTGTGCAGATGCCCGCTACGGCGACGGACTTGATGGACCTCACGGACGGCATGGTGCGGATCTCCACATCGGTCACCTGGCGAAAAGAAAACGCGGGAGGACATCGACGTCCTCCCGCGCTGCCGGTTGATCAGGCGACGTCCACCGGCTCTTCCACCGCCGGCCGGGACGCTGCCGGCTCCTGCGTCGGCGCCTCCGCCGGCGCCGGCTGCCCGGTGGCCGCCTTCTTCGCCGCACGGCGGCGGCGGATGCGCAGGTATACCCAACCGGCGATCAGCGCCAGCGGGATGAGCAGCAGCCACGGCATGGCCCAGACGCTCGCGCTGTGCGTCACCCGCGGCAGCTTCTCGTCGCCGGTGGTGAGTGCGAGGTCCACGTTGGCGCTCAATCGCACCGCCGGCGACACCCCGGCGACCCGTTCGGTGACGGTGAAGACCGAGCCGGGTAGCAGCTCGGGAAGGTCCACCGCCTTGTTACGGGCCAGCTTCCAGCCGAACGGCCCGGTCACGTTCACCGTGCCCTTGCCGCCGATCCGGACGTTGCCGCTGTTGCGCAGCTGGTAGGTGACCACCATGTCGCTGCCGCCGAACGGGTTGAGCGGCGCGTGGTAGTCGACGTTCATCGACTCGACCGTGACGGCGGGGTTGATCTTGCCGGTCACCCGAAGGTAGACCCGGGCGGCGACCCGCCGGTCCATCTGGACCTGCTGCCCCTCGGGGGTGACGCCGAGCTGGCCGATGGCGGCGAGCACCCCACCGGTGTGGTCGCCCGGGGTGGCGTTGCTCGGCACCGTGATCTCGAAGCGGATGTCCGCCCGCTTGCCCGGCTTGACGGTCACGGTCTGCTGCTCGACCCGGACCCAGGAGCCGACGTCGGTGGCCTTCTGGTCCGCCGGCAGCAGGGCGAAGGCGCCGTCGACGGTGTTGAACGCGTCGGTGCCGTACACCTTGAAGGTGAGCGGCTTGTCGCTGAGGTTGGTCACCCCGACGAAGTCGAAGAGGGTGCTGCCGGGGGCCACCTCGTACATGAAGAAGTTTCGGCCGGTCGGGCCCTTCGGCCCGGACGGTTGCACCGCCCAGCTTTCGGTGCTCTGCGCGGCGGCGCCCGGCGCGGCGGCGGCTCCGGCGACGGCCGGCGGCGCGAGCACCAACGCGAGCAGCGACGCGCCGAGGAGAGCACCGATGCGCGCCGTCGTGGTGAGAGGTGACGAAGCTGCCCGGGACGCCGTGGCGTCGGGGCTAGCCGTGATCCGGGAACGGATCCGGGGGAAGAACGTGACGAGGGGCATGCCGGAGCTCCGGAGATCGTGTTTCAGCAGGCCGGAAAAGGGCCGGTGGGGCGAGAGCATAGCTCCCGCCCCACCCCGGTGGGGCGGAAGGTTCCGCCCCACCGGCATGACCCGGTACCCGACCTAGGAGAGCGTCAGGGTGAGGATCGCGGTGTAGTCGCCCGCCTTGGCGGAGGACGGCACACCGAGGTTGAGCTGGGCGTCACAGGTGAACGTGCCACCGCTGACGCCGGCCGCCGAGGTGCAGAGCGCCCGGGCCTGGCCAAGGCCGGTGCCCGGCGCAGCCACCGCACCCGCCTTGACGACTCCGGCCGTACCCACGAACTGCTCGGGGATCAGCGCCGCGCTCGGCGCCCAGCCGAGGTTGTCCGCGGCGATGCTGCCACCGGCCGTCGTGGTGAAGTCGGAGACCTGACCGACGAGGCTCCAGCCAGCGCTGGTGCCCCGCAGGTCAGCCACCGTGGCCTGGTTCATGGCCCCGCTGGTGATCTGCCCGAGGGTGACCGCCGGCAGAGCGACGTTGGAGCCAGCGACGCTCAGGGTCAGCGGGCCACCCTTGACCGTGGTGGTGATCTGCTGCTGAGCGTCCCCGCCGTTGAGCATGATGGCGAAGTCGGCGTCGTTCACGGCGAAGAAGATGTTGCCAACCGCTTCGATCTTGATACGCGCGTGCTCCGTCGCCACGTTCGGCAGCTTCACGGTCGCGGTGCCGTTGTTCGGGGTGCTCTCGGCCAGCACGTACGGGAAGGTCTCCCCGCCGTCGGCCGACAGGGTGATCTTCACGTTGCTGGCGTTCACCGGCGCCGCGTCGGTGCCGGCGACGTCCCAGTTCACCGTCTGGGTCGAGTTGCCGTCGAGGACGGCAGCCTTCGCCTGCGAGGTCACCAGGAACGGACCCGCGTTCTGAGCCAGCGCCACCGCGACGTCGGCGCTGCCGATGCCGCCGCCACCCAGCCGCGCGTCACGGGCGGTGAGCTTGAAGTGCATGGTCCGGTCGTTGGTGTAACCGACCCAGTCCTTCGTGGGCAGGAACTCCGAGTAGCAGTCGACGATGTCCGCCGGCACGTTCGAGGCGCCACCGGTGGGCGGCGGGGCCGGAGCGGCCGGGCAGGCGCCGGTCTTGGCGTTCGTGTTGCCCGCCAGGATCTGCTTCATGTCCGGGAAGACCCGGGTGGAGTTGGTCGTGACGTGGTTCTGACCCGGGGAGTGGAACTTCAGGGTGTCCTCGGCGGAGACGTTCGCCGCCTCGCCGAACACGCGGAACAGCGGACCGGCCGTCTTGGTGTTGCTCACCAGCGCGGCACCCGCGCTGGCACCACGGTCGTTCTGCTCCCACATGTAGGTGAGCGTGTCGCCGTCGGCGTCGGTCGCGGAGCCGGTCAGCGAGAACGGGGTACGCACCGGAATGGTGACGTTGCCCGGCACGGTGACGACCGGCGCGTGGTTGGCGGTCTCCTGGACCAGGAAGCCGCCGTTGTCGATGGGGCCGCCCTTGGCGGTCTCACCGACGAACCCGGAGGCGCCGCCGACGAAGTCGGCGATCTCGAGCAGCGACACCTTGGTGCTGGCCAGGGTGCCACCGAAGGTGACCTGGAAACCGGTGTCGTTCAGGGTGCCGCTGCCACCGAAGGCGGCCACGGTAACCGTCGCGCCGGCCGGCCAGCCTGCGATCCCCTCGATGGCGGTCTTGATCCCGGCGGTGGTGTAGTTGACACCACGCACGATCTTGGCCGAGCCGCCGTTGTAGCGCAGGGTGAACCCGGCACCATCGGCGTCGAAGCCGTACAGCGACACGGTCTGCACCGCGTTGATCGCGGCACGGTCCGAGGTCACGTACGTGGTGATCTCGGTGTAGCTGCGGTGCGACCAGTACGGGTCGGTGTGCGGCTGCAGGTTGTCCTGCTGGCAGATACCGGCGTAGGCCATGATCGACGAACCGCTGCCCGGCTCGACCGAGTTGGCCGCGGACCGGTTGCCACCCGAGCAGTTGTACTGGCTGCCGTTGAAGGTGTGGTTACCGGCGAACTGGTGGCCCATCTCGTGCGCCACGTAGTCCACCGCGTAGTAGTCACCGGTCGGGGCCGGCAGGCCGGTGCAGCCCTGGGCCTTGTTGTTGCCACCGATGACGCCGAGGCTGGCGACGCCGCCGCCGTTGACGCCGAGGCCGATGTGGCCCACGTCGTAGTTGCTGGCGCCGACGAGCTGACCGAGCACGATCCGGTTACGGCTCAGCGTGCTGCTGGCGCAGGAGCTGATCTGCGCCGGCGTGAAGCACGCCGCCGCGCCACACGGGCCGTTCGGCTCGGTGGCCAGCGCCGTGGTGTTCAGGTTGGTCTTGTCGGTGTCGTTGATCAGCACGAGCCGGATCGCGGTCTCGTCCTCGTAGATCTGCGTGACCCGGTTCATCAGCGTCACCTTGGCGGCGGTGACGTTCTCCGCGCCGAAGAAGGTGGCGTAGGAGGGGTCCGTCACCAGCGCCACGCGGTAGGTGCGCAGCTTCACCAGCGGGCCGACCGGCGCGTCGGCCGAGGCCGCCGCGATCTCGTCCTTCAGACCGTGGGCCGCCTCCTCGACGTCCTCACGCTCGACGAAGGTGCCGTGCTGGTTGACCAGGTCCCCGGCGAAGTAGCTCGCGTACAGGCTCTGGTCCCGCTGGTAGTACGGGTCGACGTACCAGGCACCGTTGGCGGAACGCACCGAGGCGTGGAAGCCGAGCGGAGTGAGGTCCGCCCGGATCGTCGCGGTCGGGTCGTCCAGGCCCACGCCGGCGTACGTGGTGATCTCCGGGTGAGCCGCGGCCAGCTCGGACTCCATCACCGGCGACTCGACCAGCTCGAAGCGCTGGAGGGAGCCGTCCGGAGCCGGCAGCGACACCACCTGACGCTGCTGACGCAGCGCCTTGAGCTGCTCACGCGGAGCCTTGTCGAGCGTGCCCTTCAGGCTCGCGCGGTCCAGCGTGAAGGTGCTGAGCCGCTTGGCGTTCACAGCCGCCTTGCGCCCCGCCTTGGTCGCGGCCGGCTTGCCGTCGACCTTGTGCCACGGGCTGCTGGGCGCGGGAGCGGCAGCGGCCACGGACGGCGCCGACAGCACCGGCAGCGACGCCGCCACCAGCGCGGCAGCCAGGAGGGTGCCGATTCGCCCGCGCCGCACCTGACCGTCTGACGATCGGCGACGCGGGGGGTGTACCAGGGTAATCCTCAAGTTTTTCCCCTGCATGGTGAGGAATGGATGCAGACATACCCGCGCCCCCCGGCAACGGAGCCGGCGCGGATGATCTACAGGATTGATCAGAGACCTTAGGCGAATGTCGGAAGTCCGACATCAGCCGGATAGGCGAATCGATCCTGACAGGATGTCGAACGGCACACGTCGGCCAGATGATCGTCGGGGGGCGGCGAGACGGTGTACGCGCGGGCGGCCGTTCCGCCGGTCAGGCGTCCGGTGGCCGGAAACGTGAGCCGAACCAAGCGATCGCCGCACCGACCTGCCGCTTCGGCCGATGCCGCCGTAACACAGCTGAAGATCACTTGTCATCAGGCTGTCATACATCAATCATCCGCCATGGACGGAACAGCCCGGCGGGAAACGAAACGCGGGAGGATACCGCAATCGGCATCCTCCCGCGCTAACAGTTCAATCAGTGGACGGTGAGGTTGCCACCCGTCAGCTTGACCTCGGCGGTCCCGTTCCCCGTCCAGTCGGACGAGAAGAGCAGGGCGCCGCCCTTCCACAGGGTGATGCCGACGGTGTCGTCCCTACCGGGGGAGCCCCGGTCGGTCACCGTCAACGCCAGCGTCAGACCGCTGGCCACCACCCGGCCGTTGCTGTCGTACAGGCTGGCCTGGTAGCGCACCTGAGCGGCCTTGCCGGCCGAGGTGATGCCCAGCCCGTCGACCGTGCCGGCCTTGATCGTGTAGGAATTGCCGCCGGAGCGGAACGCGATCTCGGCCTGGCCCCGCGCGGCCTTCCTGGCCGTGGCCGGCTTGGCGGTCAGGTCCACCGCGACCTTCGACGCCGCGTCGGCCGGGTACGCCCCCGCCGAGCGGGTCACGGTGATCTCGCCGTCACCGGTGAGGAACCCACCGTCGGAGACAGCGACCGTCACCTGGGCGTTGGTGCTGCCCGTGTAGTAGCCGCCGACCGTCGCGGTGACGGTGTGCGTACCCGCCGGCAGGGATGCCTCGCACGCCGCGGCGGCGCTCGTGGTCGCCGCGCCGAGCAGTTCCAGCACGCCGGTGCAGAGCGTCACGCCACCCTCGGTGAAGGTGACCGTGGCGTTGCGGATGTCACCCGCGGTGGCGTCCGTCGCCGAGGGCAGCACCGAACTGTCCTGGACGACGGCCCGCAGCAGGGCCTTTCCGGAGGCGCCGCTGGTCACGGTGCTCACCAGCGTGTCGCCGGCCCAGGTCGCCGCCGCGTCCTCCGGGGTGACCTCGATGGCGAAGGAGGTACTGCCGGCCAGCCCGGTGTCGTCGGTGACGGTCACGGTGACCGGGTAGCTACCCGGCGCCGCCGTGGTGGTACCGGTGACCGTCCAGCTCCGGGTGCCGGGCAGGGTGTCCGCCCCGGAGGTGTTCGACACTGCCAGGGAGAGGCCGGCGGGCAGGCCGGTGGCGGACGCGGTCAGCGCCGCACCGGCGGTGTCGCCGTCGGTCGCCGTGACGGTGACTGTCGGCGAGAGCGCGTCACTGTACTGGACGCTGGCGCCGCCGGCCGGGGCGTCGTTGGAGACCTCGGGGGCCGACCGGATGGTGAAGTCGGCGCGGTTGACGTCGAAGAAGATGTTGCCAACCGCTTCGATCTTGATACGCGCCTGCTTGGTGGCCACGTTGGGCAGGGTCACCGTGGCGCTGCCGTTGTTCGGGGTGCTCTCGGCCAGCACGTACGGGAAGGTCTGCCCACCGTCGGCCGACAGCGTGATCTTCACGTTGCTGGCGTTCACCGGGGCCGCGTTGGTGCCGGCCACGTCCCAGGTCACCGTCTGGGTCGAGCCGCCGTCGACAACCGCCGCGGTGGCCTGCGAGGTCACCAGGAACGGACCCGCGTTCTGAGCCAGCGCCACCGCGACGTCGGCGCTGCCGATGCCGCCGCCACCCGACCTCCCGTCCCGGGCGGTGAGCTTGAAGTGCATGGTCCGGTCGTTGCTGAAGCCGACCCAGTCCTTGGTGGGCAGGAACTCCGAGAAGCAGTCGAGGGTGGCCGCTGGCACGGTGGTGGGCGCCGGCGGTGCGGCCGGACACGCGCCGGTCTTGGCGTTCGTGTTGCCCGCCAGGATCTGCTTCATGTCCGGGAAGACCCGGGTCGGGTCGGTGGTCACCGCGTTCTCGCCCGGCGAGTGGTACTTCAGGGTGTCCTCCGCCGACACGTTCGCCGCCTCGCCGAACACCCGGAACAACGGACCGGCCGTCTTGGTGTTGCTCACCAGCGCGGCACCCGCGCTGGCGCCACGGTCGTTCTGCTCCCACATGTAGGTCAGAACGTCGCCGTCGGAGTCAGTCGCGGAGCCGGTCAGCGAGAACGGGGTACGCACCGGAATGGTGACGTTGCCCGGCACGGTGACCACCGGCGCGTGGTTGGCGGTCTCCTCGACCAGGAAGCCACCGTTGTCGATGGGGCCGCCCTTGGCGGTCTCACCGACGAACCCGGAGGCGCCGCCGACGAAGTCGGCGATCTCGAGCAGCGACACCTTGGTGCTGGCCAGGGTGCCACCGAAGGTCACCTGGAAACCGGTGTCGTTCAGGGTGCCGCTGCCACCGAAGGCGGCCACGGTAACCGTCCCGCCGGCCGGCCAGCCAGCGATCCCCTCAATGGCGGCCTTGATCCCGGCGGTCGTGTAGTTGGCGCCCCGCACGATCGGCACCGAGTCGTTGCCCTTGTACCGAACCCGGAACGAGGCACCGTTGGTGGCGTAGCCGTACAGCGAGGCGGTCTGCACCGCGCTGATCGCCGCACGGCTCGACGTGACATACGTGGTGATCTCGGTAAAGGTGCGGTGCGACCAGTACGGGTCGGTGTGCGGCTGCAGGTTGTCCTGCTGGCAGATACCGGCGTACGCCATGATCGACGAACCGCTCCCCGGCTCGTACGAGTTGGCCGCGGACCGGTTGCCACCCGAGCAGTTGCTCTGGGTGCCGTTGAAGGTGTGGTTACCGGCGAACTGGTGGCCCATCTCGTGCGCCACATAGTCCACCGCATAGAAATCGCCGATCGGTTGCGGTAGACCGGTGCAACCCTGCGCCTTGCTGCCGCCGCCGATCACGCCCAGGCTGGCGATGCCACCGCCGTTGACGCCGAGGCCGATGTGCCCCACGTCGTAGTTGCTGGCACCGACGAGCTGACCGAGCACGATCCGGTTACGGCTCAGCGTAGGGCTGTCGCAGGAGGCGATCTGCGCCGCGGTGAAGCACGCGGCCGCGCCACACGGGCCGTTCGCCCCGGTGGCCAGCGCCGCAGTGTTCAGGTTGGTCTTCTCGGTGTCGTTGACCAACACGAGCCGGATCGCCGTCTCGTCCTCGTAGATCTGCGTGACCCGATTCATCAACGTCACCTTGGCCGCGGTCACGTTCTCCGCGCCGAAGAACTTGGCGTAGGAAGGGTCCGTCACCAGCGCCACCCGGTAGGTGCGCAGCTTCACCAGCGGGCCGACCGGCACGTCGGCCGCAGCCGCCGCGACCTCGTTCTCCAGCGCGTGCGCCGCCTCCTCGACGTCCTCACGCTCGACGAAGTCGCCGTGGACGTCCTCCAGGTCCTGGCCGAAGTAGCTCGCGTACAGGCTCTGGTCCAGGTGGTAGTACGGGTCGACGTACCAGGCGCCGTTGGCGGAACGAACCGAGGCGTGGAAGCCCAGCGGCGTCAGGTCCGCCCGGATCGTCGCCGTCGGGTCATCCACGCCCTTACCCGCGTACGTGGTGATCTCCGGGTGAGCCGCGGCCAGCTTCGACTCCATCACCGGCGACTCGACCAACTCGAAGCGCTGGAGGGTACCGTCCGGCGCCGGCAGCGACACCACCTGACGCAGCGCTCTGACGTGCTCCTTCGGGGCCTTGGCCAGCAGGCTCTTCATGCTGCCGCGGTCCAGTGAGTACGCCGTCATCCGCTTCGCGCGGATGGCCGCCTTGTGGCCGGCCCTGGTCGCGGCCGGCTTGCCAGTCGCCTTACGCCACGGGCTGTCGGCCGACGGAGCGGCTCCGGCCGTTGTGGGCGCCGACAGGATCGGCAACGCCAACGCGGCCAGCGCGGCGACCAGCAGGGCAGCGGTCCGCCCGCGCCGCGACCGCGACCGGTCGCGTGTCTGTTGTTTGAGGGTGAGTCTCAAGTCGTCTCCCTACGGTGAAGGTGAGACCGTCCGCGCCCCCGGATCGGCAGGGCTTACGCGGGTGATCTGCGGATTGAGCAGAACCTATCCGAACGGTCGATCACCCACAATGGATGATGCCATCACCCGCTCATCAGCGTGGCGACCGCAAGCGCCGCGATGATCGCACTGGACAGCAGCCCGGTGGCCAGGCGGCCACGCCCGCTGGTGAGGACCCGACCGATCAGCGTGCCACCCCCGGCGATCAGCAACTGCCAGCTGGCCGAGGCGATGAAGGCACCGAGCGTGAAGAGCACGGCGGCGGAGATCTCGGACCCGCCCGGCTGGCCCCGCCCGAGGACGAGAGCCGCGAAATAGACCACAGTGGCCGGGTTGAGCATGGTCAGCGCGAGGATCCCGAGGAATGCGCGGGCCGGGGTGTCCAGCCCACGCCGCGCGGTCGGGGCGCCGGTGCGGGACCGTACCGTCCGCCACGCGCCATGCCCGGCGAGCACCAGCAGCACCGCCGCCGCGACCAGCCGCAACGGCCCGGCGAACGGGGCGAGCAAGCTGGCCACCGCCGCGCCGCCCAGCGCCGCCACCGCAGCGTAGACACCGTCGGCGGTGGCAACCCCGAGCGCCGCCGCCGCGCCGACCCGGAAGGAGGTACGGGCGGTGAGCCCGAGGATGAGCACCGCGATCGCGCCCACGGGCACGGCGACGCCGTAGCCGGCCACCAGACCGGCGAGGAACGCCCCGGTCACGACGGCAATGGGATCGTCTCCGCCCGGGAGCCGCGCTGCTGTCGGCCGGCACGAATAGCCGGCGGTACGGGCAGCGTTCGCATCGTCATGATCGTCACGCGAACATGATCGGCGCCGGCCTCGCACGTGTCCATCAGATTTGACTGCCAGCACTAGTCTGCGGCCAGGCCACAGCCAACCGCGGTGGCCCAGCCGACCATACCGAGGAAGGCCGCCGTCAATGTCGTACCGATTCGTCGCCGCCGTGGCGATCGCTGTGCTCGGGCTGAGCGCCTGCGCCACCGCGACCCCGGCACCGGCACCACCCGCCGCCACTGGCGAGAACGCCACCCCGACCGCTGCCGCGCCCACCACCGGTGCCGCATCGCCGACCGACGCCGGGGCGACCGGCGGCGCAGCCAGCCCCAGCCCGGCAGCCGACGACCAGACGGTGCGCCCCGGAGGTCTCGGCCCGTACCGGATCGGCGGGAGCCTCGACGACCTGCGGGCAAAGGGCCACCTGGCCACACCCGTCAAGACCACCGGCGGCTGCCCGGACTACGCCACGTCCACGGGCCGTCCCGAATACAACAGCCCCGACCTCGTCTTCTACCAGAAGAAGCTGATCTGGCTCAGCCTCAGCTCGCCGCAGGCGCGCACCCCGGAGGGGGCGCACGTGGGCACGCCCCTCGCCGAGGCGAAGAAGCGCCACCCGGACGGCCGAGAACTCAGCGACGGGCTGGGCGGCAGGGCATGGCTGGTGACCCAGGGCAAAAACGCGCTGCTGCTGCGCATCGGTTCGGGCGGCGCCGTCACCCTGATCGAGGCCGGGGTGGCCGAGACGCTGGAGTTCCGCTTCACCGAGGGCGAGGGGTGCTGACGGCACCACCAGAAGGCCGACGAGGGGTCGTCCGCCGCGATGCCGGCCATCTTGGCCAGCGGCGGCGCCCCGGCGGTCGCCGCGAGCAACACGCTCACCATCACCACCCTGGACCGG
>NZ_JBEZFI010000054.1:0-33505 GCF_040649295.1 Micromonospora sp. NPDC048999 | reverse complement strand
GCGGGTCGCCGGCACGGGACCTGCCGGCGGGGTGAGGGCAGCAAGGCCATCTGACGTGCTGCGGAGCACCGCCAAGATCGTTGGGAACACGTCGGGTACAACTCGGAACAGGACGGCGGCCGCCGCCAGACCCGCCGTCGGACGCTGACAGGTCTCAGGCGCGGATCTGCTTCAGGGTGGATACCGGCCTTCTCAGCGCGCTGTCGACCAGGGTCCGTACCTGCTCGTTCGACTCCGGCCACAGCCCCAGGTACCGGTTGAGGGTGATCGTCGGGTTGGCATGGCCCAAGGCGAGCTGGACGGTCGTAACACTCGCGCCGGCGTTGATCAGCAGGGTGGCGAAGTAGTGCCGCAGGGCGTGCATCGTGTAGTCCTCGGGCAGCCCGGCCTTCGCCACGGCGCGTCCCCACGGCTTACTGAAGCTGCCGCGGTGAATCGGACGGCCGACCGCGTTGAGGAAGATCAGCTTCGCCAGACGGCGCCGCGGCCGGCGCGGGTCGGTGAGATCGTCGACCTCGACCTCCTTGACTGGGAATCGCTGAAGGTGCGCGGCGATCTCTTCGGCGGTGATGTCCGCCAGGTCCAGGTCGCGCACGCTCGTCTGCGTCTTCGGTGGCGCCAGGAACGGCTTACGGCCGGCGACGGTCTTCAGCTGCTGCACCACGTGGATCTTCCGGCGGAGGAAGTCGACGTGCTCCAGCTCCAGACCCCAGATCTCGCCCTGTCTCAGTCCGCAGCCGGCGGCCACGTATACCTGGGCGCGGTAGTGCCGACCCTGGGCGTGGGGCCGGTCGATCGGGCTGAACCCGTCGGCGAGGTCGTGCACCTGGTCGCTGGTGGGGATGTACCGCTTGGCGACGACCAGATCCGGCAGCTTGATGCCCTGGCACGGGCTGAAGCCGATGACGCGGTCCATGACGGCCGCTTTGAACATGCCAGCCACGTACGCGTAGAGCGGGTGCAGCGATGACGGTTCCAGCATCTTCGACCGGTCCAGGACCCACGCCTGGACGTGGCTGCGCCGGGCCTGCGCGATCGCCATCCGGCCCAGTGGAGTGGGCGCGAGGTGCACCCGCCATGCCCATTCGGTCTTGATCGCGGTGGAATCGACGTGCAGTTGGAGCTTGCGCCAGTCGGCGAAGTAGTCCGCCACGGTGACCTTGCCGGCGGCCGGGTCGACGTAAACGCCGCGGCTGACGTCGGCGCGGGTGTTGGCGTCGTACCGTTCGGCGTCGGCCAGCTTTGCGAACAGGGCGGCGCGGTCACGGCCTTCGTCGTCGGTGTACCGGACCCGCCAGCGCTTGCCCCGGCCGTACCGCGCGGACTTCCGCCGCTCGCCGTCCAGGCCGCGCTTCTTCAGGTACCAAAGATCGTCGACAGCCATGTGGGGCCCCTGTCAGGTCGGGCGGACGACTCGACGGGCCATGTCCAGTAGCCGCTGCGCCATTGAGGCTCGCTCGTCGACGTGCTGGCGCTGGAGGCGGCGGATCTCGTCCACCAGGTCGTCCTTGACGTCGGCCGGCAGATCCGACGCCAAGATCATGCGAATGGACTCCTCGTCCTCGGTTGGCTCCTGCGGCGCCGGCGGAGGCATGTCAGCGAGGCCGACCTGATCAGGCTCCATGAGCCCGGCACGGACCCATAGATCACGTGGCGGAACGTCGAGGGCCTTGGCGATCGCTGTCAGCTTCTCCGTGGTGGGCCGCTGCTTTCCGTTTCGCCAGTTGCTCAGCGTGCTGTGGCTGATCTCGGCGAGCTCGGCGAGTGCGCCGTCGTGCGGGATCGGCGGGTCGGCAGCCTTCTTCGCGTCGTCCAGCCATCTGAAGAAAGCCTCGCGGTTCCATTCCCGTCTCGTGCGCACACGCACAACGGTAGTTCCCGCAGGCGGTCGCGTCACGTGCGTGACCCGACGCAAACGCACCGCTCCCGGGCGGTTGTCGGCCAATGTCGTCACCCTGCCTCCTTACGGCTTTCGTGCCCCCACGCACATAGTCAACCATCAACGCTAGCGTGGGTGTCGGCCATTCGACCCACTTGCGTGCGCGCACGAACGCCGTTACCGTCCCTCACGTGAGTACACGCACGTCGCCTCCATCAGCCGGGGCGGTCGCTCTTCGCGTTGAGGAGTTCGACCGCATCACCGAGCGGATGGGCTACAGCAACGACGCAGAGCGGGCCAAGGCCATCGGCGTCTCGCACACCACCATCAGCCGGCTGCGCTCCGGCAAGATCCGACCCGGCGGACGCTTCATCGCGGCGACCTTGGCCACGCTCGGCGTCCCCTTTGAGACGGTCTTCGAGCGGGCGGCCTGACATGCCGCCGGCGAAGACCAAACCGCGCGAGCGGATGGCTGGCATCCACGAGGTAGCGGACTACCTCGGCCTCAAGGTGCAGACCCTCTACAACTGGCGGGTCAAGGGCATCGGCCCGAAGTCGAGCCGGGTTGGCGGCCTCGTCCGCTACCGCTGGTCCGACGTGGATGCCTGGCTGGAGTCCCGGGCAAAGGGCGACGCCGCGTGAAAGAGCTGCTGCTCGCCGCCGAGCCGATCCCCTACCGCGACGTGTGCTGGGCGTGCGTCGCGGGTCACCACCACGCGTGCGCCGGCTGCTCGTGCTGCGAGCAGTCACGCCGATCGCAAGAAGTTGGGGTCACCGCCCGCATGCGGTGACCCCGGACATCCCTACCCAGTCCCCCGAAAGGACATCGAGTCGAGATGACTAGCAAGCTTATCCGTCCCGGCGTCACGGCCGCAGCGGCCGCCGGGTCGGCCGTCCTCACTCAAGCCGCCGAGGCGAAGGTCGACGCCCCCGTTGCCGAGTTGGACCCGGCGACCGGTGGTCCGGAGCAGGGCCTGGTCGACGAGCCGAGGACCTGGTGGTTCACGTTCCCCGCCGGGCACCCGTTCGCGGGCCGGTACGCGGCCACGCACGGTCTGCACGACGCCGCCCGGGCGGAGGTGATCGCCCACTTCGGGGAGACGTTCATCGGCCAGTTCGCGACGTCGGAGGAGGCCGGGGTGCTCCGGGCTGGTCTGCTGCGGCTGCGCCGGGACCAGTGGCCGGCCGTCGACGGCTCGACCGACGCGCCGACCCAGGTGGTGCAGGCCGCGCCGGCGGACGGCGACAGCGCCGGCCTCGCCGCCTGCGAGGCCGGTGGGGAGCAGCCCACCGGCCCGGCCGGTGATGACGAGCAGGCCGCTGTCGAGCCCGGCGGCGACGAGCCGACGCATGGCCAGGCCGGCGGGTGGGCGGGCAGCGGGCCCGGCGAGGCCGGGGTCCGGTGCTTCTGCGGGCTGGTGTTCGACGGGTTCGGCAGCATCGCCGAGGCCGGTAAGCACCTGGATGACCACATCGCCGAGGCCAACACGGCCGCATGCGACGAGGGGCCGGAGTCGGGCGTGCCCGCCGCCGAGCTGCGGCCGGGCATGTTCGTGGCAACCGGCGACCCGGAGCAGCCTGGCCTGGAGGTGCGGCACGTCGAGCCGGCGGAGGACGGCGTCGACCTGGTCGGCGTGGTGTTCACCGGCCCGCGCTACGCCGAATACGACCGCGGTGACCTGCTGGAGCTGGTCGACAAGATGGTGGTCGACCAGGCCGCCGCGCGGGCCCGCCGCCGGGCGCACCGCGCCCGGCAGATCGAGGGGCTGTGCCGCCTGGCCGCGCTGGCGCAGCAGGACGAGTCCTTCCCGCTGCCGACCTTCACCCTGCAGGTGGGCGGTGGCCTGGACAACGTCGAGGCGGTGCGCCGCTTCGCGGCCGCCCTCGAGGTGCCGGTCACCGAGAACGAGTACGGCGCCCGGGCCGAGTGGGAGTGCAGCAGCAACGCCTACGGCGCGCCCGCGGTGCAGGTGGAGTTCACCGCCCCTCACGCCAAGAACGGTGGTGTCCGGTGACCGCCTCGCCCGCCCGGCGCGCGGTGGCCGCCCCGCGCACCCTGCCGCTGTCGATGCTGTCCGCGCTCCGGGGCCGGCTCGCCGGTGCCGGCTGGGCGTGCCGGCGTGACGCGCAGCTGGGCCGGGAGGAGTGGACCGAGCCGGTGCAGCCGGCCGGCCCGCGCGAGCCGCGCGCCGTCCGCGTCGACGAGATGCCCGGTGAGCCCGGCGTTCGGGTGGTCGAGGGCAGCAACGGCCGGGAGCGACTGGTCATCCGCTGCGTCCCCGACACCGATCCGGCGATCGTGCTGGTGACCCTCGACGTGTGGCGGATCCTGCCCGACCCAGGGGCGGTGAGCACCGGTGCTTGACGGACTGGACGTGCAAGACGGGATCACGGTGCTGCTCGCCGTCACCGTTCTGGCCCTTGGCGGCGCACTGTTCTACGTGACCCGCCCGGAGGAGGGCGAGGCCACCCAGGAGATGTCGGTGGTCGAGGGCGACCCGGTGTGGCGCGCCTTCTACGCCACCGCCCCACGCTGGCGCCGCTGGCTGAAGCTGAGCCGGAGGCCACGGTGATCGTCGCCCTCGTCGACCACGCAATCGCGTACCCGGGCATGTACGCGGCCGCTGTCCTGGCGGCGGTGTGCGCGGGCCTGCTCGCCCGGATCGCGCTGCTGCTGTACGCCGACCGGTATGACCGGTGGGTGCGGGTCGTGGGGGTGGCCGCCGCGCCGCCCACGCCGCCGGCCCGTGCCTACTCGACTCGGCCGCGGGTCAATCCGCTCTTCGTCGCGTACGTCGCCGCCCGGTCGGCCGAACACGTGGCCGCGTGCCGCGCCGGCGGGCCCGTGCCCCACGTGCGGACGGGGGACACACCCCGATGAGCACTGCGATCCGTACGGCGCTCGCCGCGCCGGAGCCCCCGCGGCGACCGCTGACCGCCGCCGACCTGACCGTGGGCGACCCGGTGTGGGTGATGGCGCTCGCCCGCTGGCGACGCGGCGTGGTCACCCAGCTGGCCCGGGTGCGTGTGCGTGTCCGGTACGTCGACCGACACGGCGATACCCGGGAGCGCTGGTTCGCGGGCATCCCAGAGAACCCCGTGCTGCACGGCGGCCTACCGGAGCCGGTGCAGTACCTGTGCGCCTCACCGTGCGGGTTCGTCTGCACCGGTGCCCCCGGTCAGACCCTCGGCGAGGTCCGCGCCGCGCACGAGCGGGCCCACCACGAGGACCTGTCTTGACCACCAACGAGCCGACCGAGGTGCGGTGCCTGGATTGCGACCGCAAGCTGCGCTCGCCCGCGGCCCGGGCCCGTCGCATCGGTGCCGAGTGCTGGCGCGAGCGGCGCCGCCAGGCCCGCGCCCAGGCCGTCCCGGTCGCCCTGCCCGGCATGTCCGGGCGGCGCGGCCGCGACGGCCAGGACGGCCCGGACCTGCTCGACGCCTACGCCGAGACGCAGGACGGCAGCTGATGACCGCGCCGAAGCCCCCCGTGCCACGGCCGTGCTCGACGTGGGACCCGGACCCGGAGCTCGGCGCGGACTGGCGCGGCCGGAAGGCCTGCCGCACCTGCCAGCGGCTCGGCGGCCCGGATGACCCGGCGCATCGCCCACGACCTCAGCCCGTACCGAAGTCCCGCATCTCGCCCGCCCTCATCGCGGCCGCGCAGGCCCGCGACGCCGCGATCCTCGGCGAGCGAGACGACCCGGAGGAGTTCCGGTGACCGAAACGATTCCCCCGACCCCGGTCGACCCGGCCCGCGTGCTGGCCGCGCTCGAGGTCCTCGGCTGGCCCGACGACCGCGAGAACGCCGCCGCACGCCCGGGGCCGAAGGACAACTACCTGCCGGGCGACTACCTGCCGGGCGTCTTCTGGGAGCTGGCCGCGGACGTGATCCGGGCCGCCGACGCGGCCAGCTCTGAGCCGCACGTCATCGAGATCCGGGCGGACGGATGGACGATCCAGCACCCGCTGTCCTGCCGGCCGCGGCTCTTCGAGTGCCCCGTCAACCGCGCGGCCGAGGCCACGCTCGACGGGCCGCCCGCGCCGGTCGGCCACTACGAGTGCGGGGTCAACGACATCGGCGACCGGTTCCTGCTCGGCGACCAGGTGGAGGGATGATCCGGTGACCCTGGACATTCAGTCAACTGAGGACGTGGCCCGGGCCCGCGCTGAGCGGATCCGCCAGGGTCTGCAGAACTGGCTCGAAACGGTGCAGGAGATCGCCCTCGCCTGGGAGCGGCGCGACTGGGCCGTCCTCGGCTACGCCACCTGGGAGGCGTACGTCGACACCGAGTTCGGGGCCGCCCGGCTGCGGCTGCCGGAGGTGCACCGGCGGCAGGCGGTGACCGCGCTGCGCCTGGTGGGCATGTCCACCCGCGCGATCGGTACCGCCCTCGGCATCAGCAAGGACACCGCCGCCCGCGCGCTGGCGTCTGTCGCAGATGAGACAGACGCCCTCCCTGCCACGGTGCAGTCGCTGGACGGCCGCAGCCGCCCGGCGACCCGCCCCAAGCCCACCCCCGCGCCGGCGGCCGCCATCGAGGAGCAGCACGGCCCCGAGGTGGGCGAGCGGGTGTGGATCGCGGCAGCCCGCCGAGGCATCCAGGCGCACGGTCTGCGGTCGACGACCAGCACCCGGTGCAGCCGATCGACCCGGACCGGCCTGACCCTGCCCGCCGAGCAGGCCAGCGAGCGGCACGCGGCCACCTGGTGCCGCACCTGCTGGCCGGACCAGACCACCCGTTTCGCGGCGGGTGACCCGTCCGAGGCTCACGACCCCCGGGCCTCGGACACGGCCGGGGCGGAGGATCGCGGCTCCGCCCCGGCCGACCACAGCGACCCGCTTGCCGGCGTAGGTGACGACTACGAGCCCGACCCGGCGCGGCGTATCGCCGCCGTTGCCGAGGTCGCGCCGGAGTACGTCCGGCCGGTCGAGCCGACCGAGACGGCCACCACCGGGCACCCAACGTCCAGCCCGGTGGTGGATGGAGCGGATACCGCGGTCTCCAGCGCGGGCGACGCCGCTCCAGCTCCCGCCCCGCCGCCTGCTTCCTCGGCTGGCGGGGTGGGGGTAGCCCCCATCCCCGGTGGGCTCACGCTGACCCAGGTCGGTCGGATACGGGCCGCGCTCGCCCACCTCAAGGCGTACGGCAGCGCCCGCGCCGGGGACCGCAGATACGAGGCGCCGTACTCGTCGACGTCGCCCGCCCTGAGCGGGGCACAGCCGGTGACGCTGGCCAGCGTCCAGTGGTGGAACGACGGCGAGATTCACATCCGCTTTCTCAAGGCGGGCGGCCACTACTGCGCGGCCTCCACCGAGTTCTACGCCGGCGACGTCGACCAGGCCATCGACCTGCTGTGCGCGCTGCGCCTGCTGCCCGCTCACCTGTCCACCGCGTACGCCGCCGGCGTCCAGGCCGGCCTGCGCGGCGGCGACGCAATCGACGGTGCACTCACTGAGGAGGTTGACCGTGGGTGACCTGCCCATCTGCCAGGGCTGGCGGAACGTGCCGGCCGGCTTGTACTCCCGGTCGCAGCTGGCCGACCTGGACTTGCCCCGCGTGCCAGCCGGCCCGGTCCGGGCCCGCGTGGAGACCCGCGACTGGCGCGACCGGAAGACCACGGTGGACCTGCACGCGCTGGCCGAGTCCGAGCCGTCGCCGGCGACGATCGGCCAACTTGAGGCGGCCCGCCGCCGCGCCGGCACATCCCGGGTGTGCGACGGGTGCGGCGCCTGCCCGGACCGGCCGCTGCCCTCGATCAACAGCCAGCACCTGTGCCGAGTGTGCGCCCGGATCACCGAGCTGCGCGAGCGCCGCGTCAAGGCCGCCGCCGACCGGATCATGGTGGTCGACTGGGCACGCAAGATCCTCGCCCCCGAGCTGCTGCTGCCGTGCGTGCTGCGCGTCCAGGCGATCCGCCGGCCGGCCGCCCCGTCCGGCCGGCAGAACCCGGAGGCAATCGCGCTGCGGGTCGACGCGGTCGACACCGCCGGCCGCCGCCTGGTCGGCACGACGATCCGGACGGCCGGGCCACGGGTGCGCGGGGTGCCCGCCGACGCCGTCGACCCGGCCACCGTGGAAGACCAGATCCGCGCTCTGCTCGCCGCCCCGGTGATCGTCACCTGGACCTCACGCGAGGACGCGCCGCTTCGCCTGCTCTACGGCACCGATCCACTGCGTCTGCCGAGCAACCCCAACGATCTGAGCTGGCGGGCCACCTACTGGCGCGGCGACGTCGACCCCGACAGCCACCAGTTCGCCCGGCGTTCCGCGATCAACCCCGGCCGGGCCGACCGGCTGCTGCTGCTTCTGCGCCGCATGGCTGCCACCGAGATCCCGGACGACCCGGCGTGACCGCGATCGGCACGCGCTCTCTCGCGCCGGACTTCCTCGACGGCGACCCGGAGATCAGGCCCCGGTGCGACGGCGCGGACCCGGAGCGGTTCTTCACCGCGAGCGAGGCCGAAGCGCAGCGGGTGGCCGCCGCCTACTGCGGGCCCTGCCCGCTCTACTGGCCGTGCCGGGGCTGGGCGCTGCGGCAGACCAACGACCTGCACGGCGTCTGGGGCGGCACCACCCAGGCACAGCGCAAACGGCTACGCAGGCAGGGCCGGTCGTGAGCGGCCGGTGGCTGGTGGCCACGGTGGTCCTCGGCCGGCCCGCGCCGGCCGCAGACCCGTACCCGCACGTGTGCGGGATCACCGTGGCCGCGACCCGGTCCGGCCAGCCGTACCGCTACCAGCGCCGCGACTGCGCGGCCTGCCACCAGCGCTCCGCAGGCGGACCGGGGTGAGCCGCCGTGTCCGCAGCCACGAACGGGGACGCCACCTCGACCCGCGACAAACTGCTCGCCGCGCTGCTGGCGGAGCGCTACGGCGCGCCGCCGCTGCCCCGGCCGGCCCCGCCGCACCCCGTAGAGCGTGCCCTCGCCGCCCGCGCCGAGGCGCCACAACCACCGCCAGCCCGCCGCCGGCACCTGGTGGTGCACCCCGGCGGATCGACCACCACGGCGGCCGCCTGACCGCCCGCACGATCGGAGACACCCTGATGCTGATCAGCCTCGACGAGGACCAGGTGGCGCTACTCACCGCCGTCGAGCAGCGGCGCGTCCACACCGACCCGCGCTTCACCCAGCCGGACTTCGAACGCCTCCCCGGCCAGCCCAGACACCGGCGCGCGACGCAGCGCCTGCAGCGGCTGAAGGACTACCGCCTCGTGGAGCTCGACCCGGACACCGAGCCGGACCGGTGGGGCGTGCGCCCGTACCGGCTGACCGGCCTCGGCGAGCGGATGCTCGCCGCAGCCCGCGAACAGGAAGCCGCCGCGGCCGCCGACGCAGACCAGCAGCCCTCGGGCAGGTGACCCGCCCTCTCGCCGTACCGCGCTCTGCTTAACCCCGGCGCGGCCACCAGTTCGGTGGCCGCGCCGAGTGCTACCGGGAGAACCATAGATGTTGATCATTGAGCCAGTTGGGGCGGCCTGATGCCCTGGGCGAAGTTCAGCGACACCAGCGCGATGCACCCCGTGGTGCTCGCGCCGGCGGCGCTCACCGACTGGCAGCCACCCCGGTGGACCCAGACGGACCTGGTCAA
This sequence comes from Micromonospora sp. NPDC048999, assembly GCF_040649295.1. Taxonomy (NCBI): domain Bacteria; kingdom Bacillati; phylum Actinomycetota; class Actinomycetes; order Micromonosporales; family Micromonosporaceae; genus Micromonospora; species Micromonospora sp. NPDC048999. The sequence goes on along the minus strand of NZ_JBEZFI010000054.1, from coordinate 24,032 downwards.
CCTGCTGGCCGGTTTCTTCACCCGCCTGGCCGTGCAGTCGGCCGGCTACACCACGGACTACGTCGTGCTGGCCGGCACCGTCGCCACCACCGGCGGCGACAACTGGCAGCACTGGGTGGACCTCGCCGTCCGGGTCGGCTACCTGATCCCGATCGACCCGATCGACGGGCAGTCCGCGTGGCGGCTGATCGACGACTCCACCCACCTCGCCCACATCCGGCTCAAGGACGAACTGGACTGGGAGCGGCAGCGCCGCGCCGACAACGGCAACCCGGTCCTGACCGTGCCCGTACGGCTGCGCGACGGCGATGCCTGCAGATACTGCGGTGTGGTCGTCAACTGGGGCGACCAGAAGGGCGGCCGCGGCGCCACCTACGACCACTGTCGCCCCGGCCAGGCCGCGACAGGCCCGGATGACCTGCGCGTGGCCTGCCGTGCCTGCAACGCCCGCCGCAAGGACCACCCGGACGCCGACGACTGGTGTCCGCCTCGCCCGGCCCCGGCCGAGCCCTACTACTCCGCCCGTACCGTCACCTGGCTGGCCGAGCACGGCCACCAAGTGCGCCGCGGCCGGATCCCGCGACCCGCCACCCAGGCGGCCCCCGCGCCCACGGCCACCCCGCGACCCGGCACCCAGCCGGCCCCCGCACCCCGCGACCCGGCCACCAGCCGGCCCCCGCGCCCCGCACCGCCACGCACCACCACCGGCGACCCGGCTCCCAGCCGGACCACGCCAGCCCCCGCGACCCCGCCGCCGGCGGGACCCCGCGCCCCGCGACCCGGCCTCCGGCCGGGCCCCGCGACCCGCGACCCCGCTCCCGGCGGGACCCCGCCCAGCACGAACAAACGCCAAGATCAACAAGGATTGGCCAATCCGTCCAATCGCCTGACTGCGGGATCTGGATCCCCGGGACGGGAAGGGCACGGGACGGGAGCCCAGGCTCCTAGCCCTGCCACTCCACCCCGCAAGAGGCGACCCCGAGGACGAAGGGGCCGACCACCAGCACCCAGGGACCACCATGGCTGAACCCACCCAGGACCAGGACAAGCCCAACCCCACGGAGGTGACCATCAGCACCCCCGGCGTCTCCGTCACCATCAAGTCCCACGCCCCGCTCGGCGCGGTCACCAGCACCGCCGAGCGGGTCCACGAGGCCGCCGTCCGCCGGTACGCCAACGGCCGGCTCCCCGACGGCCACGGCGGCATCCTGTGAGCACGACCAGCCTGCCCGAATGCGCCTGGTGCGGCCGGCCGGACCCGACCGGCGGCTACGTCTGCCCGGACTGCTACAAGCCGATCGGGAAAGCACTGCGGGAGATGACGCGCCTCGCCGGCGAGCCGGAAGTCAACATCGCCCGGCAGGCCCGCTACGGCGACCGCGATGGCCCGCGCTCGGCCGAGCCGCCCATCCCCGTCGACCTGGAGGCGTCGAGCGCCGCGTGGGCGGCCGCGCACGTCGTGGTCACCTGGATGGACCACATCACCACCACGCGAGGTGTGCCGCTGCCGCGCCGGCCGCGCCGGCCGGTCGGCCCGTTGTGCGCCGGCGCCGGCTGGGCTGCGCTGCCCGGCCGCTGCGGCCACCCGTCGTGCGACGCGATCCGCGACTGGCGGCCGGAGCACCCGGTGGCGGCCGCGGCCCGGTTCGTCGACGAGAACCTCGAATGGCTGCGGCACTCCCCGGACGCCGGCGACGCCGGCGAGGAACTCCTCGGCGCCACGACCGCCGTGCGCCGGCTAATCGAGAACCCGTCGGCCCGCTGGTACGCAGGCACCTGCTGCGAGCCCATCGAGGGCAACCCGGGCAAGCTCTGCGACACCGAGCTTTACGCCTGGCCCGGCGTGACGTGGATCCGCTGCCCCGGCTGCAAGACCGTGCACCAGACCGGGCCGCGGATCCGGTGGCTACTGGCCGAGGCCCGGGACGTCCGCGGCACCGCCACCCAGCTGGCGACCGCGGCGGCCCGCCTCGGACGGCAGTGCACCCCCGGGCAGCTGCGGGCCCTCGCCCAGCGCGGCCGGCTACGGCCCCTCACCGTCCCGCTGCCAGAGGGCGAACATGGTCCGGAGGCGATCGAGCGGGACGCGTGGCGGCGGCCGCTCTACCGGTTCGGCGACGTGCTGCAGGTGCTGGACCAGGTCGCCGAGCAGCGCCGCCGCGACGAACTGGAGCGGGAGCGCCGGGCAGCCGAGCAGGCCGCTAAGGCCGAGGCGGCGGCCGCCGACATGCCGATGGAGACCTCCGACTTGATCACATCCTGAGCTGGGCGTACGCTCATCTGCCAGTAGGACCAGTGTGCCTACGGATGATCTACCGTTTATCGCGATGAGGCCGGGCGAGTAGCGCTTGGCCACCGAACGCCCCGCACACCCCGTCGTGCGGGGCGTTCGGCCTGGGTGGGTCGAGAGGTTCCAGCAGAGGGCGGCCACGCCGCCGGCTAAGTAGGCGAGCAACAGACCTGGCCTCTCGACTTGACCCCGGGGGGTGGCAAACGATGACCACCCGCCAGGAAAGACCCCCCACCGCTTGGCGGACCTCCCCCCTACCTCGGGGCTGGCAGTCACGCATTCGCCCACGGATCCTTCGCCGTGATTCGACGTGCCAGCTGCAAACGCACTGCCGGGGCGCGGAGAGCGTCGAGGTCGACCACGTCGACGACCCCGCCGATCACAGCGACGCGAACTTGCGCGGCGTGTGCTCTCGCTGTCACAGCCATCGCACTGGGCAGCAGGGCGCGGCGGCCGCGAACGTGTCGCGACCGTCGCGACTGCGGCCGTCGACCGGCCGTCATCCAGGTTTGCTGTGACTGAGCGTGACGAGGGGTGGGGAGGGTCCCCCCGCCCCCGGGGTGGCTGAGCGGCGGGGGTTAGCGGCTGCCAGCCTGTACGAAACTCAAATCTATACGCCCAGCTAGGAGGTGGTTTTGGTGGCGGTGGCCGGTCGCAAGCCCAAGGATGACCGCAGTCAGGTGCGGCACCGCAACCCGGCCACCCATGACTGGGCGGAGGTCGTCAACCTCCCCTACGACGGTGACCATCCGTCGCTGCCGACGCGGATGGTGCGGGTTGAGGACAAGGACGGCAAGGCGGTGTCCAAGCGCGGCGGCTGGCCGGCGGCGACCAGACGGTGGTGGGAGACAGTCAGCACCATGCCGCACTGCCGGCTGTGGGAGCCGTCCGACTGGCAGTTCGCCGTGGACTCGGCCGAGGTGCACGCCCGCTGGGTGGAGGCCACCGGCCCCGCCAGCGAGGTGCGGATCCGCGAGAAGCTGCTCGGCGTGACCCTCGACGCGCGCCGGGACCTGCGCATCCGGTACGTCGAACCGAAGACGCCTGCGGCCGGCGACGGCGCCGGTGTGGTCCAGCTCGACGCCTACCGTGACCTCTACGGCTGACCTCGGCGCGCTGGAGCTGCCGCCGGGCTACTACCTGGACCGGTGGAACGGCACCGGGGCCTGGTGCACGCTGCCGTGGCCGGCGCGGCTGGAGGACCTGCCGGCGAGCATCGGCCCGCAGATCATCGCCTGGGCGGAGTGGCGCTCCTACGACGACACCGGCGAGCCGGGTCTGATCCACCACCTCACGGGCGAGCAGTGGCAGTTCACCCCGGGCCAGCGGCGATTTATTCACCTGTGGTACGCGTACGACCCGAAAACCGGCCGGTGGCTCTATCGGCGCGGAGTCAAGCGGGGAGCGAAGGGAACCGGGAAGGACCCGTTCGGCGCGGCGCTGTGCGACATCGAGCTGGTCGGACCTGCCCGTCTGGTGCGGCGGGATGACCGTTGGATCGGTGTCCGGCACCGGATGCCGCTGGTGCAGATCGCCAGCAACAGCGAGGCACAGTCCAAGGACATGATGCGCGTCGCCAACGCGATGCTGCCGCAGGTCACCCGCGAGCACTACAGCATCGACTGCGGCGAGACCCGCACCAACCTGACCGACGGTAGCGGCGGCCGTATGGAGATCCTGACCGCCAGCGAGAAGACCGCCGAGGGTGACCCGGCGACGTACATCGCGCTAAACGAGTCGCACCACATGACGGAGAGCTCCGGCGGCCACAAGGTCGCTGCGGTGGCCCGACGCAACGTCGGCAAGTCCCCCGCCTACCTCCAGGCGCGGCTGTGCGAGTTCACGAACGCGCACGTGTCGGGCACCGACTCGGAAGGCGAGCGTTCGTTCGTCGCGTGGCAGGCACAGGTGTCCGGGCAGGCCAAACGCCGGGACATCCTGTACGACTCGATCGAGGCCCCGCCGTCAACCGACCTGTACAACGAGGCCTCCCTCGAGGCGGGCGTACGCGCGGCGTACATGGATGCCCCGTGGACCGACCTGGTGCGCAAGGTCGACGAGGTGCTCGACCCGTCAACGAGCGAGGGCGACTCGATCCGGTTCTACCTCAACGGCCTGGGCCACGCCGAGGACGCCTGGATCGACCCGCGCCGCTTCGACGACATGGCCCGACCGGGCACGGTGGTCGCGGACCGGGAGCAGATCAGCATGTTCCTCGACTGCAGCAAGTCGACGGACGCGACAGGCCTGGTCGCCTGCCGGATCTCGGACGGGCACGTGTTCACGCTCGGCGTGTGGCAGCGGCCGCACGGCGACCGCGGCAAGGGCTGGCTGGCGCCGCGGCACGAAGTTGACGCCGCCGTGCGGTTGGCGTGCAACCGGTACAAGGTCGTGTGGTTCGGTGTCGACCCGTCGCCGGCGCGCGACGACGAGGACGAGTCGCTGTACTGGATGGAGCTGATCGACGGCTGGCACCGGGACTTCCGACGGCAGCTGCGGGTGTGGGCGACACCCGGTGGTGCCCGGCAGGGGCACTCGGTGCTGTTCGACATGCGGATCAAGACGCACGGCGGGGTGCTGCGGAACAAGGCGTTCACCGAGGCTGCGATGCAGTGCCAGAGGGACATTGACGACGACTGGCCGCTCGGCCCCGACGGAGAGCCGGTCCCGGTGTTCACCACTGACGGGCACCCGGCGCTGCGGATGCACACCCACAACGCGCGCCGGCGTACAAACCCGTGGGGTGTGAGCCTCGGCAAGGTCACCCGGGACAGCAAGAAGCTGGTCGACCTGGCGGTGTGCATGGTCGGCGCACGGATGGGCCGCCGACTGGCCCTCAACAGCGGCCGGGTCCGGGTACGAGCGGCGGGAGAGGCGGTGTTCATCTGATGGCACTGACCAAGGAACAGGTCGCGGAGAAGGCCGCCGAGCTGGCGCAGGTGCAGACCGGCGAGCGGGCGCAGCTGGACATCCTGCGCCGGTACTGGAAGGGCCGGCAGCCGCTTCCCGCTGTGATCCCGTCCTCGGCGCCGAACGAGGTGCGGGAGATGGCCCGTACCTCGCGGGTCAACGTCATCGACATCGTGGTCGAGAGCCTCACCCAGGCGTTGTTCGTCGACGGGATGCATGCCAAGGACGAGTCCGGCGACGACGTGACCGTGCCGGTGTGGTCGGTGTGGACGGCCAACCGAATGAACAAGCACCAGACCGGTCTGCACCGCGCCGCCATCGCCTACGGCACCGCGTACCTGGTGATCACGCCGGGCGACCCGGTGCCGGTGATGCGGCCGGTGTCACCGCGGCTGCTCACCGCCCAATACGGCGCGGATCCGGACTGGTGCCGGTACGCGCTGGAGAAGCGGCCGGCGGCTGGTGACTGGCGGCTCTACGACGAGGAGATGGTCTACCAGCTGACACGGCGGAGCGACTCATCCGGATTCGAGCTGGTGGGCGAGCCGGTCCCGCACGGGTCGCCGTGGACGCCGGTGGTGCGCTACCGGGATGCGGAGGATCTGGACCTGGAGGACGATGCCGCGCCGGAGCTCCTCGTCGGCGGCGCCGGCGGCGACGGTGCTCTGCAGATGGTGTGCGGGCAGGTCGCGCCGATGATCCCTCTTCAGGACCAGATCAACCTCACCTCGTTCGGGCTGAAGGCGGCGGAATGGTACAGCGCGTTCCGGCAGCGGTGGATCAAGGGGTGGACCCCGCCCAACGCCGAGACGAAGATGCAGTCCGCCGCGTCGCAGCTGTGGACCTTCGACGAGCACCCCGAGGACATCGCCCTCGGCGAGTTCAGCCAGACCGAGCTGCGCGGCTACCTGGAGAGCCGGGAGGCCGGGTTGAAGTACGCGGCCACCCTGTCGCAGACCCCGGTACATGAGCTCACCGGGCAACTGGTCAACCTGTCCGCCGAGGCCCTCGCTGCAGCGGAGATCGGCCGGGAGCGCAAGGCACAGGAGCGGCAGACCGGGATGGGCGAGTCGCACGAGCAGGCGATGCAGGTCGTCGGCGCGATGATCGACCAGGTGGTGCCCGACGACGCGCAGATGATCTGGCGCGACACGAGCGCGCGAAGCTTCGCCGCAGTCGTCGACGGGCTGGGCAAGCTGGCGCAGATGCTCGGCATCCCGCAGCAGGAACTGTGGGACCGGGTCCCCGGGGCCACGCAGCAGGACGTACGCCGGTGGAAGGCTGCGGCCGCGCAGGGCGACGCGCTGGGCAACCTGACCGCGCTGCTGGAGCGGCAGGCCGGGGGTGCCGGCGCGAGCGGCGAGCGGACCAGTGCGGGCGGGCTGATCCTGCCGCCGGGTGTCGAGGCGTAGGTGGCCCGCACCGTCGCCGGCGCGCAGCTGACCGTGGCGCACCGGCAGGCGCAGCTGGTCCTACGCGCGGACGTCCTCGCGGATCTGACCCGGCTGTGGACGCTGTTCGACCACGGCGACCTGGAGGCCACGTTCGCCCGGTTCGCGACTGCGGCCGAGATCATCATCCGGCAGCGCCACGGCGACTCCACCGGCCTCGCCGCGGCCTACTTCGAGCGGTTTCGGGCGGCGGAGGGCGCGGCGGGTACCGCATACGCGGTGCTGGTAGAGCCGCCCGCGCCGGTGCTGGTGCGGGAGACGCTGCGAGTGACCGGCTTGGACGGTGTGACCGCCGCGGTGCGGGCCGGGCAGTCTGCCGCGCAGGCCAGCCGGAGCGGGCTGGTACGGGTCCTCGGGTCCGCGACGCGGCTGGTGCTCGGCGGCGGCCGCGGCACGATCGTCGGCTCAGTCCGCCGCGACCGTGAGACCGAGGGCTGGCAGCGGGTCACCTCCGGCAGCCCGTGCGCGTTCTGCGCCATGGTCGCCAGCCGCGGCCCCGCCTACGCGTCGCAGCGCTCAGCCCGCTTCGAGGCACACGACCACTGCGGCTGCTCGGCCGAGCCGTACTACCGCGGCTCGCGCACCCTCGAGGTCAACGCCCGCCTCGCCGAGGCGTGGCAGGTCGCCCAGCGGGAGGCCGCCGACGCCGGCGAGCTGAGCCGGGGCACCAGCAACGACGCGCTCAACGCGTTCCGCCGGCACCTCGCCGGCAGCGGCAGCAGCCAGTAACCAACCCCTGATGGCCGGGAGAAGAGCCTCGCAATCACGAAGCTCGAAGAGGTCATGTTCAGGGGCAACGCGGCTCTCGCCCGCGCGGGCGAGTGACAACCACCCGGCCCGGGCGGGCCGGGGCAACCACGACCCCGTGGGGTCGGGAACGGAGAGATCCGGATGGGTACGGAGAACGACGGCGGTAACGCCGGCGGAGCAGGCACGTTCACGCAGGCCGACGTCGACCGCATCGTGCGGGAGCGGCTGGCCCGTGACCGGGAGAAGTACGCGGACTACGACGACCTGAGGGCCAAGGCGGCCGAGGCCGACAAGAGTAAGTCCGCGCTGGACAAATTGGTGGAGAAGGTCTCCGGCCTCGAGGATCGGGCGGCCAAGGCTGAGCGCCGGGCGCTGATCACGGAGGTGGCGTCCGCGAAGGGGCTGACTGCCGCGCAGGCGAAGCGACTCGCCGGGGAGACCCGGGAGGAACTCGAGCGCGACGCCGACGAGCTGCTGGCCGCGTTCCGGCCGGCCGACAAGGACGGCAAGGACGGCAAGGACGCCGACGGCGGCAAGGACGGGGCCGGTGACGGCAAGGACTCCGACGGCGGCAAGGACGGGGCCGGTGACGGCAAGGGTTCCGACGGTGGCAAGGACGCCGGCGGGACGGCCGAGGGTGGTGAGGGCGGAGAGGCCCGGAAGCTGCCGCCGGCGGGCACCCGGCCGAAGGAGAAGCTGACCTCCGGCGCGGTGCCGGGCGCCAGCGGGGAGAAGAGCGCGGCCGAGATGGCCGACGAAATCCTCAAGAACCCATTCTGAGCCCAGCAAGCCGCTGGGCCGTGACGTGAGGGAGTAGCCACAGTGGCTGTTCTGACCGCGAAGGGCATCTCATCGCTGGCGATCCAGCTGCTCGTGCGGCGGCTGGTGCTGGTGATGACCGTCGCCCGGGTACCGGGCAACGAGTACACGGGGCCGAACGGCGGCACCATCACCGTGCGGGTGCCGCAGCCGTCGGCCGCCCGCGAGCAGGCGAACCCGGGCGCGACGATCACCTACGACGACGTCGACGAGGTGCCCGTCGACGTGTCCCTGTCGCACCTGTACCACGCCAAGCTCGTGTCCGACCAGGAGCTGACCTACAGCCTGGAAAACTTCGGCCGGCAGATTACCCTCCCTCAGGTCTCCGCAGTCGCCGCGGGCGCCGAGGCCAAGGTGGCGGCCGCGATGAACGGGCTCTCCGCAGACCTGCAGCTGGAGGCCGATGGCTCCAACATCGACGAGATCGTGCTGGAGGCACGGGAGAAGCTGGGCCGGGCGGACGTGCCGCTGGACGACCGGTATATGGCCGTCAGCCCGGAGGTCGCCACCCACGTACTGTCCCTCGACGGAATGTCGCGGGTCGACGCGTCGGGCAGCAGCGCGGCGCTGCGGGAGGCGATCATCGGCCGCTACCGCGGATTCACGTTCGTGGAGTCGGCGGGGCTGACGGCGGGGCACGCGGTGGCCTACCACCGCAGCGGGCTGGTGTTCGCGTCCCGGCTGCCGGTCACCCCGCGCGGGGCGACCAGCTCGGCCACGCACGAGGAGGGCGGGATCGGGCTGCGGCAGATCTTCCAGTACGTGCCCGACAAGCTGTCCGACGCCAGCGTGGTCAGCACGTTCGGCGGCGCTTCGGTCGTCCTCGACGCCAGCAACGCCCGCAAGCGGGCCGTCAAGATCACCACGAAGTCGTCGTCCTGATGGATCTGCCGCCTCTGGCGCCGCTGGCCGCGCTCGCGGGTCGCCTCGGCTACACCCCGGAGGGTGCCGAGGCGACCCGGGCGGAGAACCGGCTCGCCGACGCGAGCGCGCTGATCCGGGACGAGGCCGGCAAGACGTGGGCCGTCGGCGGCCAGCTGGTCGACGTGCCGCACCGAGTCGCCGGTATCTGCGTCGACGTCGCCCTGCGCGCGTTCACCAACCCTGAAGCGTTGTCGCAGCGTTCGATCGGGGACAGCAACAAGTCCTACGACCGGGCCGGCCTGGACGGCGGCGCGATCGTGTACCTCACCGACGCCGAGGCCAAAGCCGTCCGCAAGGCCGCCGGCGGCAACGGCTTCCGATCGGTGACGGTGGTCAGCCCGTGGTCCGGCGACGGCGAAAGCCTGCTCGGCTCATGATCCCGATCGGCGTGCACGAGCTGCCCCGGCATCTGCAGGTGTGGCGGCCGACCAGTACCGGCGACGGGGCAGGCGGCCAGGTGGTGACCCGCACCCAGGTCGACACCGTCCGGGCCAAGGTGTCGCAGCCGTCGGCAGAGGAGAGGACCGCGGCCGGGCAGTCCGGCGCGCAGCTCGACGCCGTGGTGCACCTGCAGCCGACCGCGGATGTGCGCCGCGGTGACGAGCTGCGCGGCGACGGTGAGACGTACCGGGTGTGGGCCACCGTCCACCCTTCCGAGCCTGTCTACCTGCGTGCGCAGTGCGAGCGCACCCAGTCCGAGGGGACGTAGATGCAACAGACCATGATCGCGGCCAAGACGGGTACCACGGTTACCCCCGACGGGCAGCGGCGCATCGTGCGCCAGGGCGTCACCACCGCGCATGCCGGGCACGAGATCGTCGAGCGATACCCGCACCTGTGGGCGCCGATCCGCCCGGACTACGCCGTCGACGACGGCGAGGCACTCGAGGCGGCGGTGAACACCGAGGAGGATCCGGTGCGCGGGCGGGTGCGCGCGCTGCTGCAGCTGGACGTCGACGCAAGCACCCAGGAGATCTGCGACGCCCTGGACGAGCGCCTGGCGGCCGCCGACGGGCCGGAGACCGTGGACGTGCGCACCCTGGCCGACCGGGCTGAGGTGTATGTGCCCGTTGACGGCCCGGCCGCGCCGCAGGGGGACGACACCCAGACCGGGGACGTCGACGAGGCGGTGGAGCGGGCCCGGATCCGGGCCTGGGCCGCCGGCCAGGGCATTGACGTGTCGCCGCGCGGCAAGATCCCGACGGCGGTCGTCGAGCAGTATCGGGCCGCGCACCCGGAGGGCTGACATGGACACCACCATCGGGGTGTACATGCGTGTCGGGTCCGGGCCCGAGTGTCTGGTCGGCACGATCGAGATCGCCTCGGCCGAGGTCCAGGCTGCCATGTCCAGCGACCGCGTGGGCGAGCTGCTCGCCGACGCGCTGTCCGCGGCGGCCGCGGAGCTGCGCGGGCAGGCGGGTGAGTGACCGTGGCCCGTCAGCAGGCCGTCACCGTCGAGGGCATGGACAAGCTGGCCCGCGTGCTGAAGGGGCTGCCCGCGGCGGTGGGTGAGGGCGCCCGCAAGGCTGTGCGGGAGGAGACCGGGGAGGTCGTCGCCGACATGCGGCGTACCGCCCCTCGGGACACCGGTGAGCTGATCGCGTCGATGCATCCGGTGATCACCAACGACGGGCTCAGCGGACAGGCGGTGGCCACCGCCCGGCACGCCACCTTCGTCGAGCACGGCACCGAAGACACCCCGGAGCAGCCGTTCGCGACCCCGGCCGCGGAGCGGTCCCGCAAGCGGTTCCCTGACCGCATCAAGACCGAGGTCGGCGGCATGCTGAAGGGCCTACTCCAGTGACCCTCGTGTCTCGGTCGCCGCTCCACCCCGTGCAGACGGCCATCTACCGGCGTCTGACCGGGGACGCACCGCTGCTGGACATGGCCACCGGTGGTGTGCACGACCAGGTGCCCGAGGGCACCCCGAAGCCGTACGTGCGGATCGGGGATCACCTGTCGACCCCGGACAACGACCTGACCAGCTACGGGCGAGAGATCGTCGCGACGCTCCACGTCTGGACCGAGGCCCGCGGCAACCAACAGGGGCAGGCGATCGCCGCGCGGATCGTCGAGCTGCTCGACCACCAGGCGGCGGCGCTGTCCGTGCTGCTGACCGGGCACCGGGTGGTGTCGATCCGCTGCGAGTTCGACCAAGCCCTGCCCGACCCCAATCCGCAGGTGCGGCACCACATCATCCGGTTCCGCATCAAGACCGCACAGGAGGAGGCAACGTGAGCGGCGTCGACGCGTTCGGCACGCAATTCAAGAGGGGCGACGGCAAATCGCCGGAGGCGTTCACGGCGATCGCCAACGTCACCAGCATCTCCGGGCCGGAACGGTCGCGGGAGACCATCGACGTCACCAACCACGGCAGCCCGGATGGGTGGAAGCAATACATCGGCAGCCTCAAGGACGGCGGCGAGGTCAGCCTCGACCTCAACTACGACCCGGCCGAGGACACCCACGACCTGGACGACGACTTCGACGACGACGCCCCGCGGAGCTACCAGATCGTGATCCTGCCGGGCACGGAGAACGAGCACACCTGGTCGATCAAGGGAATCCTCACCAAGGTCGGCGACGAGTTCCCGTACGACGACAAGATGGGCCGGTCGATCACCATCAAGGTGTCGGGCAAGCCGACCCTGGCCAAGACGGGGGAAGGTGCCTGAGATGGAGTTCCTGAATCGTGACGCGATCCTCGGCGCGGAGGACCGCAGCTACGACGTGGTGGACTGCCCGGAGTGGGGCGGCGCCGTGCGGATCCGGTCGATCACCGGCGCCCAGCGGGACGCCTACGAGCAGTCGCTGATCCAGCAGCGCGGCGGCAACCGGCAGATGAACATGCGTAACGCGCGGGCGAAGCTGATCGTGCTGTGCGCCGTCGACGAGCACGGGACGTCGCTGTTCTCCGAGCAGGACGTCAACGCGCTGGGCCGCAAGAACGCCAAGCCGCTCGACAGGTTGTTCGACGCCTGCAAGGTGATCGCCGGCTTGACCGAGGACGACGTGGACAAGCTGACCGAGGATTTCGGCGCGACCCAGGGCGACGATTCCGCCACCGACTAGCGGCGCACCTGGGCTACACCGTGGGCGAGCTGCTCGCCCGCATCGACGCCCGGGAGCTGTCGGCGTGGGCCGCGTACGAGCGGGTGACCGGCCCGCTCGGCCCGGACCGCGCCGACATCCACGCGGCGATCATCGCCTCCACCATCGCCAACGCCAACCGCGGCAAGGGCGGCCGCGTGGCCAAGCCGGAGGACTTCATCCCCCGCTGGGACCAACGGGGCGCGGCGGCGGCCGCCGGCGAGCAGACCGGCGAGGACCACCTACGGCTGATCAAGTCCCTGAACCGGGCCATGGGTGGCCACGAGCAGTGAGGGGGTGACCGTGGCAACCCTGGCGGACCTGATGATCAAGATCGGCATCGACCCCGACGGCGTTGAGAAGGGCACCAAGGCCATCGGGGCCAAGCTCGAAAAGCTCTGGTCGGGGGTGAAGAAGGGCGCCGCCATCGCCGGCGCCGCGATCGCCGCCGCCCTGATCGTCGGTATCGGGGACACCCTGGAGCAGTCGAAGCTGCAGGGTGTGCTCGCGGCTCAGCTCGGCGCTGGCCCGGAGCTGGCCGGCGACCTCGGCAAGTTATCCGGTCAGGTGTACGCCGCCGGATTCGGCGAGGACATGCCCGCGGTGACCTCCGCGATCCGGTCCGCTGCCCAGCAGGGCCTGATCGACATGGGCAACGCCGCCGACGCGGCCAGTCAGAGCACCGTGAAGTCGCTGCTCACCGTGGCGACGGTGGTCGAGGAAGAGACCGACCGTGTGTCTGCCGCGGTCACCACGATGCTGCAGACGGGCCTGGCCGGCAGCGCCGAAGAGGCCATGGACCTGCTCGTCAAGGCCACCCAGATCGGTGTCAACAAGGCCGGCGACCTGATGGACACCTTCGAGGAATACTCCACCCTGTTCCGGTCGCTGGGGCTGGACGGGCAGCACGCGATCGGTCTGCTGTCGCAGGGGCTCCAGGCCGGCGCGCGCAACGCCGACCAGGTAGCCGACGGCCTCAAGGAGCTCGGGATCCGGGCGATCGACGGATCCGAGGCCGCCCGTGAGGCGTACAAGCTGCTCGGCCTGGACGCCGACAGGATGACCGCGAAGATCGCGCAGGGCGGGCCGGCCGCGGCCGAGGGGATGAACCAGATCCTGGACGGGCTGCGGGCGATGAAGGACCCGGTCGACCAGAACACGGCCGGTGTCGGGCTGCTCGGCACCAAGTGGGAGGACATGCGCGACGCTGTCCTCGCGTTGGACCTGAACACCGCGGCCGCCCAGATGGATGGCTTCACCGGGGCGACCAAGGCCGCCGGCGACACGATCCAGGAGACCGCAGGCCAGAAGCTGGACCGGTTCAAGCGGGCCGCCAAGCAGGCGCTGGTGGACAAGCTCGCGGAGGCCGTGCCGTACATCGAGAAGACGTTCGGCTGGCTGCAGAAGAACTCCGGCTGGGTGACGCCGCTGGCGACCGGCCTCGGGATCCTCGCCGCGGTGATCGGCACGATCATCCTGGTACTCAAGGTGTGGACGGCCGTGCAGACCGTCCTCAACCTCGCGCTCTGGACCTCCCCGATCACCTGGATCGTCCTCGCCGTGATCGCACTCGTCGCGATCATCGTCATCATCGCGACCAAGACCGACTGGTTTCAGAAGGCCTGGTCATGGGCCTGGGACAAGATCAAAGCCGGCATCGCTTTCGTCTGGAACTGGATCAAGCAGAACTGGCCGCTGCTGCTCGCCATCATCACCGGGCCGATCGGCCTCGCGGTCCTGTGGATCACCAAGAACTGGGACAAGATCAAGGCCGGAGCCGGGGCGGTCAAGGACTGGATCGTTGAGAAGTGGGACGCGCTACTCGGGTTCTTCAAGGGGCTGCCCAAGAAGATCAGTGCGGCCGCCTCCGGCATGTGGGACGGCATCAAGAACGCTTTCCGCGCCGCGATCAACTGGTTGATCGACAAGTGGAATGGGCTGAGCCTGTCCATCCCTTCGATCAACATCCCCGGCCTCGGCAAAGTCGGCGGCTTCGATCTCCGCCCCGTGCAGATCCCCCGCCTGGCCGACGGCGGCATCGTTCCGGCCACACCGGGCGGCCGGCTGGTGGTGGCCGGCGAGGGCGGCAAAGACGAGGCCGTGGTGCCCCTGCCGCGCGGCGCCCGTGACTTCGCCAACGGCGGCGCCGGCGGCACGCTACGGGTCGAGACGAGGGGTGGCGGAACACCGCTGGAACGACTGCTCGCCGAGTGGTTCCAGCGCGCGGTCCGGACCGGGGCGATCCAGCTGACCGTGCGCGGCGGTCGGGTGGCGGTCAGCCATGGGTAGGCAGGACCTCGCCGTAGAGCTGTACTACGGCGGGGCGTGGCGGCCAGCACCAACCTATGCCCGTGACCCGGTGACCATCACCCGCGGGCACGGCGACGAGGCCACCGAGGTGTCCCCGTCGAAGCTGACCGGCACCGTCGACAACCGCAGCGGAAACTACAACCCGCGCAACGCCAGCTCGCCACTGTACGGGCTGGTGGGCCGCAACACCCCGGTGCGGGGAACCGTCAACGGCGACGTGCGCTTCGTCGGCGAGGTCGCCACGTGGAAGCCCGGCCGGTCGCTGGACGCCGACCCGACCAACGGTCAGGGCGACGCGTGGACGGAGATCGAGGGCGCCGGGATCCTACGCCGGTACGGGCAGGGCGCCGACCCGACCCGGTCCGCGCTGTACCGGGCGCACATGGTCGAGCCCACCGCTGTCGCGTACTGGCCGCTGGAGGACGCCGGAGCCGCTGAACTGCTCACGTCACCGTTGCCCGGCGTCGCATCGGGGCGTCTGCGTGACTCCGGTGCCAGGACCATCCGGCCATTGCAGTGGTCTGATGACAGCCTGGTCGGCTCCGGCACGCTGCCCGTGCTGGAGACGGAGCGGGGACTCGCCGGAGTCGAGGTGAGCACGGCCCCCGGGGGCGCGCCGGCGCTTGCCGTGTCGTTCTGGACCCGCACCGCCTTGCCGGCGAAGACGGGCGCGAACGGGATATTCACGCAGGCGACGCTGACCCTGTTCCGCAGCGACGGCGCCGACGTGGACGCCACCCTGCTCTCATGGCCGCCGGGCAGTACCGGTGCGGGCGGGACCGCCGACACGGTGGAACTGTCCGCATCGGCTGGTGCGCCGATCACCGTCGTGCGGCCGTTCGTCGACGGGTGGCGGCATGTGGCGGTGGTGTTCGCGCCGTCCGGGTCGAGCCTCACGGTCACCCTGTACCTCGACGGAGCGCAGGTCGGCACCGGCACATTGCCGTCGGCCAGCATCGCCGGCGTCTTCAAGATCCGCATGGGCGTGTTCACCCAGAACCTGGGATCGTCCGAGATCGGCAAGATCAGCGTCGGCCACCCGGCGATCCTGGCCGGCAGCACTGCCGCGCTGGCCGCTGCGGTGACGCGTCTACACACGGCCGGACGGGGACACGTCGGTGAGACCGCCGCTGCGCGGTTCTTGCGCTTGTGCGGTGAGGAGGGCATCCCCGCCACGGTGGTAGGCGTCGCGGCCGATACGCGGCCGATGGGCCCGCAGCGCACTGGCGTCGCCATGGCCGACCTGCTGGGCGAGATCGAGCGCACCGACGGCGGCTTGCTGTACGAGCCGCGCGACCAGCTCGGCCTCGTGCTGCGTACCGTCGCGACTCTCTACAACCAGCCGCCGGCGCTGACCCTCGACTGGTCCCAGGTAGCCGAACCGTTCGACCCGGTCGTGGACGATCTGGGCACAAGGAACGACGTCACGGCGAAGAGCACAGCCTCCGGTGTGGAGGCGCGGGCGGTGCTCAAGGCCGGGCCGATGTCGGTGCAGCCGCCGCCGGCGGGGATCGGCCGGTACGCCGGCCAGGTCGACGTCAACCCCGCCGACGACGCTACGCTGCCCGATCACGCCTGGTGGGGTCTACACCGGGGCGCCGTCGACGAGCTGCGGGTGTCGCAACTGACTGTCGACCTAGCTGCGTGGCCAGCGCTGGCCCCCGCTGCGGCCGCCGTGGACGTCGGTGACCGGATCATGGTGACCAACCTGCCGGCGGACATGGGCGACCGTGAGGTGTCTCTGATCGTGCTCGGCGTGACCGAGGTGATCGGCTCGGACACCCGGACGATCACGTACGCCTGCGTGCCGGCGAGCCCGTACGAGGTGGCTACGGTGGGCGGGAACCGGTTGGTGTGCGCTGACGGCACAGCCCTGGCGGCCGGCGTGACCGCTGGCGCGCTGGTCATGCAGATCACCAGCACGGCTGCTGACGGACCATGGACCACTGCCGCCGGCGACATGCCGGTAGAGATGCGGGTTGGCGGGGAGTGGGTGCAGGCGGCCAGCATCGGGCCGGCCGTCGTCGACGGATTCCCTCGCACGGTCAGCGCCGGATGGGGCGCCGCCGAGACCGGGCAGCCGTGGACGCCAACGCAGGTGGGCACCGAGGCGCGGTACTCGTGTCCGGGGTCGCCGTCGGTCGGCCGGATGTCGGTCGAGGCGGTCAACACTCGGCGGATGATCTGGCTCGACGCGGGCAGCCCGGACGTCGACGTCCTCATCACGATCGCGCTGGGCACGCTCATGACCGGCGGGTCCGCCCAGTTCGGTCTGATGGCCCGCTACACCGATACCGACAACCAGTACTGGGCCGAACTGGCGTTCGAAACCGATCAGCGAGTGACCCTGCGAGTGCAGAAACGCGTCGCGGGGGCCAACACAAACATCACCGGTGACGTGCCGACCGGCCTCACGCACACCACGGGCGGTCAGTACCGGCTGCGCTTCCAGGCGATCGGGAGCCAACTGCGGGCGAAAGCCTGGGTCCTCGGCAACGCCGAGCCGGCATGGCAATGGAGCGGCACAGACACGTCACTGACGACCGGCAACCGGGTGGGCGTGCGGGGCATCCTCGCGGCCAGTGTGACCAACCCGCTGCCGATCGTCGTCGCTGTCGACGACCTGGCGGTGCTCAACCCGCAGCGGGCCATCCTTTCCGTCCGGGGCGTCAACGGGGTGCGGCGATCCTGGCCGGCCGGCACGCCCGTAGATGTGTGGGATCCGGCCATCGTGGCCCTGTGAGAGGAGACAAGTGAGATGCCGGCCGAAATCCGCCCGGGCATGCGCGTGGTGCCGTCCATGTTCAAGCAGGGCCTTTTTTCTGACGTGCAGATAGGCCGTGAGCAGGTCACTTTCGCGGCCGCGACATTCCACAGCCGCACCATCACGTTTCCGCGCACGTTCGCGGCCGCGCCGACCATCGTCATCCCGGTGATCAACTCCGGGGCATCCGAGGCCGACCGGTGGATCGCGCGGGTGTTCAGCGTGACCGCGACCAACTTCGGCTTGAGTTTGGCCGAGAGCACCAACGCCTCGAGGGCCTGGACGGCGGCCCGGGCCGTCGACTGGATCGCCATCCTGCTGTGAGGAGACACCGGTGACCCGAGCTCCAGAAAGTCTGCTGGCAGTCCGCGCGCTGCTGCTTACCCATCTCGGCCCGCACGGGCTCAGGCCGGACGCTGTTGGCATCGTCGGCGACGCCACCCACCGGGGCGGCTATCACTGCGGAGCCGACCGGACTGCGGCCGGTGACTACAGCGTGGTGGAGTCGCCGCGGGACAGGACCGGACTGACCCTCGACGCCGCCGCGCTGGACATCGGCTGGTTCGAGGTCCGCGTCGGCGGGGTGACGCACAACCTCTACACCTTCAACCGGTGGATCGTCGCCCAGCTTGAGGCGGGCACCCCGGACTCGCGGGACATCCGGGAGTGGATCTACACCCTGGACGGAAAGACCGTCCGCCGCTGGGACCGGCTGAAGAAGCGTACAAGCGGCGACTCCAGCCACCTGTGGCACAGCCATGGGTCGTGGTTCCGCGACGCGATCAAGGCGGGCAAGGACTTGACGCCGCTGTTCCGCCGCTACCTGACCACCATCGGACTCCTGGAGGACGCCATGGCCCTGACCAACGCGCAGGCCGCGCAACTCGCCAACGTGGAACGGATGCTCGGCAAGCTGCTCAAGGGCGGCCTCGGCGCGGGCCCCGACGGGCGGCCGGACAACGCGGCCACCTGGTGGCTGCGGATGCTGGCCGACAACACGGACCCGCTGGTCGCCAAGGCGTACCCGCAGCAGCCGGACGGCAACTGGCGGCCCATCCCCGCCGGGCTGGCGCAGATCGCCGCGCAGGTCGCCGCGGCCCGGGCCGACATCGCCGCGCTGGCCATCCGGAGCGACACGCAGGCGGTCATCGCCGGGGTGCTCGAGGGCCTGACGCCGTCGGCCATCGCCGCCGCGATCCCGCCGGCGCTGACCCGGCAGGTCGCGGACGAGCTGGCCCGCCGTTTGGCCTCGTGATCGTTACCTCACAGCGGGATGACGGTGATGTTGCGGGCGCCAGCGACCAGGGCGTGGTCGCCGGACTCGACCGACCTGTACTTCGCCGCGAAGACGTTCGGCCCCTCGCGCAGCCCGTCGGCCGCGGTGAGCAGGATGGTGAATGAGCCGGTGCCGCCGTCGAGGCGCGGGGTCAACCCGCGCACGTCCGACGCGCGGATTGCCGATGCACCGGACACCTCGACGGACATGGCGCCCGGGTGCCGGCCGCTGAGATGCGCGGACAGGATGACCAGCACACGACGGGATGGGCCAACGTTCACGGTGACGGTGGGCCCCGGCGTGGGCATGTCGACGTAGGCGCGTCCGGTGTCGCCGATCTGCTCGATGTTGTCCACGGTGGCCGACTCGGTCCGGGCCTGCGCCACCACGGCTGCGGCCGGCTGCGGCTTGGCGGTGATGGCCGGGCCGATGGTGACTCCGGCGACCAGCCCGACGGCCATAGCTGCGGCGGCTGCGGCCGCCGACCATTTCCAGGAAATCACGCGCTCACCCTAGGAGGGCGCGTCAAGCCGATCGATCGAGGAGGCTAGCGTGGATCCGGGCGTCCTCAACGCGCTGATCGGCGCCGGCGGTGCCATCGCCGGCGGCGCCGTCGTCGGCCCCGTCGTCGGGTATCTACTCAACCGGCGGGTCAGCTCGGCGCAGGCCGTACTGGCTGCGGCGCAGGCCCAACAGCAGCAGGCCCAAGCCGAGCAGCTGCGCGCGGACGCCGACCGGATCCGGCAAGACATCTACCAGGAAATCACCGCCGACCTGCACGCCGAGCTGCAGCAGGTCAAGTCGGCGTTGGCCGACGCCCGGCAGTCCCTCGCCGTGACGTCAGCCGAGGCCGAGCGACTGCGTCTGCGCGTCGTCGAGCTCGAGTCCCGGATTGCCCAGCTCGCGCGATCCGAGCAGCACCTGTCCGCCGAGCTGAGCGCTGTCCAGGCCGAGCGGGACCAGCTGCGGATCCAGCTCGCCGGACGGGAGGCCACGATCACCGCGCTGACCGGGCAGCTCGGTGACCTGCGTGCGCAGCTTGCCGGTCTCCAGCAACAGCCGCAATCACCGTCGCCGACCTGAGCAGGTACGTCTGCGCCTCGGGCCCTCGGTACGCGTCGACCGGCTGACCACTTCACATTTAGGAGGAGGCATCATGCAGCCAACCCAGATCCGGCACCCGTGGCGGGCGACCGTCCGCACCCTCGTTGCCGCAGTGATCGCACTGCTGTCACTGCTGCCCACGATCGCCATCGCCGGCGGCATCAGCGAGGTGCCGGCCGTCGCCCAGGTCCTCAGCGTGATCGGGGCGGTGACCCGGGTCCTGACGCTGCCGGGGGTGGACGGGTGGCTGCGGCAGTACCTGCCGTGGCTGGCATCTTCGCCAGAGACACCCGCCAGGTAGCCCGCTAGCCCCGCCCAGCGATGCCGGGGCAGGGCACCACCGCTTTTCCGATGCCGCACTCTGCGCGCCGTGTCGCATACTGTCCGCATGACTGACGGCTGGAGACTCAACCCACCCGCACCCTTCCAGCGCGCCACCTGGCGCCAGCGGATCCGCCTCGCCTGGGCGCGGCTGCGGCACCGGTAGCCGCACGGACAACGCACCCCCGGCCCTACTCAGGGCCGGGGGTGCCGTCGTTTCAGCGACTCACCGGGAGGTGGTCAGCTTGCACTGCACCGTGCCGGCCGCCCGATCCCGCGACCGCTGCGTGCCATCAGCGATCTCGCAGGACAGCGGGTCCGTCCGGTGCCCCGTCGCCGTGATCATCACCTCGATCTTCAGGCCCGAGGTGTAGTCCAGGGTCTGCTTGTACTCGCCGCCGGCGACCTTCTCCCGGGTGTAGTCGCCGCGGGAGTCGCCGACCTTTGCCGCCCGGACCACGACGTCGTACGGGGCGTCGCTCTTGGCGCGGATCTCGACGGTGCGCTGCTTCTTCGGGTCGACGTGCCGGTCGGCCGGCGGCCGGCTGCTGTGCGTGCCGCCGTCCTCGCCCTTGCAGGCCAGGCCGACGGCCAGGGCCAGGACCAGCGCGCCGACGTTGATCGCGCGGCGGAATCGGTGAGACTGGTGCATGGGTCAGACCTCCTATGTCTGATCAAGGCCTCGGGCCGGCGCTCCAATCGCCGCGCCCGGGGCCGTCCAACATCAACGGGTGGTGCGCCGCCGGCGGGCGGGCCTCGGCGTGGCCGGCGTGGCCGGCGTGGACTTGCCGCCCGGCCCGCAGCCCGGCTCCCGGCAGATGCAGTGCCCGCCGTACGGCGGCAGTTCCTTGCCTCCCGCGCAGTGGTGCCGGCCGTCGGCATCCGGCATTGCACAGCCCAGGCAGCGGGACAGCTCCCCCGGGGTCATGGACCTCACCTGCGGGGGTGACATCGGGTAGGCGCGGTCGGATCTCGCCGTCACAGCTAGCTCCTTCGCGCGCCAGCGGTCGCGGCCCACGCCGGCGCTGCGCCGATGACCCGCACCCCGGCCCGCCGGACGAACACCTCACGCTTCCCGGTCGCCTTACCGTCCCGGCTCAACACGTAGCCGGTCAGCCAGATCCAGCCCGCATAGGTGGGCTTCGGGTCGACCGAGACCAACGTCATCCATATCTCCCGGTCGCCGCCAAACTGGACGCTCGCCTCACGGCAGAGCTGCACCACAGTGCCGGCCCTCAGCTCCATGCGAGATCTCCTATGACCGGGGTGTATGGGTGGACTGGGACGGGGCCACGGGTGGCGGTCGGCGGGCGGTATTCGCTGGCCCGGTTGGCCATCAGCCGGCGTAGCGCCGCGGTCTGCTCGCGGGCCCGGATCTGCGGGCCGATGTCGAGCAGCGCGGGGCCGGGCTGTCGGCTCGTCACAGAGCGCACCAGGTGACCGATGGACGCCTGCGGCCAGCAGCGGTGCACCGTGGCCGGGGGACGGTTACTTGGTCCACGAGATGAACCGTTCGTGCAGCTCGACCGCCGGAGCGCGAGGAAGGTCCCCGGCGGCGGCGAAGAGCAGGGCGTTGACGTACGTGGCGAGCCCGGACCGGTCGGGCCCGTACGCCTCGGCAAGTCGGGTGCGGGCGGGTGAGCAGGGCCAGGGCGGGCCGTCGGGGCACGTCTGGCAGGTCCAGGCCGGGCGGTCTGGCAGGTGGGTGTCGCCGAGCCGGTGGGGCAGCGCCTCGATGCACCTGGCGACGGTTCGCGCGTTCATCATTGCGCCTCCGGTTGACCGGGCGGGATCGGCCTGCAGACTGCGCATCCGGTTGATCAGCCAGTCGTTCACGGGCCTCACCCTTTGATTATTTGCGTACGCAAATCTTTCAACGAGTGTGGCTGGGATCGGGGTGGCCCGTCAAGCTTTTGCGTACGCATACTGGTGTGTGTCGCTGATCGTCCAGTCGGAGGGAGTCGAACCGATGCCGATGGGATACCGCGAGATTGCCGCTGCCCTGCGCGCCGCCATCGAGGCCGGGGAGTACTCGCCCGGCGCCCAGCTGCCGACCGAGCATGACCTGGCAAACCGCTTCGCCGTCTCCCGTGAGACGGTGCGCCGCGCGTTGGCCACGCTCAAAGCGGCCGGCCTCGTCATCGCCGCGACCAAGCAGGGCACGACAGTGGCCCGCCCCCCGGTGCGGCTCGCTCTGTCGCACTACGCGGCCGCCGTCGACCCGGCCCGGCCGGGCCGAGGGATGGGCCCATGGGAGACGGCCTGCGCCGAGCAGGGCGTCCCGGGCCGAGTGGAGGTGGACGAAGTTGTCCGCGTGCCGGCGGCTGCGGATCTGGCCGCCCGGTTCGGAGTCGCTGCGGGCGCCGGACTGGTCCGGCGGGCCCGGCGGATGTTCGCCGGCGACGACCTGGCGCAGCTCCAGGTGTCCCATGTCCTGGCAGAGGTCGCCGAGGGCACACCGCTGGCCTTGCCGGGCAAGGTGGTCGGCGGGCTGTACGCCGCGCTGCGTGTGGCCGGCGTGCATCTGGTCGATGCGACCGAGGAGGTTGCGGCGCGGCTGCCGACCGGTGCGGAACGGGAGACGCTGGACCTGCCGGACGCTGTATGGGTGCTGGAGACCTGGCGGACGACCCGGGACAGCTCCGGACGAGTCGTAGAGGTCCTCCACAGCGTCTCCGACGCCCGCCGCGTAGCCCGAGTGTTCGGCGCCCTTCCTATCGGCTGACCGCCCGCCGCCCGGCTGCGAGGCTGCCGCAACCAGGCGGCCTATGGCAACCGTCCGAAGGGTGGCCCGTCAGAGAAGTGGGCGGCCCGGTGGCGTCGAGCGAGATCGAGCAGCCGTTGCCGCGCGGCTTCGTGCTCGGCGCGCTGGATGGCGACGCCCGCGGCTTCGGTACGCGGTGACGGTCGGCGATGAAGATGGGCGAGGAGCCGAAGCCGGACCATGGATGATCACTCTCCCGATTAATACGGTGACCCTCCGCAGCCTACCCAACCTCCCTACGTAGGGAGAGGATCGCGTTGCTGTCCGGTTGTCCACATGGTGCAATTCCGTGGCCCAAGAGCCAGGAGACAGCAGCACATGGCACCCGCCCGCCGGATGACGTTTCAGCAGATAGCTGATGATCTCGCGTCGCGGATCGAGGTTGGCGAATATCCGCCTCACACCGAGCTGCCGAGCACTCGCCAACTGGCCGACCTCTACTCGGTATCGGCCGGGACAATCGACAAGGTGCACATCATTCTGAGGGAGCGCGGGCTGACGTACGGAATTCCGGGCCGGGGTGTATTCGTTGAGGATCGCCCCGAAGGCGTTTCGTAGCGGCATCCGCGCGTTCCGACGCGACCGCTACCGTCCGGTGTGCGTGAGGATGCATCCGGTCCACTCGCGTTCCGTGATCAAACCGCCATTGCGGGACGCTCAGATGATCACGCTCTGCTATCCCGGTACCACAATGCAAGTTGCACGTGCCACCCTGCCCTTGCCGGGCCGCGGCCGGCTACTGGACCTTCACTGACAAACCCTTTCATCTCCGGTCGAACGGGTGTTTCATCGTGGGTTCCTGAGAGTCCATTAAGGCCACGGAGGGTGAGACACTGCATGCGCCTCAAGATCGTCTTCGCGGGGGTGGCCCTGTCCTGGCTACTGGTGAGCACCGTCGGCATGCGGCACCTGAGCGATCGCGGCTTCCTGGTCGCGCTCGGTGGGGTCATGGTTCTGACGGGGCACGTGCTGCAACGGGGTCCCGTTCTCCTCGAGGTGCTGCAGCTGGGGCGGAGAATCGAACGCGAGCGGGCGTCTGCTCTAGTAGCCCAGCGGGCAGCCGTTGACACCCCTACCGTCGACCTGTATCGCAAGAGCAAGGCCTCATGATCATCCGGTACAGATGTGGAACAAAAGAGCGCCACGAAACACGGTAGAGGCAGGTAAATCAAGATGACCGTTTGCCCAGCTCACAGCGGCAATAGGGGCATCGGGCCAGGCAGCAAAAGTGCGGGTCGCCGGCACGGGACCTGCCGGCG
>NZ_JBEZFI010000053.1:0-33535 GCF_040649295.1 Micromonospora sp. NPDC048999 | reverse complement strand
CGATTCCAGCGACACCCGTACCCCCCACACCCGACAGACCCGACAATCATGTCAACGCACCGAAAGACGGCTAACGAGGATTTCCCAACGGAGTCGTTCAGGGCCGGGAGGAATCGCGTCACGAGCCTGGACGCTTCTGGGTTTCGATGTACTCGCGGATGACGGCGAGTGGTGCCCCACCGCACGACCCAGCGAAGTACGACGGTGACCACAGGTGGCCGTGCATGATGTGCCGGTTGATCCGGTCGGTGAATTCTTGCCGCAGGTAGTGCGCGGATACGCCCTTGAGTCGGTTGACCAGCGTGGAGATCGGCAGTTTCGGCGGGTAGTGGACGAGCAGGTGGACGTGGTCGTCTTCGCCGTTGAACTCCCGCAGTTCCGCGCCCAGCTTGGCGCACACGTCGGCCATGATCTGCCCGCATCGGGTGAGCATGGCGTCGTTGAGTACGTCCCGGCGATACTTGGTGACGAAGACTAGATGGACGTGCAGGTTGTAGACGACGCTGCGACCTCGTCGAATATCCCGGGTTTGTGACCCATCGTGGTGACATAGACGAGATGGTAAATTGTGGACGGTGAAGATTGTGGTGCAGGTGCGGTTGTTCCCTGACGCCGGCCAGGAGGCGGCGTTGCGGGACACGCTGAACCTGTGCAACGAGGCCGCGAACGTTGTCTCCGCTGAGGCGTACCGGTTCCGGGTATTCGGCAAGCAGGCGTTGCAGCGGCTCACCTACGGGCAGTTGAAGGCGATGGGGTTGTCGGCTCAGCCCGCGATCCACGTCGCCCGCAAGGTCGCCGGCTCGTACGCCACCCTGAAGGCCAACATCCGCGCCGGTAACCTCGGCAAGCCCGGGTCGAAACGCCGCGTCACGTCCGAGTCGAAGCCGATCGCGTTCCGGGCGGACGCGGCGCAGCCGTTCGACGACCGTTGCCTGTCGTGGCAGATGCCGGACCGGACGGTGTCGATCTGGACCGTGCGGGGCCGGTCGGGACGTGTCCCGTTCCGCTGCTCCGACGGGCAGTACGTGATGCTGTCCGCTCACCGGCAGGGTGAATCTGACCTTGTGCACCGGGACGGAAAGTGGTTCCTGTACGCCACCTGCGACATCCCCGATGTCGAGGTGAAGGAGCCTGACGGGTTCCTCGGCGTGGACTTGGGCATCGCGAACATCGCCACCACCGATGACGGCACCCGCCACTGCGGCAAGGGCCTGAACCGGGTTAGGCATCGCAACCAGCGACTACGCGCCAAACTCCAGCGGCTCGGCACCAGATCGGCCAGGCGGCTGTTGAAGAAGCGCAGGCGCAAGGAGGCCCGGTTCGCGGCCGACACGAACCATCGCATCGCCAAGCAGATCGTGACCGAGGCTGAACGCACCGGTCGTGGTATCGCCCTGGAAGACCTGGGTGGTATCCGCGAGCGGGTACGGCTCCGTAAGCCCCAGCGGGTCACCCTGCACTCGTGGGCGTTCCACCAGCTCGGCCAGTTCATCGCCTACAAGGCGACGCGGGCCGGGATCGCGCTCGCCCGCGTCGATCCGGCATACACCTCGCAGGGCTGCTCCGCCTGCGGGCACATCGCCAAGGCCAACCGACCCAACCAATCCACCTTCCGATGCACGTCGTGCGGCTTCGCTGAGCACGCCGACGTGAACGCAGCCCGCAACATCGCTATACGCGGTGTCGCGGACTGGGCAGCAGTCAGCCTGCCGAACGCGGCGTGTCCGGCGCAGCCAGCACCGAACGCGATCTGCAAGCTCGGCCCTTCAGGGCCGAGAAGCTGACCCCACCGCTGCCCGCCAGCTCCACTGGGTACGCCGGGGCCGGTCGCCCAGCGTCGCCCGCCCGGTCATCCAGAGCAGCACCTCGACCGGGTCGCCGGCCGGCGCGTCGGGAAACAGCCGCTTCAACACACCGGCGCAGAGTCCCGGCGGCGGGGACCAGTTCAACTCAAGGCCCCGAGTGATGTCGTGGGTGTGCAGCAGGGTCTCCGCCACCCCCATCGTGGCGAAGCCGCCCGGATCGCAGGGACCCCAGTGCCACGCTCGGGTGTCCGGGTCGGCGGTGTCGACGGCGGCCGCGAGCAGCCCGGCGCTCGCGATCACCACAGTCAACACGTCGGAGGTCGCGGCATCGGGGCGTACCCGCAGGTCGAAGGGAAGATAGTCGCGATCCGGTCGGCCGGTGACCTGGCCGGCGTACCCGAGCAGGTCATGCGCGACATGCGCGGCGGTGGTCCAGCAGGACCAGTCCAGGTCGCCGGCCCGGACCGTCCAGTCCCGGTCCACGGCGGGCCGCAGGACCCGCGTCATTTCACTGGCCGCCGCCCGGACGTCCGCCCCGGTCATTCCCGTCATGTCGTTGACCCTGCCAGCAACCGCCCCGCTCGGCCAAGTGCGGCTTTCCTTGCCGCCGCACGAAAAGGGTTCGCCGAGCGGACCAGCAGATTCCTACCATCGTCCACATGGTCGAGGCGGGGGAGTGGACGCGGGGAATCACCCGGTTGGCGGTACTGACCGGGGCGGGAATCTCCACCGATTCCGGGGTGCCGGACTACCGCGGCCCGGACGGGCTCTGGACCCGGGATCCGTCCGCGGTGGAGGCCTTCACGTACCCGCGGTTCATGACGGACCCGGCGGCCCGGGCCCGGTTCTGGCGCACCTACGCCGGCCATCCCGCGTGGCGCGCCGCGCCCAACGCCGCGCACCGCGCCCTGGCCGAGCTGCAGCAGTCGGGCACGGCGGTACGCGTACTGACCCAGAACGTCGACGGGCTGCACCAGCGGGCCGGCCTGCCGGCGCGGATGGTTCTCGAACTGCACGGCACGATCCACGAGGTGCGGTGCACCGGGTGCGACATCCGTACGCCGACCGCCGCAACGCTGGCCCGGGTGCATGCCGGCGTTGCCGACCCGAGGTGCGACGACTGCGGCGCGATCCTGAAGCTGGCCGTCGTGCTCTTCGGTGAATACCTGGACGACCTTGTCCTGGACCACGCCCGCCGGATCGCCGCCGCGGCGCAGCTCCTGGTGGCCGTGGGCAGTAGCTTGCGGGTGGAGCCGGCCGCGTCGCTGTGTTCCGTGGCGGTCCGCGCCGGCGCCCGCCTGGTGATCATCAACCGGGACGAGACGCCCTACGACGACCTCGCCGACGAGGTGGTACGGGAGCCGATCGGGCAGGCCCTGCCGCGCATCGTCGCCGCCCTGCGCGACAACCGCGCCGCCCTAGCCGCCTGACCGCGCACCTCCGAAGCCACCACCGACCCAGGAGCTCCATGAACCCGCGAGTCCACCGCCCCCGCGCCCGGGACCTCGGCATCGTCGTCGGAGCGTTGCCGACCGGACCGCACAACGCGATAACCGACGTCCCCGGGGTGCTGGTGGGGCACACCACCATCGACAACGGCGCTGACCTGCACACCGGCGTCACCGCGGTCGTGCCGAGCCAACTCGGCCCCGGCCGGTGGGCGCTGCCGGCGGCCGTGTACACCGGGAACGGTTACGGGAAGCTCGTCGGCTCGACCCAGGTGGGCGAACTCGGCGTCCTGGAATCACCGATCGTTCTGACCGGCACGCTCTCGGTGTTCCGGGCCGCGGACGCGCTGCTGACCTACCTGATGAACCGACGGCCGGACGGCCTGTCGTTCAACCCGCTGGTGGGCGAGACCAATGATGGTCACCTGTCGGACGTTCGGCGCCGCCCGATCACGGAGCGACACGTCCTCGACGCCGTCACCGGGGCCTCCGCGCAGCGGCCGGCGGAGGGCTGCGTCGGGGCCGGGACCGGCACCTCGGCTCTGGGCTACAAGGCGGGAATCGGCACCTCGTCCAGGGCGGTTCCGATGGTCGACCGCCCGGTGACGGTCGGCGCCCTCATCCAGTCCAACTTCGGTGGCGTGCTGACCGCGCTGGGTGTTCCGCTGCCGGTCCAGGAACTGGTCCCGGAAGCCGACCGAACCGATCCACCCGGCAATTCGTGCATGATCGTGGTGGCCACCGACGCGCCGCTGGATGCCCGACAGCTCCGTCGCCTGGCCAGACGGGCCATCTTCGCCATGGGACGGGTCGGCGCGTCGTACAGCAACGGCAGCGGTGACTACGCGATCGCCTTCAGCACGGCCGGGCCTGACCGGTCACCGATCCCGGACGGGCAACTCGATCCGGTCTTCGCCGCCGTCCTGGACTCGGTCGAGGAGGCGCTGCTCAACTCGCTTTTCACCGCCACCACCACCAGCGGAGTGGGCGGCCGGGTCAGTCATGCCCTGCCGCACGAGGCCGCCGTCAGGCGGCTGGCCGCAGCCGGCCGCCTGACATAGAGCAGGACGCAAGGGGCGACTGCGGAGGGCCTCATCCAGATACGTCTCGGCGTGCGGACGGGCGTCGAGCGAACTACGGGAGCGGCTGCCAGAGTTCGATGCGGTTGCCTTCGGGATCGGTGACCCAGCCGAAGCGGCCGTAGGACTCCTCCAAGACCTTCTCGTCGACGGCCGCGCCGGCCGCCCTGAGCTGGGCGAGCATCGCGTCGAGGTCGCGGACGCGGAAGTTGACCATCGACTGCTGGTCGGGGCGGCCGAAGTAGTCGGTGTCGGCCTCGAAGGGGGCGAACACCGTGGGTCCGGCCTCCTGCTGCCATGGCTCGTCGGCGGCCGGGTAGGTGGAAAGGCCGAGATTGTTCTGATACCACTGGGCGAGGCCCATCGGGTCCTTGGCCCGGAAGAAGAGGCCACCCAGGCCCAGCACTTTCTCCATGCCGCCGAGTCTAGACCGGAGGTCAGGGACCGTAGCTGCCACGCCGCGTACGCCAAGACACCGCCGGGCTCCCGTCTGCATGTACGCCTCGGCTACCCCCAGGGCCGACCGGCGTACCGTGGACGGCTCAACGTCCTGCGACCGGGGCCGATCGAGGTCGATCTGACGACGCTCTGGCCCTACCACGCCACCAGCGGTGCGATGCCAGCGCGGCCAGCCCGGCGCCGGCGGTGTTGAGCAGTACGTCGTCCACGGAGGACACCCGGTCCAGCCGCAGGATGTACTGCGCGGCCTCGACCAGGACCGAGCAGCCCGCCGCGAGCGCCAGGATCCGCGGTATCGACGCCAGCGCCGCGAACCGCAGCGGGGCGAGGAACCCCAGCGCCGCGAACACCAGCAGGTTGCCGACGATCTGGACCGTCGCCGTCAGCGGACCGGCGGCGAGGATCGTGAGCAGGTCCCGCAGCGGTACCAGGCTTACCCGACCCGGAACGGCGCCGGCCCGTTCGCCCGGCAGCATGATCATCCATACCCACGGCACCGTCCCGTAGACGATGCCGACCTCGGCCAGCGACATCCGCCAAGCCCACGCCGGCCTGGTGCCGGCGACACTACGACGGCGTGCCAAAGCCCACACCGTCAGCGCGGCAAACGGCAGCACGGCCACCGTGATGAGTGCCACGCCGGTGAACGTACCAAGCCAGTCGTGCCACCCCTTGAGCATGCCGCCTCCGCTTCCGTCCGACCGCGAAAATCTACCCGCCCCGTTCATCCGAGCGGTGTCAGCGCCAGCCGATGGTGCCCGGCACGCCGGGCTCGGCCGTGGCGTCGGGGCCGGTGGACGGCTCGACGGCCGGGTGGTGCGTGTCTCTTCTCGTTTGTTGGAGAGGGTTGGCCATCCAGTCGTAGCCGCCGCCGCGGCGGCGGAGGCGCATCGAGGGACGGCTGAGCCAGTCGGCGAAGTCGCGGGGTTGGTTGAGGCAGCGATGCGTTTGTAGAAGTTCGTCATCTCCAGCTCGCGGACCATCGCGACGTGCCGGCGCCAGTCGAGGTCGCAGAAGATCTCGACCAGAGCGACGACCTCGGGATAAACGAGCAGTTCAGAGGGGTTGAACGGGCTGTGGAGGCCGGTCAGGAGTTTGCCCCTGGCCTGCCAAAGTTCGTGCAGCCGGGGGATGGCGCGATAGCTGCTGCGCGCCCACTCGCTGACGATCCAGCTAGCGCGGTGAGTAGGGGTCCCGGCTGGGCGCGAGTTTGGGTTCCGGCGTCTTCCGGCGGGATTCATTGGTCGTGAGGTTGGGACTTGGGGCGCGTGTACCTCAGCTCGCTGACGCGACGCCGTAGTGGCGTTAGACTCCCCGGCTGTGGGACTCCTCACCTTCAGCCTCAACGTCACCCTGGACGGTTGCATCGACCACCAGGAGGGGATCGCCGACGACGAGACGCACGCCGTCTTCACCCGTCTCATGGACGAGGGCGGGGCAATGCTGTGGGGTCGCGTCACCTACGAGATGATGGAGAGCTACTGGCCGGCCGTCGCCCGCGGCGACGAGGAGGCGCCGCCGGCCATGCGCGAGTGGGCGGCCAAGCTGGAGGCCAAACCCAAGTACGTGGTGTCGTCGACGCGCAAGGACTTCCCGTGGACCAACAGCCACCACATCGCCGGCGATCTACGCGAGGGCGTGCAGAAGCTTAAGGACGCGACCCCGGCCGGGGTCCTCCTCGGAAGCGGCAAGCTCGCGACCGAGCTCGACCGGCTGGACCTGATCGACGAGTACAAGCTGCTCGTCCACCCCAGGATCGCCGGCCACGGCCCGACCCTGTACCAGGGCGGGCTGCCCGGTACGCGCCAGCTCGAGCTGCTCTCGGCGAACCCGCTCCGCAACGGTGCGGTGGCCATGCACTACCGCCGCGCGCGCTGAATCACAGGAGTCCATCGCCGCCACCTCACCGGCAGCGCGGCGTCCTGCTCGCGCTCGCCGCGCGGCGCCGAACGACTCCTCGAAGGCGAGGGTGTCTTCGAGGAGCTGGTCGAGGGCTCCGTGGATGTCGCCAGCGGCGCAGAAGATCATGGCCCGTTCACCATGCCCGCTGTCGGCGTGCAGTCCAAGCGGGCGAGCGTGAACCGTTGCAGATCGTGCAAGGGGTTGATCGCGTCGCGCTGGCGACTCTGAGCTCAGATGATCGGCAAAGATAGGATGCAACCCACCACGCCTGGCGACGACCGGTTACCGCTACTGCTCGAGATCTGCGAGGACTACTTCGCTCACATCGGTCCGAACGGCTATTACGAGGTCGATGCGCTTCTCCGCGGCCACGACATCACCGGCGGCCCCGGCTGGTTGATCGACATGCTTGTGCTCACCCGCCGACGCCTCCAGGTCGGGACCCGAACCCACGCACATTGATCATGGAGAAACACTCCGCCCTGGCTCCGAAGAGACGCCTATCTGGGCCCCGTTTCCACGACCGAAGCCAGCCCCACCAACGACGACAGGCGCTGACGCTCTCAAGACGTCTGCGCCTGTCGTCGTTTGCCAGTTTGAGTGAGAACTCGCCACGCCGTCATGCCGATCGCCAGCTCGACTGCGAAGCGACACCGGGCTCCGGCAGCTCATCCGTGAACATGAGCGACGGCCTCTTTAATTAGAGGATTACCGGCAATCAAAATCCGATAAACAATCCGGACAAAGAGGGCGGATCGTCGATGCATCATAATGACAGTTCTTGTGCGTAAGGAATCAGTATGGTGTGCGGCCCGCCCCACCCCAGCCGGGCGGTAGCGCGGGTGCCGCCCTGGTCATCGGGGTGATCCGTGCGCTCACCGCCGGGACTTCTTCATTGAGCGGCACCGCGAGCGCCGACGTCGGTTCCCGGGCCTGCGCTCTCGCCCGTCCTTCGCCGCTGGGTGACGGCGAGTCGCGGGGTCGCGTGAACTTGACCGGGCCCCGGTGGCGATATGTAGGTGAGGAAGCAGATACGTCTGTATAGGGGCTGAGATGAGGCGAGTTGATCGGTGGGCAGTGCATGTTGGTTGACCAGCAGTTCGTCGCGGGCCAGGAGTCGGATGCCTGGTACGTGACGGCGTCCTTGGCGGACCGTTCCCTGTTCACGGTTCTCTACGACCGGCATGGGGCGGCCCTGTACCGGTACGCCTACGGCCGCGTGGGTGCTGATGCGGTGGACGACGTGGTGTCCGAGACATTCTTGGTCGCCTTCCGACGGCGGCACCGCTACGACCCCGCCCGGCCGGATGCCCGACCGTGGCTGTTCGGGATCCTGACCAAGGAGATCTCGCACTATCGGCGGCGAGAACGGGCGCACTACCGCGCTATGGCTCGATGCGACCCGAACGATGTGGCGCCCGATCCCGCGGAGCGGGCGGTGGCTGGTGCGGCGGCGTACGCACTTCGGGCACCGCTGGCCCGGGCCCTGACCGACCTGCCAGCCAGAGATCGCGACGTCCTGCTGCTCATCGCGTGGGGTGGGCTCAGCTACGAGGAGACCGCCCAGGCGATCGGCATACCCGTCGGAACCGTGCGCTCGCGGCTCAACCGTGCCCGGCGCAAAGTCAGCAACGCGCTCGGCGGCGACGACCCGACCCGGACGCAAGAGGAGACGATGTGAACGATCAGCAGATGATCGACCAGGTCAGGACGTTGCTCGAACCAGCGGAGCCCCCACCGCACCTGCGAGGCAAGGTAAACCGGATGATCGCTGGATCAGCAGGGCCGGCGCGGGCACGGTCCTGGCTGCTCGCCACCGTCGGTGCCACCGCCACGGTCGGCGTGTTCGCACTGCTTCTCGGCTCGGTGGTCAGCATCGACGGAGAACCGCCCGCCGCCAGTGCCCAGGCAGCCGAGATCCTCCACCGGGCCGCTGACACCGCTCGGGCGGACCGGACTCCGGCTCCGCGCGCCGACCAGTTCATCCTGAGAACGACGAAAGGCTTCGCTCCTGTCGCCGGGCAGGGCGAGCCCGCGACGACCCTCACCCGCTCGTGGATGTCCGTTGACGGCACCCACGACGGCCTGATCTGGGTCAGCGACCCGCCGGCCGGCGGCCGGCAGTCGACGGTGATTCCCGGTTGCCTGAATGGGCGGGCTCGAGAATGGTCACCGGCGGCGGACGGCACTCTGCTGAACTCCACCCGGCCGTGCACTCCAACGCCGGCCTACCTGAACGATCTGCCAACCGACGCCACCGGGATGCTGCACCATCTGCAGCGGATGAGCGGCGGCGGCACCATGCAGAGCAACGAGCGGACGTTCGCCAACGTGGGGGGGCTGATCCAGAGTGGCTATCTGCCCGCACAGTCGCGGGCCGCCCTGTACGAGGCGGCAACGAAGATCCCCGGGGTGGTCGCCAATCAAACCATGACGGACGCCGCGGGCCGCACCGGCATCGGGGTGTCCCTCGCCGGGGACATCGACCGGTACGAACTCCTCTTCGATTCGAACACCTACCAGTTCCTCGGCTGGCAGGTCGTCCCGAAGGCCGAGAACGCTGGCCAGCAAGCCCGACGTGGGGTGACCTTGAACCTGACCATCGTCGACCATGCCGGCCAGACGCCGTAGCGCGTAGGCTGAGCATCGACAGCGAGCAGACGTGGCCGCCAGGGCGATGGCCATCCCTTGCCCGGCGCGCCGACGGCCCACCCAAC
Source organism: Micromonospora sp. NPDC048999 (assembly GCF_040649295.1). NCBI lineage: Bacteria > Bacillati > Actinomycetota > Actinomycetes > Micromonosporales > Micromonosporaceae > Micromonospora > Micromonospora sp. NPDC048999. The sequence goes on along the minus strand of NZ_JBEZFI010000053.1, from coordinate 24,125 downwards.
GGGCCGGGCGACAGTATGGTACGTAGCCATGACTGATCGGATCTTGGTTACTGGCGCCACCGGTCAGTTGGGTTCACGGGTGGCCGAGCGTGCAGCGGAGGCCGGCTGGTCAGTCGTCGGCACACACTTCCGTGCCGCCACTCAGATCGCTGGCGAACAGCTGGACATACGAGAGCCGAGGGCGGTCCGTGAGCTGGTGCGACGGGTTCGTCCTGATGTGGTGATCCATACGGCAGCCAGGCGAGACGACTGGCGGATCGCGGCCGATGGCGCCGCGCACGTCGCCGTCGCCGCGGCTGCGCAGAACAGCCGCCTGGTCCACGTCTCCAGTGATGCGGTGTTCTCCGGACGGGAGGTCGATTACGACGAGTCCGCGCTGCCCGACCCCGTGTATCAGTACGGAGCTGCGAAGGCTGCAGCGGAGACGGCGGTCAGAGCGGTCGACCCCGCCGCTGCCGTTGTCCGTACATCGCTGATCCTGGGCGACGGTCGCGGACAGCACGAGATCCTCACCCGTGACCTCATTGCCGGCCGTGTTCAGGGCGCACTGTTCACTGACATGATCCGCAAGCCGGTATACGTCGACGATCTGGCCGACGCCCTGCTCGAGCTGGCCGCCAGGCGACTACCGAGGTGTCCTCAACGTCGCCGGACCGGATGCTATCAACCGCTACGACCTCGGCGTCCTGACCGCGCGCCGCGAGGGCCTTGACCCGGCCCGGATACCCGTAGCAACGATCGCGGACTCCGGCATGCGTCTGCCGACGGATGTGCGGTTGCGCTCCGAACGAGCCGGGTCCTTTCTGCGCACCCGGCTACGGGGCGTCCATGAGTTCACGGCCATCTCCCCTGAGGAAACCCCGGCGGCTCATCCACCCGGCCATTGAGCCCCCGGCCATCGCCACTGCTGAATTCACCGCCGACTCCGGATCCCACGTCTCGGTCTATCGGATCCCGCCGGACCGCTGAGCTGAGCCCAGCCGGTTCAGCCGCTCATCAGGCGCGCGACGTGGTCCACCAACGCCGCCCGGAATTCCTCGTGCTCGGGGAGGTCTGCGCCGAAGATCTCCGGCACCCGCAGAAGCGAGTCGACAAGGCGTTGCGGGGCACCATCGGCCCCCGCCACGGCGGCACGCAGCCGGTCGGCCATGGGGTCGTCCAGGGGAAGCTCCCGTCCCCGCCGGTCGCGGCCCTGCGCCACGTACACCATCCAGGCCGCGACCGTGAGGGCCGCGTGTCGCGGCACCGCCCCCGCGGACAGCCGGTCCCGCACCGTGCCCAGTACCCGGACCGGCAGCTTCTGCGAGCCGTCCATGGCGACCTGTACGGTGCGGTGCCGCAGCGCCGGGTTGGCGAAGCGGGTCAGCACCTGCCGCCGGTAGTCGGCGAGGTCAAGCCCGTCGGGCACCCGCAGGGTGGGTGTGACGTCCTCCACCATCAGGGCCTCGACGGCCCCCGCTAGCCGGTCGTCGGTGAGCGCGGCCGCGATGGTGTCGTACCCCGACAGGGCGCCCAGGTAGGCGAGCAGCGAGTGGCTGGCGTTGAGCAGCCGCAGCTTCACCGCCTCCCACCCGGCCACGTCGGCGGTCAGGACCGCGCCGGCACGTTCCCAGGCGGGCCGGTCGGCGGCGAAGTCGTCCTCGATGACCCACTGGCTGAACGGCTCGGCGACTATGACGCCCCGGTCTTCGAGGCCCAGTATCCGGCGCGCGTCCGTGCGGTCCTTGTCGGTGGTGGCGGGGACGATCCGGTCCACCATCGAGGACGGGAAACGCGTCGAGGCCGCTATCCAGTCCGCGAGGCCGGTCGCCTCCGACGACGGCAGTGCGTCCACGAAATCGTGCACCAGCGCGCGCAGCACCTGGCCGTTGTCGCTCAGGTTGTCGCAGGACAGCACGGTGATCGGTGCGCCGCTCTGCGACCGGCGGCGCTGCAGCCCGCGTACCAGCTGCCCGACGGCGGTCCGGGGTGGCCGGCCGGCGAGGTCGGCCGCCACCTCCGGATCCGACCGGTCCAACCCGCCCGCGCCGCCGCGCCGGTACCCCTTCTCGGTCACCGTCAGCGTGACCAGGCGTACCGCCGGGTCGGCGATGCGGTCGAGGACCGCCGCCGGGTCAGCGCCCGCGAAGAGGACTTCGCGCACGCTGCCGACCACGCGCAGTGATACCTGGTCGGCGCCCCGTTCGAGCACCGAGTAGAGGCCGTCCTGCGGCATCAGCTGCTCGCGCACGGACGCCGACCGTTGGGTGACGCCGGCGATGCCCCAGTCGTCGCGGCCGGTCGCCGCAGCGGCCAGCTCGGTGAAGACGGCCTGGTGCGCCCGGTGGAACGCCCCGATACCGAGATGCGCGACCCCGACTCGCAGCGCGCGTGGATCGACGTCCGGGCCGGTCCAACCCTGGCCCGGACGGGTCAGCCGGGCCAGGGTGTCGAGGCGGAGCCGCTGCCCGACGTCGACCCCATCGCTCACCATGGGCACTCACCCCCTCAGCGGCGCACTGTGAGACAGCCGACAGTACCCATGAATATTCACAGGCGTTGCACGACCGCCTATTGTCGGGTCGCCCCACTGATGTAACTCTTTGCGGAATTGTTCCGCCGCTGAGGAGAGTCGCGTGGCACAGCTACGTCTGCATCCCGACCGAGCCCTGCCCGCCGGGGACGACATCCGGGCCGTCGCCCGCCGGATCTACCAGTCGACCCGGGGACTGCCGTTGCTGTGCATGCACGGGCACGTGGACGCGGCCGTGTTCGCCGACGATCAGCGATTCTCCGACCCGGCTCACCTGCTGGTAGTGCCCGACCACTACGTCACCCGCATGCTCGTGTCGCAGGGCGTACCGCTGGAGGACCTCGGCGTTCCCCGCGCCGACGGCGGCGACGTCGAGACCGACCCCCGCCGGATCTGGCGACGGTTCTGCGCCCACTGGCACCTCTTCCGCGGCACCCCCAGCCGCTACTGGCTGGAACACGAGATCGCCGAAATCCTCAAGATCGATGTGGCTCCCGGCCCGGACACCGCCGACACGCTCTACGACCTCATCGAGGCGCGGCTGGCGGAGCCGGCCTACCGGCCCCGCGCGCTGCTCGACGCCTTCAACATCGAGCTGATCTGCACCACCGACCCGGCCACCTCGACGCTCGCCGACCACGCCCGGCTGCGGTCCGACGGCCTGGGCGCGCGGGTGGTCCCCACGTTCCGCCCCGACGCGTTGACCCACGTCAACACCGCCGGCTGGATCCGCCGCGTCGAAGAGCTCCAGGAGCTGTCGGGAGTCGACACCGGCGACTACGACGGTTTCCTGGCCGCTCTGCGCAGCCGACGTGAGGTCTTCGCCCGGGCCGGGGCCCGGGCGACCGACCACGGCCACCTCACGGCCGCCGCCGAGCTCCTGTCCGGGACCGACGCGAAGCGCATCTACGCGGCGGCCCGCCGGGGCGAGGCGCGCGACGACGAGGCGGCCGCCTTCGCCGGCCACCTGCTGTTCGAGATGGCCCGAATGTCCCGGGACGACGGCCTCGTCATGCAGATCCACCCCGGCGTGCTCCGCGACCACGACACCGCCATCCACCACGCCTTCGGCCCCGACCGCGGATTCGACATCCCGATCACCGCCGAGTTCACCCGGGCGCTACGACCGGTGCTCAACGCGTTCGGGCGTGACCCGAACTTCCGGCTGATCCTGTTCACCGTCGACGAGACGGTCTACTCCCGGGAACTCGCTCCACTCGCCGGCGTCTACCCGGCTGTCCGGCTCGGCGCGCCCTGGTGGTTCCTCGACAGCCTGGACGGGATGCGCCGATTCCGGGAACTCGTGACCGAGACGGCCGGCTTCTACAACACCTCCGGCTTCGTCGACGACACCCGCGCCTTCCTGTCCATCCCGGCCCGCCACGACCTCGCCCGGCGGATCGACGCCGGCTACCTGGCCCGCCTGGTCGTCGAGCATCGGCTCGCCGAGGACGAGGCCGTCGAGACGGCGATCGACCTGGCGTACCGGCTGCCGCAGCAGGCGTACCGGCCGTCCGCCGCCGGCAGCCACGCCTCACCCGCCGTCGGGTAGGCCGTCGCTTGATGCTGACGGGTCGCGGCCGTACGCGGCACGTCCCTGCGCGACCTCGGCCGACCGCTGTTGCCGCCAGCGGCGTTGGGCCTCGCGGTTGCAGATCCGGCACACCCGCCGGTACCGGCCGGTCGCCTCGTCGACCTCCCGGTCGTGCCCGTTGCGGCACCGGTCGCCGCGCCGGCGGGTGCGGCAGTTCTCCGCCCGGCTCACCTGGCGCAGGTGGGTGGGCTCGATGCAGTCCGGCACACCACACCGCGGGTCGACGTCCAGGTCGGGGTCGTAGCCACCGACGAAGACCACGTACGCGGCGATGTGCGCCCACGCCCGCCCGGCCAGCTTCTGGTGGACGCCGCGCCGGTCGCCGTAACCGCGCACGATCAGGCAGCCGTCGTCCCGGCGTACCGACCGGTCGAGCAGGTATGCGCGAAGGCTCTCCTGGGTGAAATGGCGGGACAGCCCTTTGACCTGCGACAGCATGCCGTCAGGGTAGGCCGGCGGCCCGACAATGCGACGGCGGCGGCCTCGCTTGGCGAGGCCGCCGCCCGGATCGCACGCTCACCGTTCGGTGCGGTCCTCGATCTCGCTGCCGGACTCCCCGGGCCGGGCACCGATCGCCTGCTCCGCAGCCCGGCCACCGGTGCTCTCGTCACCCAGGTTGAGGTCGCTGCGGGGCATGCCCTTCACCCCGGAGACCGTGCCGGTGCCGTCCGGTGGGCCGGCGGTGCGGGAGTCTCCGGTACGGCCCCGGGTCAGGCCGCGTTCGTCCATGTGCCGGCCCGCGGTTTCACCGCCCATGTGGTTGGCTCGGGACTTCGCCACGCGCTTGATGTCGTCGCTCATGTCGCCTCCCGTGTGGTGGCTGTCGAACTGGTCGGCAGCGCCGGTCAGTGGTCGGTGCCGGACCGTCCCGGTTTCGGAGCGCCCGCCCGGGACGCCGCCGTCTGGGCGGCCGGGCCGCCGACGGACTCACGTCGCCCCACCCCCCGCCCGTGGTGTACGCCCTCGTTCGTGCCGGGATCGCCCGGATCGGCCAGGCTGGTGTCGATCGGCCCGCCGGTCGGCTCGGCCAGGCCGGCCCGGCGCAGCGCGGCGACAAGGTCGTCGTGTGGCATCCGGTCGCTGTCGGGGATCCCGGCGGCGTACGCGATGGCCTGCAGCGTCGCCAGGTCTTCATCCACGAAAGAATCGGCCATGCCGGTGCCTTCCCGGGCCTCGGCAGGGGAAACCCGCCGGCGGTGGTTCGGTCCTCGACCGCGCGGGCGGCAGCCAGGCCCACGGGATCCGTTGGCGGCGGCTACCGGAAGGCGAGGAGGTCGAGAGCATCGACCACGTGCCCGGGCACGGTCTCGGCGGCGGCGCGCAGCCGGGCGAGGCCGGCCGCATACTCCTCGTCGGTGATGAGCTGCAACGGTGTGTGCGCCTCCCGGCGCAATGCCGCCGCGGCCTCCCGTAACGAGGCGGCGGTGAGCTGGGGAACCGACTCGAGCCCCGCGACGGTGAAGCCGGCCGCCGCGAAGGCGGCTGCCACGTCGGCCACGGCGGGGAAGGTGTCGAGCACCCGGACGGCTTCCGGGAAGTACCGGAACAGGGTGATCCTTTCGTGCCGGCGGGCGAACGCCGACCGGATCAGCACCGGAGCGTCGGGACGCAGCACCCGGCGGATCTCCCACGCGGCGGCCGGCAGGTCCGGTACGTGGTGAATGACCGTGGACAGCCAGACGGCGTCCACGCTGTCGTCGTCGATCGGAATGTGCGCGGCGTCGCCCGCCAGGACGTGCGGGTGGAGTGAGCGGGCACGCATCGCCGCCGACGGCTCCACCGCGACCACGTCGATGTCCTCGTACCAGTCAGTAAAGGCGCGTATCCAGGTGCCGGTGCCCGAACCGAGGTCGAGCAGCCGGATCCCCGGCCGCGGGGCAAGGTGCCGGGCAATCGCCGCCCGCCAGGACGTCAGCGCCTCGTCACCGAGGTGACGGGTGGCCGCGAACGCCGCCGCGTCGTCGTTGTCGTACGCGATCCGAGCCATGCCTCCACCCAACTCCGCCGGGATCCGGACGACAAGGGCGACGCGGGACGTCACACCGTAGACGTCATGCTGCGGTTGACCCGCTGGCTGGCCGGCAGTTGCGGCACACCCGTCGCGGGCGTCGGACCGCGCGGGCGGGTATCGGTCAGGCGTCGTTGACGGGAATGGGATGGATGAGTTCGGGGGCGATGAGCGCCGGGACGAGGTGCGGCTCGCAGGTGAGGTAGTAGGCGTCATGCTCAAGTGCCGCCCACACCGCGTGGGCGCGAGCCAGGTCGCCTTTGGTCAGGCACACCGTGGTGGCAGCCTGAGCCGCGTCGGGAGCGGTCAGCGGCAGCACGGCTACACCGGGCAGGGTGGCCAGCACACCGAGCCGCGCGGCGGCAGGCCGGTCGCTGGTCTGCGCGTACGCCTCGAGCAGCGCGACGGTGGGCAGGCCGACGTAGGCACCCTCGTCGGCGATGTCGACCAGTAACTCACCGACGTGCACGTGGCCGCGGGAATACGACAGCACGGCGGAGGCGTCCAGGACCGCCCGGATCTCGACGTCGTCGGCGGACATCAGGCGGCGGCGGAGTCGGCCTCGGGCCAGGTGCCGTCCCGGAGCATGTCGCGGCGGCGGGCGTTCTCCGCCCGCTGTGCAGCGGTAAGGGGAGGAAGCTTTCCGCGTACGCGTGCCACGCCGTCGTTCGTCACGTCGATGCCGACCGCGCGCAGCATCGCGGCGGTCGCGGCGGCCCGGTCCATGCGAGCGCGCAGCGCGTCGGAGACCGCCGCCGAGGCATTCTCTTCCCGTTCCAGATAGGCCGCGACGTCGTCCGGCAGACTAACCGTCACCCGCTTTGTCATACTCAGATCATACTGCTAGGGGAGGCAGTCGAGAGGCGGGCCACGCAGGGTCAGCGTGCGGTCTTCGCGTACTCCCGGGGTCGGGTGTGCTCGGGGTCGACCCCGACCAGTTCGGCGAAGCGCGGGTCGACGGCGAGCAGCGGGCGTGGCCCGAACACCGCCATCGCGGTCAGCAGCTCGTCCGTGTCCCGCTCACTCCACGCGGGCCGCTGCTGCGGCGCCAGCTGCGCGTACGCGCGGCGCCGTCGGCGCAACAGCCGGCGCGCGGCCGAGCCCGTCTCCGGCACCTCGCACAACCACCAGGCGCCGAGCACGGTGGCCAGGCAGCACAGCAGTAGCCCCACCACGGAGGCCGGCCCACCCGCCTCACGCCCCTCGACCGCGCTGTCCACCAGCCGGGTCACCCCGACCACGGCGACCGCGAACAGCGGCACGGTGCCCAGCGCCATGCGGCGCCGCTGCGCCGGGGTGAGCAGCCAGCCGTCGCGGACCAGCCGGCCCACCAGCCGGCGCAGCGCGCGACCGACGCCCGGGTCGGCGAGCACGGCGGCCCAGGTCTGTGGCCGGCGCAGCGCGGCGTGCAGGGCGCGCACCAGCGGCGCGGACCCGGGTGGTGGTGTTCCGTCCACCGACAGGGTCGCCAGCTCACCGAGGTGCACCGTCCCGGCCCGGCGTAGCGTCGCCACCCCCACCTGGCAGGCCAGCCCCGCCCGGTCGGTGAGGTACGCCAGCTCCACGGTCGACGGCGGCCCGCCCCGTGGACGCCACCCGACCAGCGCCCGGACGGACAACGCGATCGCGAGGGCCCCGGCCACCCCCGCGACGTAGTCGAGGAGGAAGACCGGACCGCTGACACCCCAGAGCATGTCGACAAGTATTCACGGCCGGCGACCGTCGTCAGCCGGCGTGGCGTACCTCGGTCTCCCAGATCTGCGACCACGGCCGCCGCAGCCCCCGGCAGACGAAGACGGGCATCCCGTTCTCGTCGTTGTCGACGTCGACCCGCTCGTCGATCCGGCCGGCTTCGGTGACCTCGAGGAACCAGCCCCGTAGCTGGTCGGGGTCGGGCCAGCCGACGGCGATCACGACGTCGGCGTCCTCGGGCGGGCGGCCGAACCCGGCCATGCTGTTGTGCCCGGAGTACGCCCGCGGCAGCCCCCGCTGCGGCCCGTACCGGGCGACCGCGCCTGCCTCGCCGTAGTTGCCGGTGAGGATCACCGCGCGCTGCCGCTGCTCGGGCGGCAGGCCACGGTGAACGGCGGCGAGCGAGTCGGTGAACGCCGGCCAGCCGATCATCTCGCCCGCGTCATAGTTGACGTCGACCACGAAGCCGGGCAGCCGGTCGGCCGGCAGGACCGGCAGCAGCAGGAGCGCGCTGCCGGCCACCGCCACGGCGGCGCCGGCGGCGAGTAGCGCCCGCCGGGCCCGCACCGCGCCCCGGGCCGCCCAGTCGACGGTGACCACCGCGCCGGCGGCGGAGGTGACCAGCAGCAGCGGCGCGTCGTAGTAGCCCTTCCCGTGGAGGAGCAGCACGATCGCGAACACCACCGGCCAGGTCCAGCCGATCGCCCGGTACGCCCGCCAGGCCGGGCGGCGCAGCAGCGCCACCAGCCCGGCGATCCAGATCGGTACCGCGACCGGGCTGATGATGACCAGCTTCAGCAGGATCGCGTCGAAGGGGCCGCTGTAGGAGCTGTTGCCGGAAGCGATCCCGGCGGCCACGGACAGTTGGGGGAAACCGTGCGCGGCCTGCCAGAGCAGGTACGGGGCGGCAAGCAGGACGATCATGCCGGCGGCGACCCACACCCAGCGGTCGCGCAGCAGCCGGCGCGGCCCGGCGATCGCCACCCCGGCCAGCAGGCCCACGGCGAGCAGGGCGGGCAGCAGCTTGTTGAGCATGCCGACACCGAGCGCCAGGCCGATCCCGAGGGCCCACCGGCTGTCTCCGGTACGCAGCATCCGCACCGCGCACCAGGCCGCGACCAGCCACACCAGCACGTCGACCGTGGTGGTGCTGAGCATGTGACCGGGGGCGAGCACGATCCCCGCGATGGCGCCCAGGAACGCGGCGAGTAGTTGCGCGCCCCGGCCGCCGCCGAGTTCCCGGGCGGTCGCCGCGACCAGCACCACCGCCGCGCCGGCGATCAGCGCCGACGGCGTGCGCAGCACCACCAGGTTGCCGGGCGCGATCGTGTCGGCCAGCCGGGCCAGGGCCGGCACCAGGGGCCCCTGGTCGGCGTATCCCCAGTCGAGGTGCCGGCCGCAGAGCAGGAAGTACAGCTCGTCACGGTGGTAGCCGTACCGGCCGGCGAGCAGTAGCAGCACGGCGGTGACGGCCGCGCCGACCAGCCACGGCCCGGCGGTACGCGGACCGGGTGGCGGGGGGACGGCGTTCGCTGAAGGTGCCTCGGTCCTGGAGCGGTCGAGTGCGGTGTCGGGTTCGGCCACCTGCCCATCATTGTCATGTCCCGCCATTCATGGGTACCGGCCCGCAAGGGTGAAAATCGAATCGCCGGCGGCCGGGCGGGTCGATAGCGTGCGCGGGATGCGGATCCGCGAGTTCACCGAGCCCGACTGGGCGCAGGTCTGGCCGATCGTCGAGGACGTCATCACCGCCGGCGAGACCTTCCCCTACGACCCGCAGTGGCCCGCCGAGGTCGCGTACGAGGTGTGGGTGGAACGGCCGCCCGGCCACACGGTGGTCGCCGAGGCGGACGGCCGGATCCTCGGCACCGCCAAGATGGGCGCCAACAAGCCCGGCCCGGGCTCGCACGTGGCCACCGCCAGCTTCATGGTCGCCACCGACGCGCGGGGCCGCGGCGTCGGCCGAGCCCTGGACTGGGCCAGTAGCCGGGGCTACGCGGCGATGCAGTTCAACGCGGTGGTGGAGGCCAACGTGGCGGCGGTGGAGCTGTACCGGCGGCTCGGGTTCGCGGTGATCGGCACCGTGCCGGAGGCGTTCGCCCACCCGAGTCTGGGCCGGGTGGGACTGCACGTCATGCACCGTCCCCTGTGAGCGGTGCGGGTACGCGAGGATGGGCGGATGACCGCTGAACCGATCGAGCTGGCCGCCGCCCTGGCGCGCTTCGACCAGCTGTGGAGCCCTCGCATCGTTGCCACCGTGAATGACTACGACGTGCGGATCGCCAAGGTGGCCGGGGAGCACGTCTGGCACGCCCACGAGCACACCGACGAGTTCTTCCTGGTGCTCGAAGGGGAGCTGCGCATCGCCCTGCGCGACGGCGCGGACGCCGCCGAGCGGGAGGTGGTGCTGCCGCGCGGCGCGGTGTTCGTGGTGCCCCGAGGGGTGGAGCACCGACCGTCCGCGCCGGACGGGGCGTCGATCCTGATGTTCGAGCCGTCCGGCACGTCCAGCGTGGGCGACCGACACGACGAGGTGCCCGCCCACGTGGACGCCACCACCGGGCATCGGCTCTGACCGCCCCGGTCAGCGCGCCGCCGGCACCTGCTCTACGGGCACGGCGGGTGCGCTTTCCGGCTAGCCCAAGCCGGTCGGTGTCCACCGGCCGATGGACACCAGGTTCCATCCGCCGGGCGTACCGCTGTGCTGCGGGTCATTCGACGATTGAGACATGACCGACTCTCCCGCGATCCACATACGCGGGCTGCGCCGGCGCTACGGCGCCACGGCGGCCCTCGATGGCGTCGACCTGGACATCGGGTACGGCGAGGTCTTCGCCCTGCTCGGGCCGAACGGCGCCGGCAAGACCACCGCCATCGAGATCATGGAGGGGCACCGGCGCCGCGATGCCGGCGAGGTGCGCGTACTCGGCGAGGATCCACAGCGCGCTCCACGGGCCTGGCGCTACGGCATTGGCATCGTGCTGCAGGACGCCGCCGACGCCGCCGAGCTGACGGTGGCCGAGACCGTACGCCACTTCGCGCGCTACTACCCGGCGCCGCGCGACCCGGCGGAGGTGATCGACCTGGTTGGGCTCTCCGACAAGGCCCGGGCCAAAGTACGGACGCTCTCTGGCGGACAGCGCCGGCGGCTCGACGTCGCCGTCGGCATCGTCGGGCGCCCGCAGCTGCTCTTCCTCGACGAACCGACCACCGGCTTCGATCCGCAGGCCCGCCGGCACTTCTGGACCCTTCTGCGGCGACTCGCGGCCGAGGGCGACACGACGATCCTGCTGACCACCCACTACCTCGACGAGGCTGAGGCGATCGCCGACCGGGTCGCGGTGATCGTGCATGGCCGGATCGTCGCGGAGGGCGACCCGGCGACGCTCGGCGGGCGAGCCAGCGCCCAGGCGACCGTGCGCTGGGTCGACGGGGACACACCGCGCGTCGCCCGCGTCGACGACCCGGGTCCCCTCGTGGCCGAGTTGAGCTCCCTGCACGGCGGCACCGTGCCCGGGCTCACCGTCACCCGGCCCAGCCTCGAAGACATCTACCTCGACCTGCTTGGAGGCGTCCGGTCATGAGCACCATGCTGCCCGCCCCGTCCACCTGGCGCCTCGGCCTGGCCCGCGGTGGCGTCGAGTTGAAGTGCTTCTTCCGGGAGCGTGACGCGGTCATCTTCACCTTCACGCTGCCGGCCGTGTTGCTAGTGCTGCTCGGCTCGATCTTCACCGACGAGTTGCGCGACACCGGCGTGACCGCCAGCCACATCTTCACCGCCGGGCTGATCGCCGGCGGGGTCGCCTCGACCAGCTTCGTCAATCTCGGCGTCGGCATCGCGGCCGACCGTAACGACGGCACGCTGCGCCGCCTGCGCAGCGTGCCCATGCCGCCCGCGGCGTACTTCGTCGGCAAGGTGATCCTCGTCCTGGTCGCGAGCCTGGCCGAGGTCGTACTGCTGCTCGCGGTCGGGGCGCTGATGTTCGACCTCAGCCTGCCCACCGAGCCGGCGCGGTGGCTGACGTGCGCCTGGGTCTTCGTCCTCGGCGTCACCGCCTGTGCGCTGTTGGGCATCGCGGCGAGCAGCCTGGCCAGTTCGTCCCGGGGCGCGGGCGCGGTGATGAACCTGCCGTTCCTGGTGCTGCAGTTCATCTCCGGGATCTTCGTCATCCCCATTACGCACCTGCCCGACGTCCTCGTGCAGATCGGCTCGGTGTTCCCGTTGAAGTGGATGGCGCAGGGCTTCCGCTCAGTCTTCCTGCCCGACGTGCTGACCGAACAGGAGCCCGCCGGGGCGTGGGAGCATGGTCGTGTCGCCCTCGTCCTGGCGGCGTGGTGCATCGGAGGTCTGGTGCTGTGTCTGACCACGTTCCGCTGGCGCAACCGGCGGGCAGGATGACCCCCGTTCGCGCTGGCATCGCCGGTCTGCGCCGCAACATGCTCGCGCTGCGGCGGCACGGCGACCCGCTGCACAACCTGGCGTGGTGGGACATCTACTTCGGAATTGTCGCGCTGGCCGTCGCCACCCTGGTCCTCGTCGGCCACGCCGCCGGGGCGCTGCGGAGCCCGTTGCTCGTCCTCGCGCTGGTCGGTGCCCTCGCGGTCTGGTACGTCGCGTTCGGGCGCCGCCTTGTGCTTGCCGAGGACGACGGCTGGCCCGCCGTCGCCTTCCAGGTCGGCGTGATCGTGTTGTTCACCGCGGTGGTCGCCGCGGTGGGCACGGCCTCGTTCCTGCTCTTCGCGCTCTGCCCGCTGGCGTACATGACGCTCCGGTTCGGGCCCGCGACGGCGTTCGTGCTGATGCTCAGCATCGTTCCGCCGGTGGTCTTTCTCACCCGCACCGGCGATCTGTCCGCCACCGCGCGGGAGCCGCTGCCGGTCGCCGTGCTGGTCGCCGCCTTCTCGATCGGCTTCGGCGGCTGGGTGCAGCGGATTGTCCGCCAGAGCGAGGAACGCGCGGCGCTCATCGAGGAACTGCGCGCCACCCGCGCAGAGGTCGCGCGGCTGTCGCACGAGGCGGGCGTGGCGGCCGAACGGCAACGACTGTCCGGCGAGATCCACGACACCATCGCGCAGGGACTGTCCAGTGTGGTCATGCTCATGCAGGCCGCCACGGCGGAGTTGGACCGCGACCCCGCTCTGGTGCGGCGGCACCTGGCGATGGCCGAGCGGACCGCCCGCGAGAACCTGGCCGAGGCACGAGCCCTCGTCGGTGCCCTCACCCCGACCGTGCTGACCGGTGCAACGCTCGTGGCAGCCGTCGGGAGGCTGGTCGACCGGGTCTCCGAGGAGACCGGAGTGCGCGGGTCGTTGTCGGTCGAGGGCGCGCAGCAGGCCCTGCCGACCGCGGTCGAGGTCGTGCTGCTGCGCGCCGTGCAGGAATCGCTGGCCAACGCGCGCAAGCACGCCACCCCGACCGAGGTCACCGTCCGGCTGCGATACGCCGACGCTGAGGTGGCGCTCGAGGTGCACGACGACGGCTGCGGGTTCACCCCGGCTGGCACCGGACAGGGTTACGGACTCGCGGCGATGCGCGCCCGGGTCGAGCAGGTGGGTGGGGCGATGGCCGTGGACAGCTCGCCGGGCGCGGGCACGACGGTACGGGTGGAGGTACCCCTGTGATCGGGGTGTTGCTCGTCGACGACCATCCGGTCGTACGAGCGGGGGTGCGCGGCATGCTCGACGGCGAGCCGGACATCGCCGTGATCGGCGAGGCCGGTTCGGGAGCCGAGGCTGTCGCCTCGGCTCGCGCACTCGCACCGGACGTCGTGCTCATGGATCTGCGCATGCCGGGCCTTGACGGCGTGTCGGCCACCGGCCAGATCATGGCTGCGGCCCCAGCGGCCCGCGTGGTCGTGCTGACCACGTACGAGACCGACGCCGACATCTTGCGCGCGGTCGAGGCTGGTGCCGCCGGCTACCTGCTCAAGGACGCCTCCCGCGCCGACCTCGTCAACGCGATTCGAGTGGCGGCCCGCGGCGACACCGTGCTGGCGCCGGCTGTGGCGACCCGGCTGCTACGCCAGGTGCGTCAGCCGGCGGCGAACACGCTGTCGCCCCGCGAGGTGGAGGTGCTGCGCCTGGTGGCTCGGGGGTTGTCCAACGCCGAAATCGGCCGCGAGCTGTTCATCGCCGAGGCGACCGTGAAGACACATCTGCTACGTGCGTTCGCCAAGCTCGAGGTCTCCGATCGCACCGCCGCGGTCACCACCGCGCTCGCCTCCGGCCTGTTGTGAGACGGGACGCCCCCGCCGGGCATCGACTCTGACCGCCCCGGTCAGCGCGCCGCCGGCGCCTGCTCCGCGGGCACGGCGGGGGCGCTTTCCGGCCATCCCAGCCGGCGTACGCCAGGCACGGCGGCAGTGCCGACGCAGGCGAGCAGCACCAGCGCGCCGGCCACGGCGAGGGGCACCGACGGACCCCAGGCGCGGGCGGCGAGCGGGGCGAGGGCGTACCCGACCGGCATGGCGCCCAGCGACATCAGCCAGTCGTAGGAGGTGACCCGGGCCAGCACCTCGGGCGGGAACTGGCCCTGCACCACGGTTTCCCAGACCGGGTTGAGGAAGCCGAGAGCGACCAGCGCGAGGCAGTACGCGGCGATGCTCACCGGAGCGGGCGCGGCGACGGCGAGCAGCAGCAGCGGCGCGGCGTACGTGGCCAGGGCCAGGTTGCCCAGCAGCACCGGCCGGGCGGGGCGTACCCGGGCGGCGAGCAGCGACCCGAGTAGCAGCCCGGCGGCGCCGGCCTGCTGGAGCAGCACCCAGACGCCCTCCCCGCCGAGGCGGTCCACGGCGACCACCGGGCCGACTGTGATCAGCACCGCCGCGGCCCCGTTCCACACGCCGTGCGCGAGCAGACTGCTCCAGTACCAGTCGCGGGAGCGGACCTCCCGCCAGCCGAGCATCAGGTCGGCGCGGAGCGACCGGTGCGGGACGGCCACGTGCCGCACCCGGATGACCGACAGCAGCGCGGCGCTCACCGCGAACGAGGCGGCGTCCAGCACGAACGCCCAGCCCGAGCCCACAGTCCAGATCAGCAGGCCGGCCAGAGCGGGGCCGGCGAGTCGGCTGGCGTTGGCGGCGGCGCCCATCAGAGCGTTGGCCCGCTGTCGTCCCTCGGCCTCGACGGTGCCGGCGACGAGTGGGGACGCGGTGGGGATGGCGAAGGCCGATGCGGCGCCGCCAACGGCGGAAGCGACCGCGAGGTGGGGCAACGCGGGCGTGCCGCCGAGCAGTTCGACGCCGACGACCAGTTGGGCGACGCAGCGCACCAGGTCGGTGGCGATGGCCACCCGGCGGGCGTCGAAGCGGTCGGCGGTCACGCCACCGAGGGGGAGCAGCAGCAGCCGCGGAACCATCGCGCAGCCGAGCACCACCGCCAGGGCAGCCGTGGATCCGGTGGCGCGGAGCACGGCCAGCGCCAGGGCGGTGGGCACGACGGCGTCGCCGACGGCCGAGACCGTACGACCGAGGAAGAGCAGGCGGAAATCGTGGAGCCGGAGTGGATGCGTCACCGCGGCAGGATACTTAGACGTCGAATAGTTCGACAGCGAATATTTCGGTGACGGCGTACCGTGATGGGGTGACCCACCACGACCGCACCGACCAGCACGTAGCGCGCTGGCTGCCCGTCCTGCCCGACCTGGACCCCGACGTCGAGGGCGTGGTCACCCGGATGTCGGTCCTCACCCGGCACCTGCGCGAGGTCAAGGACCGGGCGCTGGCGGACCTCGACCTCCAGGAAAAGGAGTACGGCACACTGCACGCCCTCGCCGGGCGGGGCGGCCGGGCGGCGCCGTCGGAGATCGCCGACGACCTGCGCATGGCCCCCGCCTCGATCACCGCCCGGGTGGACGCGCTGGTCCGCCGCGGTTTCGTCCGGCGGATGCCGTCCCCGGTGGACCGGCGGCGGATCGACGTCGAGCTGACCGACGCCGGCCGGGCCACCTGGCGACGCGCGCTCGGTGTGGTCGGCGACGAGGAGCACCGGCTGCTCGGCGCGCTGACTGCGGACGAGCGACGGCTCGTGTCCGACCTGCTCCGCCGGGTTGCGCTGGCCTCCGAGCGCCCGCCGGCCCGGCCCTGACCGCCCGACGTTGTCGGTGGGGAGGTCTAGGGTGGCCGCGGATCGACATTCGCACGCCAGGGGGAGCCATGACCACGCTCATCGACCGGCCGCACAGCGCCCTGCTCGTCATCGACGTGCAGAACGGTGTCGTGGCGCACGCGTACGACCGGGACCGGGTCGTCGCCAACATCGCGACCCTGGTCGACAAGGCACGCGCCGCCGGCGTGGAGGTGGTCTGGGTCCAGCACAACAGCGAGGAGTTTCCCTCGGGCAGCGAGAGCTGGCAGTACGTGCCCGAGCTGGTGCGACGCGACGCCGAGCCGCTGGTGCAGAAGGCCTACGGCGACTCCTTCGAGGACACCGACCTGGAGGCGGTGCTCGCCGCGCGGGGCGTCGGCCGGCTCTTCGTGTCCGGCGCGCAGACCGACGCGTGCATCCGCTCGACCCTGCACGGCGCGATCGCGCGCGGCTACGACGCGACCCTGGTCGGCGATGCCCACACCACCGAGGATCTTTCCTCCTACGGCGCGCCGCCGCCGGGGCAGGTGATCGCGCACACCAACCTGTACTGGCGTTACCACACGGCCCCGGGCCGCGGCGCGGGCACGGTCGACACCGCCGAGGTCGACTTCGCCGCGGCCGTGCCCGCCTGAGCCGAGGCGCGAAGGCCGCCGTGTGCGGGCGAAAGCCGCTTGACGGTGTGGTGACGATCGAGCGGTGACGAGCTGGACCACTTACCTCGCCCTACCCGATGCCCCGGACGCGGCGATCCTGCTGCGTGAGTACATGGCGGAGATGGTGCGCCGCTGGCACGGCCGCCCGGAACGGCCGGGGGAGGTGTCCGAGGCGCTGGCCGAGATGCCCAGCGACGACCTGACCCCGCCCACCGGGCTGCTCCTGGTGGCCCGCCGCGACGGGCAGGCCGCCGGCTGCGCCGGCCTGCGCTGGCGTCCCCGCTGGGCGGAACTCACCCGGGTCTACATCCGCCCCGGGCACCGCGGCGCCGGCGGCGGGGCCGCCCTGCTGGCCGCCGTCGAGGCGCATGCCCGGGCGGCCGGGGCGGACCGGATCCGGCTGGACACCCGCGCCGACCTGGTCGAGGCCCGCGCCCTCTACGCCCGCCACGGCTACGTCGAGATCCCCGCCTTCAACGAGGGCCCGTACGCCCAGCACTGGTTCGAGAAGCTGCTGGCGGCACGGGCGTGTCCGCCGGATAGAGCCGGGCCAGGGCGTGGGCGGTCTCGGTAAGTCGTTCCCGCAGCTCGACCGGCGCCAGCACCTCCACCTCCGCGCCGAGCTTGAGCAGCTCGGTGTGGGCGTGCTTCACCGACTCGATCGGCACGGTGGTTTCCAGCCAGCCGTGCTCGTCGGGCTCGCCGGCCGCCGCCCGGGCCGCGCGGCTCATCTCCGGCGGAAACACGTACGCCGTGAACTCCAGCGCGGCCACGGTCATCCGGACCCGGGCCTGCGCCCGATAGACGTCCCGCTCGTACCGCTGGGTCCACTCCCGCCAGTACGCGGCCAGGTCGAAGTCGGCCGGCCGCGGGTAGCGCTCATCGCGTACCACCAGGTTGAGCACCGCGCCGACCCGGTAGGTGCGCAGCTGCTCGTCGCAGCGGGCCACCAGATACCAGCGGCCGGCCTTGAGCACCACACCCAGCGGCGCCACCACCCGGGTCACCTCGCGCGGGGCCCGCCACCGCCGGTAGCGCATCTCCACCAGGCGGTCCTCCCACACGGCCCCGGCCAGGGTGGCCAGGTGCGGGGTGGGCTCGGGGTGCCGGAACCAGCCCGGCGCGTCCAGGTGGAACCGCTGCCGCATCCGGCCGCCCCGGTCGGCCAGCTCGTCGGGGAGCGCGGCCAGCAGTTTCAGCTCGGCGGCGGCCACCACCGGCCCGAGACCCAGCTCGGCGGCCGGGCCGGGCATCCCGGCCAGGAACAACGCCTCCGCCTCCGGCGCGGTCAGCCCGGTGAGCCGGGTCCGGTAGCCCTCCAGCAGCCGGTAGCCGCCGGCCGGCCCCCGGTCGGCGTACACGGGCACGCCGGCCGCGCCGAGCGACTCGACGTCGCGGTAGACGGTCCGGACCGAGACCTCCAGGGCGTCGGCGAGTTCCCGCGCGGTCATCAGCCCCCGCGTCTGCAGGAGCAGCAGCAGGGAGACCAGGCGGCTGGCACGCACCCGCCGACGGTATCCCGGACCGGGAAAGCCGCTGGCGGCCGGATGGCCGGCAGGGTCGGCACCGGCCGCGGCGCTGGCGGATCACCGACGGCCGACCGGCGGAGGAGACCATCTGATCTTCATTGGGCGCGCCTCGTCGAGATCCACCCCGCCGGCTGAGAAGCTTCCTCGCATGCTGCGTTCCGAGGTCCTTCCCCACGGTTCGGCCCATGCCGTGCTGCCCGGCGGGCCGACCGACTTCACCGAGGCGTGGCTGCGCAACCGGCGGCTGTCCGAGCACACCCGCGACGCGTACCGGCGGGATGTCGCCGGCTGGCTGGGCTGGTGCGCCGGACGTGGCCTGGACCCGCTGCGGGCCACCTTCCTCGACGTCAACGCCTACGGGCGTGAACTGGAGGCCACGCTGGGCGAGCGCAGCGGCCGGCCGCTCACCCCGGCCACCGTCGCCCGCCGCCTGTCCGCCCTGTCCAGCTGGTACGACTTCCTGGTCAAACTGCGGGCGGTGGAGGCCAACCCGGTGGCCGCCGCCGACCGTCCCCGCGTCGACCGGGACCACTCCGCCACGGTCGGCCTGACCCCGGAGGAGGTGGACGCGCTGCTCGCCGCCGCCGAGGCGGACACCGGCCCGACCGCCGCCCGCAACCGGGCCACGATCGCCCTGCTGGCCGACCTCGGGCTGCGGGTCGGCGAGCTGATCTCGCTGGACCTGGCCGACCTGGGGGCCGAGCGGGGGCACCGCAGCATCCGGTTCGTCGGCAAGGGCGGCAAGGTCCGCCGTCGGGCGCTCACCCCCGGCACCGCGTACGCCGTCGACGCGTACCTGGCCGCGCGGGCCGCCGCGCAGCAGGTGACCGTGCCCGAGCTGACCGGTCCGCTGCTGGTCACCGCCACCGGCGCCCGGCTGGACCGGCACTCGGTGTTCCGGCTGGTCCGCCGGCTCGCGCAGGCCGCCGGCATCCCCGCCTGGGCGAAGCTGTCGCCGCACTCGCTGCGACACGCGTTCGCCACCGCCGCCCGCGCCGAGGGGGTGCCGCTGGAGGACGTGCAGGACGCGATGGGGCACGCCGACCCGCGCACCACCCGCCGCTACGACCGGGACCGGCACAACCTCGACCGAGACCCGGCGTACGTCATCTGGGCCGCCCGGGCCCGCCGTCGAGGGTGAGCCGCGGGGCGCGGACAGCGTGTGTCGCGGACAGCACCGAGCGTTGACATCTCGTCATCTATCGGCGATGGTCACTGGCGTGATCGGGCCCGGAGAGCAGACAGCGCCACTCACCGACCTGCGCCACGACGGCGGTGTCGAGGAACGCCAGTACGTGATCATCGGGGCCGGCCCCGCCGGCCTGCAACTGAGCTACTACCTGCACCAGGCCGGTGCTGACTACGTCACCTTGGAACGCGCCGCCGCCCCGGCCGAGTTCTTCCGGCGTTTTCCCCGCCACCGCCGGCTGATCTCCCTGAACAAGGTGCACGCGGTCAGCGCGGACCCGGAGATCCGGCTGCGCTGGGACTGGAACTCGCTCCTGCACGAGCCCGCCGACCTGCCGTTCCCCAAGTACAGCAGCGAATATTTCCCGCACGCCGACGACATGGTGCGCTACCTGACCGATTTCCAGCGCTACCACCAACTCGCGGTACGTTTCGACACGCCGGTGGAGCGCGTCGAACGGGTCGACGGCGGATTCCTCGTGCACACCCCGGGCGGGTCGTTCCGGGCCCGCTGCCTCGTCGTCGCCACCGGCTGGGGTCGCCCCAACGTCCCCGACATCCGCGGCATCGAGCACGCCACCGGCTACGAGGACATGCAGACCGACCCCGCCCACTACGCCGGGCAGCGGGTGCTCATCCTCGGCAAGGGAAACTCCGCCTTCGAGACCGCCTCGGCGATCCTCGGCCACGCCGCCATGGTCCACCTCGCCAGTCCCCGCCCGCTGCGGTTGGCTTGGAACACCAAGCATCCCGGCGACGTACGCGGTCACCACGGCGCCGTGCTCGACAGTTACCAGTTCAAGACCCTGCACTCGGTGCTCGACTGCGTCATCGACGAGATCCGTCCCGTCGGCAACCGGTACGAGGTCCACCTCACCTACACCCACGCCGACGGCGAGACGGCCGTCATGGAATACGAGTCGGTCATCCGCTGCACCGGCTTCACGATGGACACGTCCCTGTTCGACCCCGGCTGCGCCCCGGCCATGGTGCCCAGCGGCCGGATGCCCGCCACCACCCCCGACTGGCAGTCCACCAACGTCGACGGGCTCTACTTCGCCGGCACCATCGCCCAGGACCGCGACTTCAAGCGCGCCTCCTCGGCATTCATCGACGGCTTCCGATACAATCTGCGGACCCTCACCGCGCTGCTGCGCGAACGCTACGAGGGCGTGCCGCTGCCGCACGAGAGCCGCACGGCCGACCCGGACGTGCTCAGCGCGGCCGTGCTCGACCGGGTCAACTGGAGCTCGGCCCTGTGGACCCAGTTCGAGTTCCTCAGCGACGCCCTCGTCGTCGACCCCGACGGCCGCGCACGTCACTACGTCGACCTGCCCGAGGACCACATCCGGGCCCGGTTCCGCGATCACCCCCACTACTACACGTTCGGGCTACGCTGGGGCCGCGACGACTACGGCGACGTGTTCGCCATCGAGCGGCACCCGCAGCCGGACCGGGCCGCCGAGAGCGCCTTCATCCACCCGGTGGTCCGCCGCTACCACGGCGACACCATGGTGGCGGAGCTGCACCTGCTGGAGGACCTGCTCGCCGAGTGGCGCCGGCCCGACCGGCACGTCGCGCCCCTGCGGGACTGGTTCGCCCGAGAGCTGCCCCGCCGGCGCTGAGGTTCAGCGCCGCACCAGAACCTCCCGCAACGGCTTACGTTCCAGCTGCGGCACCCACGCGTCCGCCGCCGGGAAGCCCACCGGCATCACCACGTACGGGCGCTCCTCCGGCGGCCGCTCGCACACGACGTTCAGGAATCGCATCGGGCTCGGGGTGTGCGTCAACGTGGCGAGTCCCGCCCGGTGCAACGCGGCGATCAACATGCCGACGGCGATCCCCACCGACTCCTTCACGTAGTACGGCTTCGGCGTCCGCGGGCCCTGATGCACCTCGAACACCACGATCACCACCGGCGCGACCTCCAGGAACGGCTTGCGCCAGTCCGTGCCGATCGGGGCGAGCGCCTCCAACCACTGCGTCGAGGCCCGGCGTTGGTAGAACTCCCGCTCCTCGGCCTCGGCCGCCTCGCGCAGGCGCCGTTTGCGGTCCGGATCCGTGATCACCACGAACCGCCACGGTTGCAGGTTCGCGCCGCTCGGTGCGGTCGCCGCCGCCCGTACCGCCTCCTCGATCACCGTCATCGGCACAGGGTCGGGCGCGAAGTGCCGGATGGAGCGCCGCGTCGCCATCAGCTCGGCGAACTCCCGCGCCGCGTCGACCATCTCCGCCGCCGACCCGGGGCCGCGCCCTCGGGCAACCGCGATCCTGTTCGCGACCGTGTCCATGCCGCGCCTCCTCACCGGACCTGACTTTCAGCATGACCCACGACCCGGTCCGGGCGCTTACGCGAAAGAGCCGTCCTTCAGAGACCCGCCTCCGGCCGTCGCCGTGGCGAGGTAGTCGACCGCGTCGCACAGCTCGCCCCGACGCGCCACCGCCGCCCGCTGGCGGGCCGCGCCGCTGCCCGTGGCAAGCAGCGCCCGCAGCCAGTCGTCCACCAGGCCGTCGTCGCCGTAGCCGCGCAGCACCGGCGCCACCGCGGCCACGGTCTCGACCAGCAGCTCCCGCGCCGGGCGCAACCGGCCGGTCGCCACGTCCAGCAACTCGCCCTCCAAGCCGTCGCGGGCGGCCCGCCAGTACGCCGCGCGCAGCAACTCGCCCGGGATCTCCGGGCCCGCGTCACCCCGGGCCACCGCCTCGTCCGCCCGGACCACCAGCGCTCGCACCAGCGCCGCCACCAGCGCGGACTCCTGCGCGGTCACGGGCACGTCGGCGACCCGCACCTCCACGGTGGGAAAACGCAGCGAGGGGCGAACGTCCCAGAACAGCGTCCCGCCATCCACGGTGGCCCCCGCGGCCGCCAGCATCGCCACGACCCGGTCGTAGTGCGCCAACGACTCGAACCGGGGCGGGGGGCCGGCCACCGGCCACCGCGGCCACACCATCGTCCGCCAGCTCGCGTACCCGGAGTCCCGTCCCTCGCAGTACGGCGAGTTCGCCGTCACGGCCACCAACAGCGGCAGGTACGCGCGCAGGTGGTTGCCCACCAGCAGGGCCCGCTCCCGGTCCGGCACCTCCACGTGCACGTGCAGCGCGCAGATCGCCAGCTCGTCGTGCAGACCCCGGAAGGTCGCAATGCCCCGGTCCTGCCGCGGCCCCTGGGTCACCGGCGGGCACAACGCCCCCGGCAGCACCGACGTGCCGGAGGCCACCACCCGCAGCCCGTCCACGGCAGCGGCGTCCGCGACGATCCGCCGCGCCTCGACGAGCTGGTCGAGCAACTCCGTGATCGACCACACCGGACTTGTCCGGGTCTCCACATGCAGGGTGGTGATCTCACCGGACACGCGCGGGCCGAGCCGCTGGGCGGCCCGGGCCACCACCTTCTCCGCCCCCGGGGTCACCGCGCGGGTCACCGCGTCCACGACCAGGAACTCTTCCTCGACCCCGAGCCGGGGGCCCGCCGCCCCCGCGCGGTCGCGCCTCATACGGACCACCGCCTCCCACTGTCGGCCAACCCGGCCGCTGGCGGCGGCCCGGCCGACAGGGTATCGGCGATAGTAGTCCCGAAAACACCCTCAGTCAGTGACGGCTGAACGCGCCGACACCACAGCCGGCACGCCGTCGGCCAGCAGCCGGCCGATCAACGCCGCCAGCAACGCCGTCCGCTCCGGCATCCGCGACACGTCGACCCACTCGCCGCGGGCGTGGGGCAGGCCGCCCACCCCACCCAGGCCGTCCAACGTGGGCACCCCCAGGGCCCCGGTGAAGTTGGCGTCCGACGCACCGGGTGCATGCGTTCCGCGCACCGCCGGCAGCCCCATCCGGGTCGCCGCGTCCTGGGCCAGTCGCAGCAGCGGCGTCGCCACCGCCTGCGGCATCGGATACCGGTTGACGCCGCCGGTGACGGTCAGCCGGGCCCCCGGCAGTCGGGGCCGCAGCGCCCTTACCAGGTCGTCCACCCGGTGCAACTCCTCCCGGGTCCACGCCCGCACGTCCACCGACAGCGCCCCGGATTCCGGCACCACGTTGGAGGTGGTCCCGGCCGACAGCACCGTGGGGGTCACCGTGGTCTCGCCGTCGGCGAACCGCTGCACCGCCAACGCCTGGTGCGCCACCTCGACGGTCGCGTTCACCCCCCGGTGCGGCTCCACCCCGGCGTGCGCCGCCCGTCCCCGCACCACCAGCCGGTACGCCGAGCCGCCCTTGCGCGCCACCTTCAACTCGCCCGACTCGGTGGACGGCTCGCCCACGAGCACCGCGCCCGAGCGGGTGGCCTGTTCCTCGATCAACGCCCGGGAACCCGGCGATCCGCTCTCCTCGTCGCAGGTCAACAGCAGACCCACCTCGGCGGTCCGGGGCAGCAACTCCAGCGCGGTCAGCATCTGCACGATGCCGGCCTTCATGTCGCACACCCCGGGGCCGGTCGCCAGGTGCCCCCGGACGGAGAAAGGCCAGTCCCGGATCGTGCCATGCGGCCACACCGTGTCGAAATGACCAAGCAGCAGCACCCGCTGGTCGGTGGCTGGCCACAGCAGGTGCGGCAGGCCGTCCACGACCACCCGCCGCGCGGGCCGACCCAGCGCCGCCTCGCCCCAGGCCGCCAGCATGTCGGCGCACGCCGACAGGTGCGACACCTCCCCGGGCGGGGATTCGCAGGCCACCAGTTCCTCCAGGCGGGCCACCATCGCCCCGGCCCGGGCCCGGGCACTGCGCAGAAACTCCGCCTCGTCCACCATGATTCGATCGTTCCACCGGCACCTGACCGCGCCTACAGCCATCGTGCTCAGTTCACCGTCGGCCCAGGTGGGCCACGGTGGTGGGCGTCGGCTCGGCAGGCACGTGCCTGCCGAGC
>NZ_JBEZFI010000052.1:0-34661 GCF_040649295.1 Micromonospora sp. NPDC048999 | reverse complement strand
ACATGCTGGCGGTCCGGCTCCACCCGGATCGCGCCCGTGGTGAACCGGATGCTCGGCGTGCTGCGGCGGCGAGACTTGAACCGCGGAAACCCCACCCGCCGCCCCGCCCGTTTCCCCGCACGCGAATCGGACCAGTTCTTCAAACCGCAGGCCAGGGCATCCAGGCCAGTGTTGAACGCCTCCTTCGAACACTCCGCCCACCACGGCGCCACGTCCAACTTCGCCTGATTCCACGCCTTCCGCAGCGCGAAAAGACTCCACCCGACCGCCGGGGTCAGCAACTCCTCAGACACACCGTAGGAACGTTCCGCGGCACGCTGATCCATAACCGCCTTCACCCGCGCCAACGCCCAGTTGTACGCCACCCGCGCCGCCCCCGCATGTGCCAACACCACCCGCTCCTGAGACGGCGTCAGATCCAACGCGAACCGGTACGCCTGCACCACCTTCACGCGGCGCTCTCCCCGCTGGTGGCGGCGTCGATCGCGCGGCGGGCCCGGTTGGCGGCAGCCCGACGGCCGTACAGGCGGGCGCACAGCGAGGTCAGGATCTCGGTCACGTCGCGCACCAGATCGTCATCAACCTCGGCCGGGTCGACCACCAGCAGACGGCGGCCCTGCGCGGCGAGCGCAGCCTCGACGTACTCGGCGCCGAAGCGAGCGAACCGGTCTCGATGCTCGACCACGATCGTCGACACCTGCGGGTCGTGTAGCAGGGCGAGGAACTTCTTGCGGTGGCCGTTGAGCGCGGATCCCACCTCGGTCACCACCCGCGACACCGCCAACCGCTGCCCAGTCGCCCACACGGTTACCCGCGCGACCTGCCGGTCCAAGTCCGGCCGCTGGTCGGCCGATGACACCCGGGCGTACACCACCACCTGCCCCACACCCGCCCCGGCAGCAGGCAACGGCTCGCCCACCATGATCAGCCGGCCCAGCCGATACGTGGGAACGGGCAACGCCCCAGCCGCATACTGCCGCCGCGCCGTGATGTACGCAATGCCCTGCGACGCCGCCCATTCCTTCAAGTTCACACAAACACCATAGATGTCCAGCGATCACCAATGATGTTCGACACGCCATCAGCTAGCTACCCCTGCTGCGCGCCCACGCCGAACGGCTCAACCCGGGGCGCGTCCACTTCGGCACCGAACTGGTCGACGTGAGCATCGACGACGACCGGATCACCGCCACATTCGAGCGCGGCGCAGGGCACGAGAAATCTGCGCGCCCGTCGTCTGGTGGCCGCCGACGGCGCGCGCAGCGACATCTGCCGCCGGCTCGGCATACCCATGCCCAACCCCACCGGGGTGTCGCACAACCTGAACATCCTGTTCGACGGAGCACCACCGAGCCGCCCAACGCGATCTTCAAAGCGCCACGTCACGGCAACGACCGGAGTTATGGCAGGGCACAGGCAGTCGATGGCCTAGAGGTTTACCGTCCGCTATACTCGGTTGGGGCTTCCGAGGAGTGGGAGATCTACCTCGTTGACGAGGTACGGGACTGGATCGACAGTCTCGACGACCACCCACGCCCGCGGCGTGCAGGCCATTGACCTGCTTGCTGAGGCCGGTCCTGGGCTTGGCCGATCGTTGGTCGACACGATCCACGGCTCATCGATCGCCAACCTCAAGGAGTTGCGTCCGGGCACCGTGCGGATCCTGTTCGCCTTCGACCCCTGGCGTTCCAGCATCCTGCTCGTCGCGGGTGACAAGGCCGGACGCTGGAATGAGTGGTACGTCCAAGCCATCCCTCTGGCCGAGCATCGGTACGAGACCTACCTGAAAGAACGCGCCGAGCAGGAGGGCAGAACGCCATGAGCAGTTATGCGCACTGGAGCGACATCCGCGCCGCCCACGTCGAGCGGGCGGGTGGCGAGCAGGCCGTCGAGGCCGGCAAGCAGGAACTGCTTGCTACCGTCGTCGGGCACCGTCTGGCCGAGGTACGCCGCACCCGGGGTCTGACCCAGCAGCAGGTCGCCGAGCGCATGGGCGTCACGAAGGGCCGCGTCTCCCAGATCGAGCAAGGCAAGATCTCCGGCCAGGACGTGGTAGCCCGCTACGCCGCCGCCCTCGGCGGGCGCCTGCATCAGGCGATCTACTTCGACGACGGCAACATCGCCGCCATCGCATAGCCGCCTCAGCGGCCAGGGGTGCACCGCTGCCAACCGTTTCCTGGTGCCTGCTCGTTGGCCGCGAGTTCGGCCGGCGCCTCGCGACCGCAATGTCGAAGCTGCGGGTCGGGCCTGGGCTGGAGTAGGGGTTGACGTCGGGCCGCTGGTGCAGCGCGAGCTCGGGCAGGCACTGCAGGAGATCGTCGATGTTCTGCCCGGCAAGCAGGACCTGATCTCCCCGCCACGGCGCGGTCGCCCTGAACCCGCCACGATCCTGCGCCCTCGGCACCGGCCGGCCATCCGCCGCGCGCGCCCGTGTGCCGATGGGGTGGCACCAATGCGCCGGATCACCGCCGCCGGGCCGGCTGTACCTGGGATCGTCGGTACGGCTGGCGAGTGTTGAGCAGTAGGAGCGGACGTTGGGCTTGGCACGTGTACTCCCGTTCCTGCCGGTCCGCAAGATCCATCGCGAGCGCCATTCGGAGGACTCCCCGAAGGCGGTATCCGTTTTGACATACCACCGCACGCCGATTGCGCAGGGGGAGGGATCAACTCACGATCGGGCGTCAATCGGGAAGCTGTAGCGGAGCGCCATGGCCAGGCAGGCCCCGGTCGACCGGGATCGCCTCCTCGACCGCGCCGCCGGCGGTGATTCCGTGACCGCGGGTCTGCCTGGCGAGGCGCTGGTAGTAGGCCGAGACCGCGACGAGCGTCTCGCGCGTCGCGTGCAGCAGTGTGGCTCCCGCCTGCTCGACGACGCTGGCCTCGTGGATCTCGAACGCTCGAATTCCCTCCAGCACAGCAGTTTTCAGGTCGCGTAGCAATTGAACGTCGGCGTGCGCGTACGTGCGGCACAGCGCGGTGACCCGCCCGAAGTCGTCCCCCGCCAGCAGGAGCTCCTTGACGGCGGATACGGATTGCCGCACCAGCGTAACGTCCGACCGTGCCGACATGGCGGCGAGGTCGGCGTCGAAGGACCGGATGTCCAGCTGCGGGTCGCAGAAACCGACGGTGAGTTGCCACAAGGTGCGTAGGTCGTTGTGCACCAGTCCGTCCAGGTAACTGACCAGGAACCGCCGGTGCCCCTCAATGACGTACTGCGCCTTGAAGAGCGTCAGCTCTCGGGGGTCTTCGCCTAAGGTGGTGGCCGACGTGGTGAATCCGTAGTCGGCGGTAAGCGCATTTCCCATGCCGACCAGCATGTACACGAACCGCACCCAGGTCCGGAACAGTTCTTCCAGCGGCAGCGCGTGCAGACCGTCCTCGGTGAGCACCACGCCCCAGCGCGCGCCGAACTGCAGCCGGCGCAGATGGCCGATCTGGTACATCGAGAGTTGAGAGTCGATCTCGGCGTGCGCGTGGTGCAGCACTTTTCGATATGCCGCGGTCGCGTCCATCCCGACGTAGTTTCGGATGATGTGTGGCCCGCCGATGTGCAGGTGGATGAATTCGCTGACGTCGATCACCGCGCCGCCGATCGCCATCCAGAATCCCGCGTCGGAGGTGTCGTGCTGCACCAGATCCGACACCTCGAAGCGGGGGGTCTGCTGCGCGTGGCCCAGATAGGTGGTGAAGACGTCCTCGGCGAGACGTCCGTCGGCCACCAGTTGGCGGAGGAACTCGCGGCCGTCGCCGGGCACGACGTCGGTCAACGCCTGGAGTACGGAGACGGCGAACCGTGCACTGCCGCACACGTAGACGAATGCGCCGCGGCCGCCCTCTTCGGTGGGCTGCAGCAGCTCCCAGAGCGCGTCCGCCTCGGCGCGGATGATGTCGTCCACCCGGCGTCGCTGCCCGGCCTGGACGACGTGGCGCTGGCCATCGAATTCGATCGCGGCATCGGCGCGGGAGAACGCGACGGAGAATTTCAGCCGGCCCGCGGCCGCTGCCGCATCCAGGTCGGTGCGGTCGAGGAATTCGTCCGGTGTCCGGATCCCCAGATAGAGCCGGTTCTCGCCGGGTCCGGTGCGCGCGGCAACGAACCCCAGGAACGGAGCGATCCCGGAGCCGGCCGCGAACATGACGACGGGTCGGGCTGGATCGGCCGGCAGTCGGAACCGGGGCGTGGAGACGATCTGCAGCGACAGCCGATGTTGGCCCTCGAGGCTCGCCCGGCGCAGGAAATGCGATGCCACGCCTTGCCGTTTCCGCGGATACGACCACGGCGTGCGAGCGGAGATGTAGTCGAGGCCGGCGACCACCAGTTGCAGCGCGGTGGCCGGTTCGCCGGGCGGCGGAGCCGAAGCGATCGAATACAGCCGGAACGGCTCGGGCGGAATCACCGCGCAGAACGCGTCATTCTCACTCCAATCCGCCTTCCACAACCGGGTGACGTCATATCCGCCCGCGTACAACAGGTTCAGGACATCCCACAGTTCCCACTGGTCCTCCATGCGGGCGTCCACCACCCGCTGCCACGCACCTACGGCCGTCAGTTTCACCAACCGTTTCGCCACTTCCCGTCCGATCGGCCGGAGCCGGGCGAAGCGCAGCAGCGTCCGCAGCGGCAGCACATCGACCTCGCTGTAGCCCTCCCGGCAGGCCACCGCTGCTCGCCACTTCGGGGTGAGCCTCACCAACTCGTCGCCGGTGGCCTGCAGGGCGGCGACCGTGCGGCGCACCAATTCGTCTTCGTTCTCCGCCAGCACGCCTACCCGGTCGCCGGGCAGGTGGTGCACGCCCTGCCCGGCGACGTCGATGTCCAGATAGCAGGTCCAGGCGCCGGACTCGCCCGTGACGACCCGGCCCCGACGAGCGGTCCCGAACACCACCGGCGCACCCACCGGCAGGCGGCGTTCGTCACGGACGACGGCCAGTTCGTCGTCCACCTTGTCCCAGGTCCGATCCTTGAACAGCCCGGTGAACCGGGCGCCCGTAGTCACCTGCCGGCCGACTTTGAACGCCACCTCCAGGAAGCCGTACGCCTTGATGCGATGCAGACCCATCCAGCCGCGGTCGCCCACATAGGCGTCGAGCACGGCGTTGTAGATGCCGCGCAGGGTGCTGCTGCGAGTGTCCTCGACGTACTGGCGCACCGACACCTCACGCAACGCCGCCACCAGCTCCTGCCAGTGCCGCGGGAAGAATCCGGCGAGGTAGACGCTCTGTTTCCCGACCAGCGAGCCGTAGTCTCGGCGCTCAAGGAACGCGTCCAGCGCGTGGATCTGAGGTTGCGCGGTGCCGCTCGGGCTTGGTGCGCCGTCAAAGATCGGGACACCGGCGGTGCCGACCGTTTTGGCCCACAGCACCTGGTCGAGCACATGCCGGGCGCGAGGGTTGGGATCGATCTGCGGATAAATGGCCTGCGTGACGTACTGCAGCCGGTCGAGGATCACCAGTAGCGCGCCCTCCAAGGCGGCCGGATCGTCCGCGACCACGGCCTCCTGGGCGTCCAGCATGGCGCCCAGCACGGGCGTGAGCCCCATCGCGAATTCGGTGGTGACCAGGTAGAACACCCGCTCCGCCGCATTGTTCCAGGTCGGCACGAGCAGGTCCATGTTATCCAGCGCCCGCGGACCGGCCGGATCGCGTAGCCGCCAGTTGTAGAAGAACAGATCGATGTAGGAGACGGCCGGGGTCTTCTTGCCCAGTCGGCGCGAGACCATGGTCCAGGGTCGCAGCAGCGAGTCGGGCAGAGCGGCCGGCGGATCGATCGCCATGTACTGGTAGGCGTGGGCGAAAACGCCGAGCAAAGTCGAGGCGCGCAACAGATACCGATCGGGCAACGCCTCAGGCCCGGCGTCGAGCACCGGCAGCGCGTCGAACGCCCGGCGCAGCGTGAGCCGACGGAACAGGTCAGGGAGCCGGTCGGTCATCTCGTCCCAGGCCCGGTGCGAGTCCGGAAAGGCCAGCAACGGTGGTTCGACCGGCAGAAATCCGTGCGCGAGCGACAGGAATCCGTCGAGTTCGTGCCCGACCTGCCGGTTGTGCGCCTCGGCGGCCTCCAACACCCGTCGTGCGGCGATACCCGGCCGCGCCACCGGCCGCAGCAAGGTCCGAGATCCATCGAAGATCATTGTCTCGTTGGGGTCGAGGAACGTCCACGTCAGCTCGTATCGGCAGATCCGCATCCGATCCCCGGGAACGAGCACCCGGCGCGTCACCGGCTCGTCGTTCACGTAGGTTCCGTTGGTGCTGCCCAGATCGGTGAGCACCAGATCGTTGTCGACGATCTCGAGCCGCGCGTGTCGCCGGGAGACGCTGTGGTCGTCCAGCACCACCGCCGCCGCACCGCTGTCTCGACCAAGGGTGATCGGCAGCGCACACACCCGCTCGCTGGTCGCTTCCGTGTGCCGATCGGTCAGAATCAGCCGGAGTTCAGGAATGGTAGATCACCGCTCGGCACAGATCAGCCCGGGACAGCGTGCCCACGAGCTTGCCGTCGTCGACCACAGGAATCCTTCGAATCCCGCGGTCGATCATCACAATCGCCGCCCGGGCGAGCTCCTCGGTCGATCGGACCGTCGCCGCGTCGCGTACGACGAGGGGGTCGACGACGCGGTCGGCGAGGGTGCGACCCCGCTCCAGGAAGATCCGGAACGCGTCGGCGAGCGTGCCGCCGCCGGCGGTAACGTCGTCGAAGCCGGGCAGCATGGCCCGCACCAGGTCCTCTTCCGACAGTGACCCGACGAACCGGCCTTCGTGGTCCAGAACCATCAGCTGGCCGACCTCCGACACGCTGACCACCTCGGCCGCCCGCCGGATAGTCGCGCCGAGTCGTATGTATGCAGGGAACGCTGTCATTACGTCGCTGACCTGCACGCCACCTCCCAGGTCCGGTCTACGGCCGTCTCGCACAATCTCTGCCACACCCGGCGACCACGAATGCCGAATCCGGTGCAAGAAGTGCATGGGACGGGCTTGCAACCGATCTGACGCAGGGCCAGTACCGCGTCTCCGCCGGCACCCGATGAGTTTAGCTGGAGCTCTGATCCGCCATGATCCGATGATCGGCGGACACCGCGGCCCGTTAGGTTAGGCCCTACGCATCGCTACATAGAGTCACCAATTTGGGCTGCCGTCGGATCACACGTCGGACGTAGTTCGGACTCGGTGGACGCTCTGCTCTTGCAGCAAGTGCAAACCGTCCACCGAATTCGGCTGGCCGTGGCGACGACGTGTGCTCCGGCGTGCTTGGCGAGTTGGACGGCGAACCCGCCGACACCGCCGCCTGCGCCGTTGACGAGGACCCGCTACCCGGGCGTGATGTGCGCGTGCTCGAACACCGCCTGCCAGGCGGTGACGCCGGCGATGGGGATGGCGGCGGCGTGGACGAGGGGAATAGTAGTGGGTGCCGCAATGAGGGTGTCGGCTGCGGCGGTGACGTACTCGGCCGCGGCGCTGGCGCTGCGGCCGATGACCCGGTCACCGACGGCCAGGGTGTGCACGGCGTCGCCGACCTCGACGACTGTGCCGGCGACCTCCCCGCCGAGGATGCACGCGCAACGGCCAACCACGATCGGCGCGGGTGGCGTGGCACGCCCCGTGGGCGCACCAGTTCGCCTCCGTGCCCGGAGCCGCCGGCTTCCAGATAATCCTGCAGGGACCGTGCTGGCTCATCCTGGCAGACACCGAACCAGTGCCCCCGGCCGCCGGGGACGTGGTGTTCTGGCCCCACAGGGCGGGGGCACACGCTGGCCGACAGCCCAGCGATCCCACCAGCCACGCCTGTGTGACCCCGCAGGCGCTGCAGCGATTCCGATTGCTGGTCGCCGACGCGCACCAGGCCGCACCGTCCGAGGCGATCCGGCTGCTCGTCGAGGGACTGCGGGTCGCCGCCGCGCCGCCCGGCGACGAGCCGCTGCGCGGTCTACCCCTGATGGTGGCGATCGAGGACGAACGCGTCCGCGCCGCAGTCCGCGCCGTCGAGCACGGCATCCGTTCAGGCATGGCCGCCGACATCGTCCCCAGCCTGCGTGGTGTCGCTGCCGAGCACCCGCTCGACGAGCCGCTGCAGGCCGCGCTCATCCGCTGCCTGCACGCCGCCGGACGCCCTGCGCAGGGCCTGACCGTATACGGCCGAACCCGCGACCGCCTCCGCGACGAAATCCGAATCGGTGACGCTGGTGGCGTCAGCCTGCGCCTTCGCCACACCGGCAGGTCCAGGACGGCTGCCCGCGTGCCTGCCGGTGTGCGGTCGTGTGTTGATGCGGTCGCTGATCGCCAGGGTCAGGAGGCGTACACCTCGAACTCCGAGAGCTGGCCGGCGGGCCAGCCGGTGTTGGCGGTGAAGTTGAGCCGGACGTAGCGGGTGGCGGTGGCGGTGAACGTGATGGTGGCGGTGTTGGCGCTCGGGCTGAACGTGTAGCCCGCGGACGCCTTGAGGGTGGTGAAGTTCGCGCCGTCCGTGCTGCCCGCCACCGAAAGGTTCTGGGTACGCGCACCCCAGGACGCCGGCAACTTCAGCACGATGCGCCCGACCGAGGTCGCCGAGCCGAGGTCGACCTGCAGCCACTGCGGGAAGGCGTGGTTCGCCGACTCCCAGTAGGTGTCCTGGTTACCGTCGACGGCGTTGTCTGAGCCATAGACCTGTGTGTGGCTGCTCTCCGATGTGGCCTTCCCGCGCGCCAGGTCGGTGTTGGGTGCCGGGTCGGTCGTGACCGTGACGCCGTTCGAGGCGGCCGAGACGTTGCCCGCCGCGTCCTGGGCGGTGACGGTGAACGTGTAGGACGTCGACGGGTTCAGCCCGGTGACGGTGAAGGATGTGGCAGCGGTCGTCCCGACGATCGCGCCGCCCTGGCGTATCTGGTACCCGGTGACGCCGACATTGTCGGTGGAGGCCGTCCAGGACAGCGAGACGCTACTGGAGGTCTTCCCGGTCGAGGCGAGGTTGGCGGGCCTGGTCGGCGGCTGGGTGTCGCCGCCGGCCGCCGGGCCATAGACCTCCAGCTCTGAAAGCTGCGCGGCGGGCCAGCCGGTGTTCGCGGTGAAGTTGAGCCGGACGTAGCGGGCGTTGGCCTGCGCGAAGGTGAGGGTGGCCGTATTGGCGCTGCCTGAGTTGAAGGCCACGCCGCCGGAGTTCACCACGGTGGAGAACCCGCCGCCGTCGAGGCTCGTCTGCACCGACAGCGTCTGCGTACGCGAGCCCCATGATGCCGGCAGCTTCAGCAGCACCTTGTTCACCGCGAGCGTCGACCCGAGATCGACCTGCACCCACTGGGGGAAGGCGTTGTTCGCCGACTCCCAGTAGCTGTCCTGAACGCCGTCGGTGGTGTTGGCCGACGCGAACGCCTGGTTGTGGCTGCTTTCCTGCGTCGGCTTGAACAGCGCGAGGTTCCCGGCCGGGGGTGGCGGCGGTGTGCCGCTGTTGGGCTGGGTGGGCCGGACGGGGGTAAGGGCGATCTGGCCCTTGAGCATCCGGCCGCCGTCGCCGGTCAACCTCAGGTAGTAGTCGGACGAGCAGGCGGTCCCGTCCTCGTCGAGCGCGAGCAGCCCCGAGTTGGTGGGGGCACATCAGCCAGGGTCGCCGCGGTCTTGCAGATCTGGTTGCCCTCGTTGAACTCGTCGTACATGGAGAAGTAGATGCCCTGGGCACCGACTCGCACCATGTTGTAGAACTGTCGCCACTTGACATCCTCCCGGCCCTGAAGGGACCGGGATTCCCGCGGTCGCCCGTGGGGTTTCCTGTTTCATCGCCGACTGCCTTTCCGGGAGGACTTCTTCCCTTGAGGTCTTACGTCAGCTCCGCAGGCGTTTTACCTCTCCGCCAGCCCGGCGGCGAGGATGTTTCTAGCAGCGTTGATGTCCCGGTCGTGCCCGGTTTGGCAGCCGGGGCAGGTCCAGGTGCGGTCGTTGAGGGCAAGGGTGGTGTTGACCTGTCCGCAACTCGAGCAGGTCTTGGACGACGGGTACCACCGGTCGACGGGAATCACCTCACGGCCATACCAGGCCGCCTTGTACTCCAACATGCGGCGGAACTCGGACCAGGATGCGTCGGAGATGACCCGGGCCAGGCGACGGTTGCGCAGCATGTTACGCACGCTGAGGTCTTCGATCACGACCGTTTGAGTCTCGCGGACGAGTCGAGTGGTCAGCTTGTGCAGGTGGTCTCGCCGCCGGTCGGCGATACGGGCATGGATCCGGGCCACCTTGAGCCGGGCTTTCGCCCGGTTCGCGGAGTCCTTCTGTTTGCGGGCCAGGTTCCGCTGCGCTCTGGCCAGCTTCCGCCGGTCGGCCTGCCCGAAACGCGGGTTGGCCACCTTGCCCCGCTCGTCGCTCACCCCAGGGATCGGGTGGGACAGGGTGAGCAGGCTGGTGATCCCCGCATCCACACCCACCTCCGTTCCAACCAGCGGCAGCGGCACCACGGCCGGGTCCTCCACGAGGATGGACACGAACCAGCGGCCGGCGGCGTCCCGGGACACCGTGACCGTGGAGGGTTCCGCCCCTTCGGGCAGGGGCCGGGACCACACGATGTTCAGCGGGGTGTTCATCTTGGCCAGGGTGAGTTGACCGTCGCGCCAGCGGAACGCGGAGCGGGTGAATTCGGCCGACGCCCGCGACTTGCGCTTGGATTTGAACCTCGGATACCGGGTCCGCTTGTCCCAGAACGCCACGTACGCGGCCTGCAAGTGCCGCAACGTCTGCTGCAACGGAACCGACGACACCTCGTTCAGAAACGCCAACTCATCCGTGCGCTTCCACTCGGTCAGCCACGCCGAGGACTGCACATACGTGCTGCGCTGACGGTCGACCACCCACGCCCGGGTACGGGCCTCCAACGCCCGGTTGTACACCAGACGCACACACCCGAACGTGCGCTCCAGAAACGCAGCCTGTTCAGGGGACGGGTAGAAGCGGTACTTGAACGCCCGCTTCACCACCTCACCCATAACCGACAATCTACCAACCGTCCATGTAGGACGATCAGCGAGGGGAGGGAGCGGCGTTTCCTCCCGGCCCTAAACGGCCGGGTATCCACGCCGCAATTCTGATGAGCGTCCTGACCACTCGGATCGCCGCGGCCGCCGCCGCAGCCGGCCTGGCCGGCATCGCGCTGTTCCAGGCCGCGCTCGCCCGTTCCACCGTCTTGGCCCGGCACTGATCGGCGCCCACGCGTCCGGCAGGTGCGTCACCCTGTTCGACGGCGAGCACCCCGCACCGGGGAGGCAGCTCGACGGACCACACGCGCCACCCGCCGTCGTCCTTGCGCAGCTCCCACCGCCACGGATGGTCGTCGCCCGCGAGCAGGTGCGGGCCGTCCCACCACACCGCTACCTGCTCTGCCACCGTCGCCCGGTCGTCGCCCTGGTGCTCGATGACGCTCGGCCCTACGCTCTCCAGCTTCGATGGTGGGCGGGCTGAGCTGGTCATCTCGGCGCGATAGTCGCGCCACTGCTGCCGCAGCTCGTCGTGACGCCGCCCAGCCAGTACCCGTGACACCCCCAGCTCGTCACCGGGGTGGAGCAGAGGTCAAGATCAGCGAGGTGCTCTCCAGTTTGATCAAGGCACTGCCGCGTCTGTCCGACGTGGTCGTTGATGGGGTCGAGCGATCGGCCGGGGCGATCGTTTTGCGGGCGCGGTCGCGTACGCGTCGGGGCAGGTGCCCTCGGTGCAGCAGGACTTCTGGTCGTGCTCATGGCAGGTACCGGCGCCGGCTCGCGGACGCGGCGCTGGGCGGCCGGGCTGTAGTGATCGATCTGTTGGTACGTCGCTTCAAGTGCGTGTCGAAATCCTGTGCTGCGATGACCTTCGCGGAGCAGGTGCCGGGCCTGACCCATCCGCATAGCCGGCGCACGCCGGCGCTGCAGCACCAGCTCGTGCAGTTTGCAGTGGCGCTCGCGGCGCGGCCGGCGGCACGGCTCGCTGGACGGCTTGGCGTCCCGGTCGCCGCCGATGGCGGCAGGGCGAGAAACGTGACCGGGCTCGCCCGGCCGACAGCCCGGCGGGACCCGGTCCGTGCATGACCGGGCAGCGTGGGATCGGCGGTCGCTGCGAGTACCGCCGAGCGGGACTCGGGGCGATGTGGGTGCGGGATGAGTCCCGGTGCCGGCCACGTGGAGCGGGACCTCGAGCGGGACTGGTCCCGCCCCGGCGGCGGCCCGATCCCGCTCGTCTGCGCGTCACGGTCCCGCTGCGCCTGGGCGCGGCGGGACCGTCGCCCGCGCCGCCCGCGCTCGGTGCGGGACCGGGCCAGAGGCAGCGGGACTGCGGCGGCCGGACAGCCCGGCAACGGGACCGGGCCGATCGCGGGGGGCGGGACAGGGCTGAGCTGCCCAAATCCCGCCACCGCTCGCTGCCAGGTGTTGCGCCAACTGCCGAGACGGGCGACCGTCGCTGCGTCTGACCTGCCCGTATGTTCACGGGCGCGGAGCCCCACATGCGGCGGAGCACCCAGACATCTTCGTGCGCAACCAGGTGCACCGGGACGCCCTCGGTGCGGGCTCGGCGGACCGCCATCAGGCCGAACATGCTGGCCCGGTGCACGATCTGCCCGCCGCGGACGGCGGCGAGCATCGCCGCGCACCGTCGCACCGGGATCAGCCCGACCGACTGTGCGACGGCGAGCAGTTCGCCGGGCAGGTCGATCAGGTCGTCCCGCTGGCGGCGTACCGGTCGGCAGGTGATGATCACGGTCCCGCCGGGACGTAGCAGTTGGTAGCTGGCGGCAAGGATCTGCTCGAACCCGTCGAGCAAGCAGGACCAAGTCCCGTAGGCGAGGTTGCCGTCGGACCGGTCCCCATAGAGGTGGTCCCGCTTGCGTACCCCGGTACTCGTCGCCCGCACGAGGCCGTGAGTCCCCCTGCCGTAGGGCGGGGACGTGAGCACGAGTCCCACCTGCCCGACCGCGGACGCGGGCACCAGATCGAGCAACCTGGTGGCGTCGCCGGTGATGACTCGTCCGGTGCCGGCCGCGCCCTGCGACGAAGCCAGCGCCACGTTCGCCTCCGCGAGGGCGCTGAAGCGGGGCTCGATGTCGATTCCGATGCCCTCCCGGCCCAGGTGCATGGCCTCCACGAGGGTGGTGCCCTACCCGCACATCGGGTCGAACACCAGATCCCCCGGTGCGGTGTAGGTACGGATGACGTGTGCCGCGAGGTGCGGCAGCATCTTGCCCGGGTGGCTGCTGCTCTCTGGGGCGTAGCGGCCTCGCCGCTGGTCTCGGGAGGGCTGCTGACAGGTCAGCCACACCGACGTGACCGGCATCGGCTCAGTCATCGCCCACCCCCGCTCCCCGGCGTGCTGTTGCGAAGGATCAGCACGTCGGTGTGGATGTCGAGCAGGGTCTGCTGGTCACGCCGGGGCGGCTGGTCGGCCGCCACGATGTGCTGCAGGTACGAAAGCCCGGCCTCCTTGGCGGCGATGATGACGTCGACCGGTGCGGTCACGTCGTGGCTGAGCAGGACTGCCACGCAGCTGCCCGGCAGCAGGGCGTCCCGGCAGCGGCCGAAGAACTCGACCGCCGAGGCCGGGCTGTCGACCGGCCAGCCGGTGACGATGAGCCGCGCGGGCTCACGCCCCCAGCCGGTCTGCCGGGCCGCCTGCAGGTGGCTGCGGCGGCTGGCCGCGATGACCGCCAGCTGTGGCCCGTCAGCCAGATCGATGATCAGCTCGCCGGGGTGGGTGAGGTTGTGCACGAGCCGCACACCCATGGCGTTGGACATGGTGTCGCCCTGATGTGGGGCGGGCACCGGCCAGACGGTGATCGGCACGGGCGGGTCGCCGGCACGACGTCCCCGACCGGGACCGGTGCGCTGTAGTGGTGATTGGTTTCGGTCATGGGCACGGTGGCCCCCGGACCGGCGGGCGTACTGACAGCTACCAGAACGGCGCTGCTGGGCCGATCGAACCCGACCCCGTCCTGACAGGACCCGTCAGAGCACCGGGCCGCCGGGCCGTCTGACAGGCGAAAGCCTGACACGACCTGTCCAAACCTGTCCCGATCTAACAGAGCCTTCTGTTGTCAGGTCGCCGCACTCCAATCGAGGTCATGAGCCGCCGTAGCCGGCGTTTGGCTCGCCCACGAGGGAACACGACATGCCAACCACCACCTCTTTCCGCCCCGGCGGCGCGCTGGGCCAGGCCGAGAAGGCGTTCGAGCTGCTGACCTGCGAACCCGAACCGCTGAGCTTCGACGCCCGCCCGGTGCCGGGCCTGTCCGACAAGACCATGCCGCCGGACCAGCTGCGCAAGCTGGTGCTGTTCGAGCGCTACGACTCCGAGACCACCGACGCCCTGTGGCGGCAGCTCGCTCTGCACGCCCGCGAATGGGGACAGGCGTGGGTCGTCGGCGCGATCGGCGTCGCGTTGCCCGCCCTCACCCACCTCGCCGCGAAGATCAGCCGGGGGCACACCCGGCACGCCGCAGACGTCGACTCCGAGGTGCTGGCCGGGTTCCTGGCGGCGCTGCGCACCGCCGACCTGGACACGCCCCGGCTGTGGCTGCGGCCGTGCTGGGCGGCGTGGCGGGCGGGGGTCGCGGTCATCAAGGCCCACGACACCGAGGAGCTGCCGCTCGATCTGTCCAGCGGTTCGCGTACCCCGAAGATGCCGTACGGCCACCCGGATCTGCTGCTCGGCCGGGCCGCCGCCGCTGGCCTGATCTCCGGCGAGGCCGCCGAGCTCATCAGTGCGACCCGGTTCGGTGACACGCTCATCGAGCAGCTGGCCGCCGAGCAGGGTGTGACGGCCTCCGCGCTGCGGATGCGCAGGCGTCGCGCGGAACGTGCGGTGGCCGCCGCGGTGGTGCGAGGGAACTCTCCGGGCCGGTGCGCACGCTGCGCGAGCCCATGGCCGCCTGACCGACCGGCAAACCGCCTGATCGCCTGCACCACAAGGCCGCCCAAGGCATCGCCCGGGGCGGCCTTCTTGCGTCTGCGGGCGCTTGCGTTGCGCGGCAGGCTTGTCAGGTTCAGCGAACCGGTGTCGCGGTCAGGTTCTGCAAGGTCGTGACAGGTCGCAGGCCGGTTCGATCGACCTGACAGTCCGGATCTGGGCGGTGCATGTCATCCACGGCATGCCCGCCCGGTGGGGACCAACCACGGGCGAGGCCCATAGGTCCGGCACGGCTGGCGCGGCGTACTGACACCGCAACCCTTCCCTTGCAAGGGAGGAGCCCCCCCCACCGGATCTTCTCCGGCCTTCGCCCGGTCCCCACCGCGGCGGCCCCACATTCCTGTGGAGCGTCGCAATGCACACAACTCTGCACGTACTCAACGACATCATCGCCGCCGCGCCGCTCGCGGCCCCGAAAACCCTCCCGCAGGTCATCGACGGCATCCGTCTGCGGATCATGGGCATCATCGCCGCCGTGGCCACGATGTTCCTCGTCGTGGGCGGCCTGCGCTACATGGCCGCCGGAGGCGACCCGTCGCAGGTCGAACAGGCGAAGGACAACTACAATGCCGACAAGCGGGCAGACACCCTGACCCGGCGCGGGCTGTACCTGCACACGCTGATCGCGGTCATGCCCGGCGCACCGCCGCCGCCGACCGAACGCGCAGCCCTCGACCAGGCGATTACGGCCACCTATGCTGCGGCCGGGATCAACGGCGACCCGGCCACCTGGTCGCGTCCGGCGCCGCTGCTACGGGACCTGGCCGAAACCCTGACGGCCGACGACGACCCGGCGGCCGGGCAGCTGGCCGCCCGG
The DNA here is from genome assembly GCF_040649295.1 of Micromonospora sp. NPDC048999. NCBI lineage: Bacteria > Bacillati > Actinomycetota > Actinomycetes > Micromonosporales > Micromonosporaceae > Micromonospora > Micromonospora sp. NPDC048999. The sequence goes on along the minus strand of NZ_JBEZFI010000052.1, from coordinate 18,955 downwards.
CTCGCCCCATGGACAGTCGGGAACTTCTCCAGCCTGTTCGACGGGCCGACCACTACCGCGCCCGAGGGGCACCTCGTGGTCTGGTCGCTGCGGCACCTGCCCGACGAGCTGCGCACGGTCGGTACGCTCCTGGCGCTGGGTTCGATCTGGTCGGGCATCGGCACTCCGTCCACCGGCGTTCGCCGGCGGCGGCAGCTCGTCGTGGTCGACGAGGCGTGGCTGCTCATGCGCGACGGCGAGGGCGCGCGGTTCTTGTTCCGGATGGCGAAGGCCGCGCGCAAGAGGTCGGCGGGTCTGTGCGTAGTCACCCAGGACGCGGCCGACGTCCTATCCACCGATCTTGGCCTGGCGGTGGTGTCCAACGCCGCCACGCAGGTGCTCATGCACCAGTCGACCCAGGCCATCGACAAGGTGAAGGAAGCGTTCTCGCTGACCGCCGGTGAGGCCCGGCTGCTGCTGGCGGCACCACGCGGAGAGGGGCTGCTCATCGCGGGCCGCTCCCGCATTCCGTTCCGCAGCGTCGGGTCGGCGGCCGAGCACAAGATCGCCGTCACAGGTATCGGGGAGGCGTCATGAATCCCGACACCTGGACCCGGCTCGCTGCCCTATGGGCGTGGGTGACGGCGCGGCCGTGGCTGGCGCTCGTGGCCGCCGCCGTGATCGTCGGCGGTGTGGTCGCCCATGACAAGGTGCTCGCCTGGCGGCACCAGCGCTACGCCACCGGGGCGCGGTGGCTGACGGTGGCCGCGCCGCCGGTGGTGACGCCGGAGTCCGCCGCCGCCTTCTGGACCACCATCATGGGCGTCCTCACACCCTCGGTGTGGCGGCGGATCTACGGCATGCCGCACATCGGCTGGGAGTACACCTGGACCGGCCGCACGCTGACGATCCGGGTGTGGGTGCCCGGCACGGTTCCGCCCGGCGCGGTCGAGGCCGCGATCCGGGCTGCCTGGCCCGCCGCGACCCTCACCGTGACCGACGCCGCCGCGCCGATCACCGCATCGGTGTTCGAGCAGGTCGGCGGGGCGCACTGGCCGCAGTCGGCCGACGCGCTACCGCTGCGTAGCGAGCACGACGTCGACCCGTTGCGGGCGCTGCTGTCGGCCGGGGCCGAGGTCCGCGACCGCGAGCACGCGTGCGTGCAGATCCTGGCCCGCCCAGCAGCACCCCGGCGGGTTCGCGCCGCCAGACGCACGGCGGCGGCGACCAGCACACACCCTTACGGGCGGCCCGATGTGGCCGCCCGTGCTGTTTCCGGGTTCGCGCTACTGCTCACCGAACCGCTGATATGGCTCCTGGACGCGTTCACCCCCGGCCCGTCACGGCCGCGTACCCAGGCCCGCACACCGGTGCGGGCCGGTGAGCGTGACCCGGTGGCCACCGCCGACGCCCGCACGATCGTGGACAAGGCCGTCACCGTGCCGCACTTCGAGATCGCGATCAGGTTCGCGGTCGCCGCCGACGCGGGCAAGACCGTGCCGGACAAGCAGCGGGCGAGGCAGATCCGCGAGCGCCTCGTCGGCCTGGGGCTCACGATCGCCTCGGCCGCCGCGGCGTACACCGGACCGAACCGGCTGCGCAGGATGAAGATGCCGCAGCCGGTGGCCACGATCGCCGGGAGGCGGCTGCGGCGCGGGTTCCTGGCCACCGTGCCGGAGCTAGCGGCCATGGCCGCGCTGCCGCAGGACTTGGCGGTGCCGGGCCTGGACCGGGCTCGGGCCAAGGCGATGCCGGCGCCGGTGCAGATCCCCTCCGGCGGACGAGGCGTGAAGGTCCTTGGTAGGTCGCAGATCGGGGGTTACTCGGTGGGCCTGAACGTGGTCGACGCCCGCCAGCACATGCACGTCATCGGCAAGACCGGCGTCGGCAAGAGCACGTTGCTGCTGAACATGATCGTCGGCGACATCAAGGCCGGGCGCGGGACGGTGGTCATCGACCCACGCGGGGACCTGATCACCGACATCCTCGACCGGGTACCGGCGTCGCTGGCCAAACGGATCGTGCTCATCGACCCCGACCAGCCCAACCCCGGCCAGTTCAACCCCTTGGAGGACACCAACGATCCGCACCTGGCCGTCGATAACCTCGTCGGGATCTTCGCGAAGATCTTCGCGCGGCAGTGGGGTCCGCGTATGGACGACACCCTGCGGGTGGCGTGCCTGACCCTGATGCGCCATGCCGAGCCGACGCTGAGCCTGGTGCCGCCGCTGCTGTCGGACCGCACGTTCCGGGGCCGCTACACGGTGGGCCTGGACGACCCGGACGGCCTGGCCGGGTTCTGGACCTGGTACGACTCGATCAACGAGAACTTCCGGGGCCAAGTCATCGCGCCCGTGCTGGCACGGTTGCGGCAGTTCCTGTTGCGCGACTTCGTCAAGAGCGTGATCGGCAACTCGACCAGTTCGTTCAAGATGGGCGACATCCTCAACGGCGGTGTCTTACTGTGCCGGCTACCCAAAGGCCAGCTCGGCGAGGAGACCAGCCGCATCCTGGGCTCGCTGATCGTCGCCCGGGTCTGGCAGGCCGCCATCGCCCGCGCCGCGATCCCGGAAGACCAGCGAAAAGACGCTTGTCTATACATTGACGAGGCGCACAACTTCCTCACGTTGCCGGGCAGCGTGGACGACATGCTGGCCGAGGCCCGAGGCTATCGCCTCGGCATGGTCCTGGCCCATCAGGATCTCGCCCAACTGCCCAAGGAGACGGCCGCCGCGATGTCGGCCAACGCCCGCTCCAAGATCGTGTTCAACATCGACCCCACCGACGCGCGGGAGATGTCCCGGCACACCAAGCCGGAACTCGACGATCACGATCTCGGACACCTGGACGTCTACACCGCCGCGGCGCGGCTTCTGGTCGGCAACCGGGAGATGGCCGCGTTCACCTTCACCACCAACCCGCCGACGCCGATCGTCGGCGAGGCCACCGCGCTGCGGCAGGAGATCGCCGCCGCGCACGCCGTCGACGGCGAGGAACCGCCGATGCAGCGGGTGGCCCGCGAGGCGATGCGGCGGCGCATGAGCGGCACCGACTGACCGATCTCGCTCGGACCGTTGGGGCTGCCCCGGGCGCCTGCGTGGGGGGCTCCGTTGGGGATGTTGCCCATCGGAGCCCCCAACGGACCTCGCCACAGGTCCCCTGTCAGGTGGCTGACCAGGCCAAACACCCGGACCTGTCAGGCCGCAAGAAAGATCAACTCGTCCAGACTCCCAATAGGGACTCCTCTTCTCCACACAGGGGTGACATCCATGCCGCATGCGCGGTCCTCTCACGGCCTGCTGGCCATCTATCCGCACATCACCAGTCGTGACCGTCAGCTCGTGACCCTGCTCGACCACCACCAGGTCCTCACCACCGACCACATCACCCGCCTGTTCTTCCACGCCCCGCGTACCGCCCGGCACCGGCTGGCCGAACTGCTCGACCTCGAGCTGGTCGACCGGTTCCGGTTCGCCCGCACCGGCGGAGGCACCGACCCGTACCACTGGGTCCTGGGCCACGCAGGGCAACGGTTCCAGGCCGCATCACGCGGTGAGCCCGAGCCCACGCCACGAGCCTCCAGCCAGCGCATCGCCCGCCTGTCGGCCAGCCCGCGCCTGCAGCACCTGCTTACGGTCAACGAGTTCTTCGTCCGCCTCGGCGAGCACGCCCGCCGGCACGACGGAGCATCGCTGGACCGATGGTGGTCGGAGCAGCAGGCTCAACAGTTCAAGAGCACCAAGACCGTCATCAACCCGGACGGGCATGGGCTGTGGGGCCGAGGCGGGCAGACGGCCGGGTTCTGGCTGGAGGCCGACACCGGCAGCGAACCGCTGACCCGCGTCGTTGCCAAGCTCAACGGCTACCGCAAGTTCGCCGCCGGGGGCGGGCCTCGGTACCCGGTGCTGTTCTGGCTGTCCAGCCCGATCCGCGAAGAGCACCTGCACCGGCTGCTCAGTCAGGAGCCCGGTGGCGTCACCACAGTCACCGCGACCCAGGACGCCGACCCCGCGCAAGCGGTGTGGCTGCCCGGCGACGGCACGCAGCGGGTCCGCCTGGAGCAGCTGTCCAGCTTCCACGGCAGCAACAACCCATCCAATCCCAACTTCGTCGACGGCGTCCTGCACCTCGGGGCCTGACAGAACCTGACCGGCAGGCCGCAAAACCTGTCAGCGCAGGTCAGAGGCATGGTCGAGTTTCCTGACAGGGGTTGTGCTGACAGGTCGGGCCGTTACGGTGCAGTGAGCTTCTTCTCTTCTCTTTTGCCCGCACCGCCGCCCGCCTGTCCTTCCTGGACCTGCCCGTGCCCGCGCGGATCACACAGCCCACCTTCTGGTCGGCTCCGGTCCCCGCCCCGCGCCTTCCACGGCGGCATCCAGGCCCAGACACCGCGATCCGCTGGCACCACCAGCACACCAACCAACCCCACCACCCCTTCGCGAAGGGAGCACCCCCATGCGCACCAACACCCCGCTCGCCAACCAGGTCGTCCACCGTGGTCTTCCACCCCGGCCTGGACGCCGACTGGTTCTCCGCCAGCGAGAAGGTCAACGATCTTCTCAACGCCAGCGGCACCCCGTCGCGCCGCTTCCACGTCCGCCACCGCCGCTTCGTCGGCTGGATCACCCGGTTCCTGGACTACTACCTGGTCGACGCCGCCCGAAAGTTCGGCGCGATCACCAAGGCCGCCGGTGGCCGTAAGGGTCGCCTCGACCTCAACGGTGGCGCCGCCAAGGCAGCAACGAGGCACGCCTACGCTGGCACGCCTGGTACCAGTACATGAACGCCAGCAAGGCCACCGCCCGTGAGGCCCGCACCTGGGAGGACTACCTCGCCCAGCACCAGGCCGACCCGGCCAAGCTCAGCCTCAACGAGGCCCGGCAATCTCCACAGCACATTGCAGGCCATGGCCGACTCTCAGTACAGCAACCTCGCCAGTACAAGCTTCAGGCAGCACGGGACAAGATCGCCGCATGTAACAGCAAGCTCGGCCGCTACGGGGCAGCACTCGAAGCCGGAACCGACCCGGTGGCTCGCCGACATCACCGCCGGCCGCCACAGCATGATGGTCGTCGACACCACCGAAGAGGCCAGCGACATCGCCCACCACGCCCGCAACCTGCTCATCACCGCAGGCCGCGTGCGACCCGGCCGCGCCGTCCGCCTGCACGACGGCAATCAGGCCAGCGTGGGCGACATCATCGTCACCCGCCGCAACGACCGGCGCATCGCCGCCGGCCCCGACTACGTCACCAACCGCGACCAGTGGCGCATCAACGCCATCACCCGCGATGGACAGCTCCACGTCACCAACATCACAACCGGCACAGGCACCGTCCTGCCCGCTGCCTACACCGCCCGGCACACCCACCTCGCGTCGAGGTGCCGACCTCGTCCCACTGCGCGATGCTCAGCCACCCGCAGGTCGTCGCGGACCTCATCCACCAGGCCGCCAAGGCGACAAGCTGACTCAAAGGCCCCGAGCCCGGCAGCCATCCCGCCGGCACATAGCCAGCCCCGGCCTGCGCACCACCCGACCCGGGTCAGCCCTGACCGCTCCCGGCAACGACTGGCCCGACACCGCCCTGCCGAGCGATGGCCCGGCGTCCGTGTCGTGACCTGACACAGCCCGCTCGTGTGGATGGGAAATGAGGGTTCCGCGAACCGTGAAGAAGTAGGTTCGCTGGTGTGCTCGACCTGCCACTCGCGTCCGCGTTCACGGTCTTCGACGCTCAAGGCTCGGGGTGCCTGTCCTACGGCGTCGAAGCGAACGGGCGCCGCTGGTTTGTCAAGAAGGCCACCACACCCCAGGCCCGCGTCTCGCTGATCCGCGCCAGCCGGCTGCACGCCGCGGTCCGGCACCCGGCGATTGTCCGACCCGAGCGAATCCTCGACGGTTCCGACGGGCCGACCCTGGTGTACCCGTGGCACGACGGCTCGTGCCCGCACCGCGCGGCTGGCCGCTACCCTGGCAACAGCAGCCGCCTTCGATCTTGTAGTCCTCACAAACGCATGATCGACAGGCGGCTGCGTCCACTTCGCACATTCCCACCGCATCCCGCCAGGCCAGACCACCAATGGCGGCTGCCGTAGTAGGCCAGCACGGAATCACAGTAGGTTCCCGTGACAATTGGTTCGTAGGCTGAGGTGCATGAACCTGGCAGAACGCCTGCGCTGGGCGCGCGAGCGGGCCTTTGTCGGTAGATCAGCGGAGCTGGCGGAGTTTCGGGTGGCGCTGGCAGGCGGCTCTGACTCCCCCGTTCTGTTGTACGTGCATGGTCCCGGCGGGGTGGGCAAGTCGACGTTGCTGCGTCGGTTCGCCGATGAGGCGCGCGACGCCGGACGGCGCGTGATCGAGGTCAACGGTCGACTCATCGACCCCTCACCCGCCGGGTTCACGGCTGCAGTCGGAGGCCCGGTCGTCGCCGGTGTCGTGCTGATCATCGACGCGTTCGAGCACTGCCAGGGTCTGGAGGGCTGGCTGCGCGAGGTGTTCGTGCCTTCGCTGCCCGAGGAGACGCTCGTGATCATCGCCGGTCGCGAGCCTCCCAGCCCAGTGTGGCGCAGCGATCTGGCGTGGCAGGACGCGATGACCGTGTGCCCGCTGGGCAATCTCAGTCCCTCCGAAGCCCGTGACCTGCTGGAGTCGCGCGGTTTGCCTGCCGCTGCGCGTGATCGCATTCTCGATTTCGCCGGTGGCCATCCGCTTGCGCTCAACCTGGGCGCGTCGGTCGCGGCCGCGGTTGGGGGCGACGTGTGGGAGCCTACGCCGGACGTGCTGGCCGCGCTGCTCACCCAGTTGGTCGGCGACGTGCCCGGACCTGTGCACCGGCTCGCCCTGGAAGTCGCCGGGCACGCGATGACCACCACGGAGGGACTGCTGCGGGCGGTGGTCGGGCCGCAGCAGGCGGGTGAGATGTTCGACTGGCTACGCCGGTTGCCGGTGGCCGACTGGGGACGGCGGGGCCTTTATCTGCACGATCTGGTCAGCGACACCATCGACGCCGACCTGCGCTGGCGGGACCCGCAGGGATACGCGGAGATGCACCGCAAGGTGGGTCACCACCTGCTTGACCAAGCGCGGACAGCCCCGGACGCGGATGCGATGGTGGCGATCCGGGAGCTCAGCTACCTCAAGCGGTACGGGCCGATGGGCTCCTACTTCCAGATGCGCCGTGAGGGCGACTTCCACGAGGATGTGCTGCGCCCCGGCGACGAGGCGGTGATCACGGTGTTCACCGAGGCCACGGAGGGGCCTGAGTCGGCGGCGATCGTCCAGCGATGGCTTGGGCGACAGCCGGAGGGGTTCTGGGTCTACCGCGACTCGCACACCGGCCGCGCGGAGGGGTTCATGCTCTCGCTGGCGCTCACCGAGCCGCCTTCAGGTGACCCGGTTGCCGAGGCGGCCTGGGCTTATGTCGAGAAGGTGGCGCCGCTGCGCCCTGGAGAGCATGTGCGGCTGACTCGGTACTGTCTGTACCCGCCGGCGTATTACGAGATCTCTCAGGTGCTGCACCTGATGCAGTTGCGGATCTGCGCCGACTGGATCCGCCGGCCGGGGGTGGCCTGGTCCTTCATCATCAGCCCGTACCCGGAGGTGTGGGCGCCGCTGATGGAGCATCTCGGGCACTACCGTACTGTGGAGGTGCCGCCGTTCTGCCTGTTTTCGTGCGACTGGCGGACCACGCCGCAGTCGATCTGGTTTGACCGGACCCAGCCAGGGAGCCTGTCGGAGGACGTGCCCACCCGAGCGGTCCAGACCTTGACGCGCACGGCGTTTGATCAGGCGGTGCGGGAGGCGTTGCGTGACTGGCACCGCCCCGACGAGCTGGCGGCCAACCCGCTGCGCCATGCCCGGATGGTCGCTGGTGATCCGAACGAGGTACTGCCCGCGCTGATCATGGAGGCGGTCGACGCGCTGCGTGACGATCCGCGCGACGTGAAGCTGCACGCGGTGCTGGCGACCACGTTCTTCCACCGGGTGCCGAACCAGGCGGCGGCGGCCGAGCGGCTGGGCCTGCCTTTCAGCACGTATCGCCGTCATCTGGACCGGGGCCAGCAGCGGGTCTGCGAGCTGCTCTGGCGCAGGGAGACCACTGAGCACAAGGTGAGCATCTGATGGGCTGGTAACTGAGCAACGATCGCGACCAAGGTGTGGATCGCGCCGGTGATCTCCGGCGCGGTTCACCGGAGGGCCTTGCTCCGGAGCAGACCGGGAGGGCTCATGCAGGGTCCATGGCGACCGCTGGCCGTTGTCGCCACTGCCCAGTTCCTGGTGGTGTTGACCACCTCCATCGTCAACGTGGCGCTGCCCGCCATCGGTCAGGGCCTCGGGTTGTCGCCGGCCGGCCTGTCCTGGGTGGTCAACGCCTACGTGCTGACCTTCGGGGCCTTGCTGCTGTTCGGCGGCCGGCTCGGTGACGTCCTGGGTCGGCGCCGGATCTTCCTCGCCGGGACCACGGTGTTCACCGCGGGTTCGGTGGCCGCCGGTGCGGCGGCGTCGTCGTGGACGCTGATCGCTGCACGCGGCGTCCAGGGTTTCGGGGCGGCGCTGCTGGCCCCCACAGCCCTCGGGATCGTGCTCACGCTCTTCCCTGCCGGCGGTGGCCGGGCCCGTGCGATTTCCGTCTGGGGCGCGGTCTCCGGGCTGGGCGGCGCGGCAGGGGTCCTGCTGAGCGGGGTACTGACGGACCTGCTGGGCTGGCGGTCGGTGTTCGCGGCCGTCGCTGTCGTCTCCGCGGCGATACTTGTTGCGTCCTGGCTGCTGGTGCCCGCCGACCGCCCTGGGGGCGGATGCATCGACGTCACCGGCGCGGCAACGGTCACCAGCGGTCTGGTACTGGTGACGGTCGGCCTGACGCAGGGCGGCTGGCTGTGGCTGCTCAGCGGCGCGTTGCTGCTGCTCATCTTCGCCTTGGCCCAGACACGGATCACGCATCCCCTACTGCGGCCCGGCATGCTGCGGATCCGCACGGTCGCCACAGCGAACCTCCTGATGGCACTTCTCGGCGCGGCCTGGCTGAGTGTCTTCTTTTTCCTGCCGCTCTACCAGCAGAAGACCCTGGGCTACTCCCCGGTCAGAGCGGGGCTCACGCAACTGCCGCTCGCCCTGGCGATCATCGGCGGTTCCGCGCTCGCTCCCCGGCTGGCGAGGCGGTACGGCGCCACCACCCCTGTGACCAGCGCGTTGGCCGCGCTGGGGGTCGGATTGCTCTGGCTTGCCAGGACCCCGGCAGCCGGTTCCTTCCTGACGGTCCTGGCCGCACCGTCACTGCTCGTCGGTACTGGCATGGGGATGGCGTTCGTACTGCTCACCGAGATGTCCGCCGACGGCGTCGCCGCAGCCGACGCCGGGCTGGCTGGCGGCCTTGTCAACACCACCCGGCAGGTCGGCGGGGCGCTCGGCCTGGCCGCGCTCATCCCGCTGGCCAGCACGACCGGCGGCTACGGCGCAGCGTTCGCCGGGGCAGCCGCCATCGCCGGCGCCGGCGCCGCACTGGCCTTCGTCCTTCGCACCGCATCCAGGCGAGTTGGAAAGGAAAACGTATGACCGAGATCGCCAAGCCGTATCTCAGCGGGCACTACACGCCCGTCACCGACGAGACCTCCGCGACGGGCCTGACCGTTCGCGGGACGATCCCGCCCGAGCTGGAGGGCCGCTACATCCGCAACGGCCACAACCCGAAGCCCGGCGTCGTCCCGACGCACTGGTTCCGTGGCAGCGGCATGCTGCACGGCGTACGGCTGTGTGGCGGCCGCGCCGAGTGGTACCGCAACCGGTGGGTCCACACCACCGCCCTCGACGACGACGCCCCGCTGTTCCGCCCGGACGGCTCGATGGACCTTGCTGCCAGCGCGGCCGCCACGCACCTGGTCGAGTTCGGCGGCCGGCTGCTCGCCCTGCAGGAGGTGAACCTGCCCTGGGAGGTTACCCCCGAGCTGGACACCGTTGGCGTGTTCGACTTCCACGGCGGGCTCAAGACACCGATGACTGCCCATACGAAAGAGGACCCGATCACCGGTGAGCTGCACTTCCTGTGCTACTCGCCGTTCCCGCCACACCTGATCTACTACACCGCGTCGCCGGACGGGCACATCACCCGGGTCGAGGTCATCGACAGCGCCGGGCCTTCGCTCATGCACGACTTCGCCATCACCACCGAGCACGTGATCTTCTTGGACCTGCCCGTGACGTTCAACCCGGCGGAGCAGTCCGGCATCCCGTATCGGTGGAACGACGACTACCCCTCGCACATCGGTGTCATGCCCCGTACCGGGCCCGCCGTCGTGCAGTGGTTCGATGTCGAGCCCAGCGCGCTGCTGCACAGCACCAACGCCTACGTCGACCTGGCCGGGCGGATCGTGCTGGACGGGCCGCGCTACGACCGCACGTCGTGGGAGTCGACGTGGAAGTGGTGGGTCGGCGCGCCCGGCTACGCCACGACGCCGGGGACCGGGATGACCGCGTACCGGTGGATCCTCGATCCGGCCACCGGCAAGGCCACCGAGCAGGTCTCCGACGACCTGTTCACCGAGTTCCCCACCATCGACAACCGCCTGGTCGGACTGCCCAACCGGCACTCTTACGCCCTGGCGTTCCCCGGCAGCGGCCGCAGCGACTGGGCGGTGGTCAAGTACGACCACCAGACCGGCGCCCGCAAGGTGGCCGATCTGGGCCGTGACCGGCTGCCCGGCGAGGCGTACTTCGTGCCCGCCGAGGGCGGCACCAGCGACGAGGACGGCTACCTGCTGTCCATCGTCAGCGACCTCGGGTCCAACTCCTCCGAGCTGCTCATTCTCGACGCCTCCGACCTCGCCACCGTCGCCGCGGTCGAGCTACCCCGCCGGGTGCCGGCAGGCATCCACGGGTCCTGGATCCCCGACACCGACCTGAAAGGCTGATCATGGTCACCACTATCGATAACAACGCCGCCATCGTCGTACGAAAGCAGATCCGCGTCCACGCGCCCATCGAGCGCGTATGGCGGCTACACACCGACGTCAACGGCTGGACCCACTGGCAGAGCGACATCGACACCGCACACACCGACAGCGACCTCCAGCCAGGAGCCACGTTCCGGTGGAGCACCGCCGGTCTGTCGATCATCTCCACCGTCTACGCCGTGGACGCTCCCCACCGCATCCTTTGGGGCGGCCCCGCACACGGCATCACCGGCATCCACGAATGGACGTTCACCGCAGACGGTGACAGCACCATCGTGCACACCGCCGAGTCCTGGGACGGCGAACCGGTCCACGCCGACCCCGACAACCTGCGCAACGCCCTCGACGCTTCGCTCGCGTCCTGGCTTGACCACCTGCGCAAAGCCGCCGAAACCCCCAACACCTGAGCAGGAGTTCCCCATGTCCACCATCCCTGAGCAACGTGGCCCCTGGCAGCCCCGCCCACCGGACAGCCTGACTGCTGCCGGCTCGCCTGCAAACACGCGGTGATCCGCAGTCATCACGCACAGACAGTCATCTCCGAAGCCCCATTGAACCGCTCCGGGTTCTGTGGAGACCTCAGCTGTTGGCTCCAACCACCTCGCGGGGCTGGTGTTGAGCGTAGAACATCGATTCGTATTCGGTCGGTGGGACGTGCCCGGTCGCTGAGTGCAGGCGCTGGTTGTTGTACCAGTCGACCCATTCGGCGGTGGCCAGTTCGACCTGGGCGAGGCTGCGCCAGGGGCGGCGGGGTTTGATCAGTTCGGTCTTGTACAGGCCGATGGTGGACTCCATCAGCGCGTTGTCGAGGGCGTCGCCGACGCTGCCGATCGAGGCGTCGATGCCGGCAGCGATCAGATGGGTGGTGAATCGGAACGACGTGTACTGCCCGGGTTCAAGGGGGGATTCGACCACAAATTTGCAGCACCCATGCTCAGCATGGGTGCTCATGCCGTAATCCTATAGCAGTGACGTGATCTCAACAAGAATCCGGTAGGTATCGGTATTCGAAATGGGTGAGGTGGAGAGCGGCGCGGACGATGTCGCCGACCTGGCGTGGGCTGGCTGTGCTGTGACGTAGGGTCCGCCAGCGGCCGACGAGGATCGCGAAGCCGCGTTCTCCGAGGCACCGCATTGATCGAAGGACGGCGTTGTAGGTCCGGTTGTCAACCGCGAGCCGGCGGCCGTCGGCGGGCTGCTTGTACGGAGCGTGGATGCCCTGGCCAGCGCCTTCGTAGCCGGAGTCGGCCAGGGTCGGCAGCCGCAGTTGGGAGGCCGCCCAGTACAGGGCGCCGGTGACGTCCAACCGTTGGGCGCAGGTCAGGGTCATGCAGATGCCCGGGCATCGCATCCGAGGTCCAGATCGGGAGCCCGTCGGGGCGCATCACCGCCTGAATGTTCGCCCCGAAGTCGCGGTGTTTCCCGGAGTACCAGGCGTCGATCGTGTCGCCTTTCACGCTTACGGTGGTCTCGGCGAGGCGGTCGGTGTCGAACAGCTTCCCGTCGAGGATCACGTGCGACCAGCCGTCGGCGGCGACCCGGCGCAGCGCGTCGTGCAGGGTGGGTGTCTGCGCCGCCAGGACCCGCACGGCCTCGGCAACGTACCGGTAGGCCGTAGCCCGCGAGACCCCGAACCCCGCCCCGAGGGTGGTCTTGTCCTCACCCTTGCGGAACCACACCAACACCAGGATCGCCTGGTAGAAGCACGTCAGCGCACGGGTTCCCGCTCGGGTGCCCACCGCCCGGCGCTCAGCGCGAAGCAGCCGCGCCACGTGCTGTACGAGTTCCCTGGGCACGTCGAGCCTGGCAGAATAGGCGATCACGTGGAGCCCTCTCGAAGACTGGATTCTGTCGCAAGAACCTGTCTATCGATGGCTCCACGTCCATATCCAACACCATCCGGTATGGACGTTACGCCCGTGTCATCCCCACCCGGCCGCCGAGCCTTGCTGAGATCACCTCAGTCAGCGGGCACTGTGGAGAATTAGCCGACGGTCGGAGTGGCCAGGACTCCGGATTACTCATTTCATGACGAAGCATTGAATGGCTGCCAGGCAAGCTTCCCCCGGGTTGGTGGAGCGGCGGTTACCTGCCGCCGCTTGGTGCAGGGGGTGGCGATAGCTGGCTCAGCCAGGTCGTTCTGGCGGGTGTGCCAGGCGGTCTTGTACTCGTCGGGACTACTTCTGCAGGTCGGACAAGAGCAGCTTCCGGTCGACCACGCGAAGCCTCTAGCCGCCGCGTACGAGACACTGCCTTCGTTAAGCCAAGAAGTTGTCAGTAGCGACTACAGGAGGTTGTGCTTACGGGCGAAGTCCGGGAATTCCGCTCCGGAGCAGGGCAGACGAGCACCGGTTGCTCTCAGTGCCTCAATGAGGTTCCCCGCAGCCGCCAGGGTTTGCTTGCCGTCCCGGCAGGCCCCCGCGAGAAGCCAGATGGTGCCATGGACGCGGGCATCGTGGGCACGGGCGACCTGCGTCGCGTTCCTGTCGTCCGTGATCGCCACGCCTCCCCGCAGTTCGGCGGCCGCGAGAACGGACGCTTCCCCGAGGTCGCGCTCACCCGAGCCGAGCCGCGCGGCCCATTTGGTAAAGCACCGCACCTCATCGAGCGTGTCCAGCTGGGCAGTGGCCAGCCAGTCCGCCTCGCAGGCGACGGCCAGTTCACGATGATCCTCAGATCCCGCCCGCAACTCCTCCCGAACCACCTGAGTCGTCCAACAATCGGCATCGAGCAGCAGATCATGCAAGACGTCTAGCCGGTCAGCGAGAGTGAAGTGGCTGAGAACCATCGTGTCGAGCACAAGGACGGAGGTGGCTTGCGCCAACTGGTTCACGGCGCGATCTCCAGGTCGTCCTCCTGCGGTAGATCCGCCTCGGCGATGTGGCCATGCATCAACTCCAGAGCCCTGGCCCGGGTGATTCGCCTGTTCCGCAACGCTTCCATCACGGCCTTTGCGTAGGCGGGCGATACCCGCACCAACGCAAGGTCGGGCTGCGGTGCCCAGCCCAACGCCTCCATGAACTCCACGTGGGTCGGCCGAACCTGGCTCCAGGCCCTACGCGTCTCTGCGTCGATGGTCCCTGCCTGCTCAGCCTGCCGCAACGCCAGCAACCAAGAGGTACGGTATCGAGCCGCATAGCTCACGATCTGATCCCGGCTCACCGTCCCGCGGGCTCCGGCTGCGGCAATCGCTTGCACGGGCAGCAGCAGTTCCGCGGCGAAGGCATCAATCACCGCCTCCCGTTCTGCACGCGAGGCACTCACGCCGAGGTCGGCGGAATACTCATCACCAATGATGAGATGCCCCAACTCATGTGCAGCGGTAGCCCGACGGCGGCCAGGATCGCCCGTAGTGCTCACGACAGCAACGGCGATGTCGCCCTCGATGAGCGATGCGCCGTCGCCTGGCAGGTCGGTGACCAGAACCCACTGACCTGCGCGCTCACAGACGTCCATGATGCTGCCGATCGGTTCATCACCGAGCCCGAACCGCTGTCGCAACCACCGGGCTGTCTGACGCGCATCGTCCTCGGATGCCACCGGGTGCGGGTAGCGAAGCAAAGGACGGGTACGCAACACGCCAATGTCCAGCAACTGCTGGACATTGCGCAGCCACTCAACCATGGCGATTTCGAGGCGTTCCGACGACCGTGCTGCCTCAGTGTCCGTTTCCTCGGTCAGCGGCGCCGCCCGTCGGGACAACACCGCTGGCGGCGGCTGAATCAAGTACTCCATCGACACCTTCAGTGCCCTGGAAAGCCGAGCCAGCTCCAAGCCGTCCAAACGGCGGCTGCCAGCCTCAACCTTGGCCAGCATGGTTCGGTCTAACCCCACCATCGCCGCGAGATCCTGCTGCGAGATCCCCAACGACAGGCGGGCTTGCCGTACCTGCTCACCGACGAGGGGCCAGTCCCAGCCATCTGCCATGGTGCGATAATCGCACACTCAGCGCCGGAATGGGACAACACACGGAAGATCAGGGTTCGCGCATCCAAGTCTGGGTCGGTGACGAAGACACCCTTGCCCTGCTGACGCCGGATGACCCCGCTGGGCCGTCTGCGTCGAACGCGGCTTGGGCGACCAACACCCAAAGCCGCGAGCCGAGCCGGCGAAGCTCGTCGTCCGGCTGCACGGGTACGGGGCCAACAGGCGCTCGACCTACACGTCCTCGTTCCCAGCGCCCACGTGAGCGCGAACGCATCGACTGCCGCACACCTGCGGAGAGCTTCCTCGCCACCACAGCAAAAATCCCCGCCCAACGGGACGTGGATCACGCAAAACACGAAGAACTATCACGCTCCGTGTGGAAATAACGTGTCCGAGATTCGCACACGAATTTGCGGCACCCATGCTTAGCATGGGTGGTCATGCCGTGATTTTAGCAGTCTGCCGTCAGTGAGAAGGTCGCCCGGGCCCTCGGCTCAAATGAGTGCGGGAGGCCACCCTCGCTGTCACGTTGCGGTGGCCGCCAAGTCATTGAGGGCCGCGTTGATCACGGGCCAACACATGCTGACGGTATCGCGGTCTGGGGCGTGGCCGATTTTTACTTGGGCGTTGGGGTGCACGAGGTTGCGATATTCGCGGAGTTTTCCAGCGAAGCCGCGGACGTCGGCTTGTATCCACTTTTCTCGGTGAGCGGTCTCGATCAGCTCGTGCAGGGTCCACTTGTCGAGGGGTTTGTGCGAGTTGGGCATGCGGGCCTTGACGGCGTCGAGAAGAACGCCTTCCAGAAGGCTGCCGAGCATGATGATCGCGCTGGCGTAGGCACCGTTGCGGTCGCAGATGCGTGCCTCGTTGAGTCGGCTTTCAAGGACGATGGCGAGGTCGGTGTCGCGGACGATGTCGGCCATGGCCACGTGGAGCATGACGTCTGGTGACTGTTGCTCTTGGTCCTCTGGTTGCTTGTAGGGGCGGATGACGGGTCGCCCCTGGCTGTGTGCGATCTCGAAGCCTTCGATGGCGAGGACGCTGTTGAGTAGCTTGGTGACCTCGGCGGCGGCGAGAGGCTCGTTGCGATGGACGTACTCACGTCGGTCGGCAAGGCGGCAGACGAGCGCGTCGATGGCCCCGGGTGCGTTTCGACGTTGACGGAGTTGGCTGGTGAGCCAGCTTCGGCGCTGTTCGCCGTTGTATGGCGCGACGTTCTCCCAGCCGGCTTGTTGGAGAAGCTTGGGCAGCTCGGCCGCACGACGGTACACGGGGTAGTCGTCGCCGCCGCAGGCGATTCGGGCGATCTCGTCGAGGATGTTGTCGTCGATACCTTCGAGCACGTGGGTCTCCTAGAGGTCGTCTTCGTCGTCGGACAGCGGTGTGGGTCTCCAATGTGGCTGCTGGCGTGGTGCTGCGGGAAGTGAACGGGGTTCGATGCCTCGTTGCTGTAGTTGCTGCCAGAGTGGTTCGAGGGCGGCAGCGGGGTCATGCAGGTATTCGCTGTCTCTGATGCGGATGAACTGCCAGCCAGCTCGGCGTAGTTCCCGCTCGCGGTGCAGTTCCTGCTGGACCTGTTCAGGTTGTCGGTTCCGCGACGCTGTGTCGCACTCGACGGCAAGCCGGCCGTTGTCGCCGACGACAACAAGATCGATGGCTCGGTGGTCGACGGGGTAGTGCGGGACTACGGCGTAGCCGCGGCGGCGCAGCTCCAGGAAGACGCGTTGCTGTAGCAGGCAGGCGAAGGGTTCGGTGCGGGTGCCGGGGGTGACGTCGTCGAGCTCGGGATCAACCGTGAGGGTCGCTGGAGGGTGGAGCATGTAGGTCAGCAGGGAGTGGCGGAGGTCGGTGGGGTTCAGGCTGGCCAGGGGCACCGAGGTGAACAGCCAGAGTTGGTCACGGGCGCGACTGGCGGCGACGTTGTACCGACGCTGCTCGGTGCGGCCGGTGAGGGCTTTCCTGGCCTTCGTTACGACCATGGACAGCAGGATGATGTCGCGTTCGTCGCCTTGGAAGTCGGGCGGTTGGCCGACTCGAATTTGTCGGTGGCGTATTTCGGCCGGGTCGACGCGCTCGTAGAGCAGCTTTTCAAGGACCTGTGTCTGCTTGCCGCTCTGCAGCGCGATGATGCCGATGGTCTTGTTGCGGCACATCGGGTCGTCGATGATCTTCTGAACGTGATCGATGATGGCATTGGCTTCGACCTGATTGCGCAGGGTTGCCCTTTGCCCCTCCTCCGCGGCGTCGTCGACGTGCACGACTCTGAGGGGGTCGAGGCGATCGGCCCCAAACTGGCGGAGAGGGATGAGCCTGCTGTCGTAGAACTGCGCAGAGGACCATCCGATGATCTCGGGCATGCATCGGAAGTGTTCGGAGAGCCGAACGACATCGGAGAAGCGGGAGGCGAGGAGTTCGTAGAGGTTGGAGCTGGGGAGGAAGCCGTTGCGGAGGTTCAGTGGCATGTCGGCTAGGTGCCGGTCCAGGCTCTCTTGGACGGCCTCGGAATCGTTGTTTCGGTAGTTGGCGCCGGGTGCGCACTGCTTTTCGTCGCCGACGACGATGACTCGTGGTGCCAGCCACAGGAGGAAGAGGTTGTCGATGCTGGCTTGGCTGGCTTCATCGACGATGACGACGTCAAAGGCGTTGGGTTGTGGCGGGATGGTGTCGGTCACGGCTGACAGGGGCATGACCCAGGCGGGGACGGCCTGCTGGGCGTTCTTCATCGCCTCGAACGCTGCGGTGAGGTACCGGTCCTTGTTCTTGCCCTGCCCGCGGCCGTAGGCGCCCATGTTGGTCTTGTAGGACTGGAGGGCTTGACGCTGCTCTTCCGTCATACGTTCCAGGCAGTGCTGCAGAGCCTGTTTGCCGGCTAGCTCTGCGGTGACGCGGTTGAGTTCCAGTTCGACATCGTCGATTCGCTGCTCGTGGATCTGCTCGGTATCTGTCGGCCGGACCATCTGGTGGTAGGCCGCCGCGGCGCCCCAGGCCCACGACGCTTCGATGTCGTTGAGGCGGCGTTCCCAGGTTGGATCGTCGAGGTTCTCGCTGACCTGGTTGGCGAGTGCCGGGTGGGCGGCGGAAAGCCTCTCGAGCAGCTGTTCGCAGCGCTGTTGTGAGTCCTTGTCGTTCCTTGCCAGATCAAGTTGCCGGCAGGCTGCGGCGTAACGGTCGATGTCGCCGCAGCCAAGGGCGACGCTGAGATCGGCGACTTCGGGGGCGACGTCTGGGTTCCGGCACCATGTCTGCACGGTGTTGGTGAGCTCAGTCATGGCCCCAGATGCCTGCCGCGCCCCGGTGATAGTCGTTCGGTTTTGACCGACGCGGACGAGGAGGTCCCAGTGTTCCGGGCTGCGGACTGCGAAGCGGATCCCGTGGCTGCGCAGGAGGCGCTCGACAGTGTCCCGGGCTGCGGCGAGCGTCCGCAGGGCTGAGGCGTTGTGTGAGATGTCGTGGAGATGCGCCACTCGAGGTCAAGTCCCCGGGAGTGGTGTTTCGCGGTTGAGGCGTGATTCTTCGTTGCGGTTCAGGCGGTGAGTGCTGCTGGGCTGTCGTGGGTTGGCGGGGTGGCGCGGGCTTTGGCGAGGATGTCGAGGCCGAGGTAGCGCCGGCCTTCGGTCCATTCGTCGTGTTGTTCGGCTAGGACGGCGCCGACGAGACGGATCAGGGCGTCCCGGTCGGGGAAGATCCCGACGACGTCGGTGCGGCGGCGGATCTCGCGGTTGAGGCGTTCCTGCGGGTTGTTGGACCAGATTTGGCGCCAGAGCTCCTTCGGGAAGGCAGTGAAGGCGAGCACGTCGGCGCGGGCGGTCTCCAGGTGCGCGGCGACGGCGGGCAGCTTCTGCTGGATGGTGTCGATGAGCCGGTCGTACTGAGCGTTCACGGAGTTGGTGTCGGGCTGGTCGTAGACGCTGTGCAGCAGTGTCTTGACCCAGGGCCAGGACGCTTTGGGGGTGGCGGTCATCAGGTTCGCGGCGTAGTGGGTGCGGCAGCGTTGCCAGCTGGCGCCGGGTAGGGTGGCGCCGATCGCGTCGACCAGGCCACGGTGGGCGTCGGAGGTGACCAGGCGGACTCCGGTCAGGCCGCGGGCGGTCAAGTCACGGAAGAA
>NZ_JBEZFI010000051.1:12267-35576 GCF_040649295.1 Micromonospora sp. NPDC048999 | reverse complement strand
GCGCTGCTGCCCACGCCGCGCCACCGCAATCGTGCAGGCCATCCTCGTCCTGCACCACGTCGAAGCGAACCGCTACGCAGGATGAAAATGGCTCACTCAGGCATGGCGTATTGAACCAGGCGGGGATCGTCGGCGGGAAGTTGGCGCAGGCCGGCCAATACGGTGCGGACAGCGTCCGCATCGCCGTGCACCTCGGTGGAGGCGTGGCTGCCGGGGAGCGGCTCGAAGTTCAGCACCTGCGGCCAGTCGATTTCGGTCCGTCCGACCAGGTCGCCCAGTCGAACGCCCGGGGTGAGGTCGGCGGCGAGTGGCTTCAGCCGGCCGCTCTCCACGTTGACGATGCGTTCCCGCTGCCCGTCGTTGAGCCGGATGTACCAGGACTCGGTTGGCGTCTCGGCGCGGTAGGGCGGGCCGATCCGCCGGTGCAGGACCCGCAGCCCGGGGGCCTTGTCGGCGGCCCAGGTGACCTGGTCGCCATCAGTGCCCAGCGCGGCCAGAATCTTCTTCGCCCGGTCCAGGGAGTAACCGGCCACCGTGGCGTGCCACTGTTTGCGCCGATTGTCGGTCCACAGCCACGAGTAGGAGTCGCGGAACTGGAATCGCACAGCGGGCTGACCGTTGAGGGTGTCGTCGGTACGGATGGGTTTCGGGCTCATCTCGACCCCGTCCTGCTCGAATGTGATCTCGTCTACGGGGCCGCTCACCCACACGCCGCCCCGCATGATGTCGTGCTCATCGAGGTCGGCGGCCATCAGCGAGGGAGTGGTGCAGGCGGCCGGCATGGTCGATGAACGGGCGAAGATGTTGACGAGCCGCCAACTACTGGGAAGTTCGGTGGGGAACAGTCGCACCTTAGCCTCATCGGGACGGATCGGCTCGGCATGTCCCTCGAAGTCGGGACCGCACGAGAGCGAGCCGTCGGCGGCAACCGCCACACTGATCAGGTTGCCGGGTTTGCCGTCTAACAGTTGCGGCCCGGCCACGGCGACGATGAGCGGCACGGCGACCGCGGCGGCGCTCAGGCCGGCCAGCAAGACTAAGCGGCGGCGGACGAAGGACCGCCTCACGCGCGGAGCGACGGCGCCGCGGCGGGTGTCTACGGCGGCACGGATGGCGGCTAGCCGCTCCTCCTCGCCGAGGGCGGCACCCGGCACCGGGTTCGCTGCGAGCAGGACGTATGGCTGTTCGGTACGGCTCATCGCTGGCCTCCAGGAGCGGACGCGGGGTTCGGGATCATGGCAGGGAGCGGGCCGTCTTCCTCGGCCAGGTGCCTCATGGCGGCTTCGAAGCGGCGCCGCGCCCGATAGAGGCGTACGGCCAGCGTGCGCCGAGAGCACCTGAGCGCCTCCGCGGCTTCCGCTCGGGACAGCCCGTCCCAGGCCAGCAGCATCAACAGCTCCCGGTCGTTGGGCGGCAGCCGATCAAGCGCGAGCCCGGCCAGCCCAGCGGCCGGCGAGCCGGGAACCTCGCCCTGCTGTTCCCCGGCGAGCCGGTCGTGCAGCGCGTCCCACCGCCGCTCGGAGCGCCGCAGGTTGGCGCTGACGCGGCGGGCCACCCCGAACAACCAGGGCCGGGCGGCTACCGGGATCTCACCGAGCCGCCGCCACGCGACCACGAACGTCTCGGCCACCACCTCATCGGCCTGGGTCTCATCGACCCGCCGCCGGGCGTAGGCGAGTACCGCGGCTGCGTGCTCATGCCACAGCCGGTTGAATCTCTCCTCGTCGGGCGCATCGTCGCCCATTCATCCCTCCCCATCGTCGTGGACACCCTCTCACCGATGACTGTGTCCACCACGGGGCCGAGGATTACCGGCTTTCCAACGGGGTTATGCCGGAGCAGCGGAGTGCTCCACCAGAACCATCCGGTAGGAGCCGTCGATCCGATCCTGCCTCGCATCGTTCAGCGGCCGCCGCAGAACCTTCCTGGAGTCATGGTGCGTCGACCGTTCCACCAGCCCGGTATCAGGACATCCGCTCTTCGGCAGTTCAGGATGCCCGAACGCCGCGGAGCGCCGACCACCCACTGTGAGGGCGACGCGCGGCTGACGCGCACGGACGGCGGCAGATCCGGATGGCGGGCGGTGCCAGTGCTGGCGGCGCGTCCCGCGCCGTTCACCGCTCGGGCCGTTGGTGGGTTCGGTCAAGGAAGCCGATGAGAGTGTTCTGTTCGACCTCGATGCCCTCGGCGAGGCGAGCGGCAGCTTGCACCACCAGCCAGGAAGCCGGCTGCCGTAGCCGCCGTAGCGAGCGGTCACGGTATGCCCGGGCGTAGCGGTGGGCGAACATTGAACGACCAGCCGTGATCAGCGGGCGGGATACGAGCGGGGTGCCGGGTTGCGGATCGGTCCACCGCAACAGGAGCAGGGTGCGGGCGTGGTCGGCTTCCGGCACGCCGCGGGCCGCGTTCGGCCAGTCGATGACCGCGACCCGATCGGCGGCGACCAGGACATTGCCGGGGTGGTAGTCCCCATGGCAGAGGCGGTCACCGTCTGGTAGTGCGTCGAGGACCCGCAGCGCGTAGTCCCGCAGGTGCGATGGTAGGACGGCGTCTGCGATGCGGCTGGCCAGAACCTGGCGGAGCTCAGGAAGGTCCCCTGGCGCCGGGGCCTCGTGGACCGCGAGGTGGGCGTCGGCCAGCGCACGGGCCAGGCCGAGCACCCGCCACGGCTGCCGCTGCAGCAGCGACAGCATGTCCGCCCCGCCCAGACGCTCCAGCACCAATCCAGTACGGCCATCGCACTCCACGGCGTCGACCAACTTCGGGGCGACGCCACGACCGTCCAGCTTGGCCAAGGCCAGCGCCTCCGCGCGGTGCCCGAGGAATCCGGCGCGGTACAGCTTCACGACCGTGCTGTCGTCCCACTCGTACACGTCCGCCTCGCGGCCGGCGCCGAGCTTGGCCCCGATCATTCCAACGTCCTGCCTGGCCTGTTCTTCAACCTGTGGCGGTCTGCGGTGACGCCCGTCGCGCCGAAGCCCACGCAGGCCCTTCGCGAACCCCACGCCGGTACTGGGCGAGGTCGAAGGACGCCGATGGCCAGCGGCTGGTCGTTCATGCCGGCATGATAGACCGCAGACACGCGTACAGCGACGGACACAAAGAAAGTCAATGCGCACCATCGGCGGCATGAGAGGACGTCCGCCGAGCGGCTAGGTGGCACGCGAGCGATCAGCAATCAGCTAGGTCGGCCTCGAAGACCGAATCAGTGGTTTGCACGTAGAGGCGGCTTCCGCGAGTGCTGACGAGGTTGATTCTCTTCAGCGGGGTGATGGCGGCCGGGCCGTGCTCGACGATGATTCCGTCGCGTAGCCTGCACTCGGTGAGCTGGTGCTGCTTGCCGTACCCACCGATGAAGATCACCACGTTGTCGTGGATCAGTACAGCCCGCGCCCCGCGGACCGGGCCTGGCGGGAAGGGCTTTGCCTCCGTGTCGGTGATCCGGATCAATGGGAAGCCGGTGTAGTAGTAGGCCCAAGCCGTGCGAGCACTCACGTTCAACGCGTAGCAGGTGGCGATGTGGTCGAATCCGGATGGCGGCCAGTAGGTCCACAACTGCCGACCGTACTCGTCAAACCGCGTGAGACCGCCGGCGCTGAGCGGATCCCCGCTGTAGATGCCCTCATCGAAGTAGCCGACCCAGATGGTGCCCGGCTCGTCGATGGCGAGGTGTTCGACGCCATCACCGATCCGGAATGACCGCACCGCTTGACCGGAGGCGTTGAATACTTGTGCGTTGTCCGGCACCGGCTCGAACGGCCGGCGGACGCATCGGGACTGGACCAGCAGGAAATTTCCGTCAGGCAGCAGATCCACCTTGTTCGGGGCTATCGTCACACCGGTCAGTGCCATCGGACGCCAGCCGTCCCCGGCTTCGTGCAGGTGAACCCGTACCCGCAGGCCGGGCAGCCCGTTGCGCCGGCTACCGCGCGCCGAGACGGCGACCAACCGGCCGTCGACGGTGGCGTTCAGCGCAACGAGGTCTTCCGCGTCAGTCAGAGCCGGAAGCTTCGCCATCCGGCGGCATTGCAGCGTGCGTACCAACGTGTTCAATCACTCCCCGGGTCGACCATGATCGTAACGATGCGATTGGAAGTCGCCCGATACGCGGGGACCACGGCCGCCCGACAGCCGAGCGCTCAGCGGCATGAGAGTGTGCCGTCCGCAGCCGGCACCGGTCTGGTTTGGTATCAACGGGGTGAGTTCCGGCATCCTGATGGCGTGGCAGATCCGGAGCGGTTTCTGAGGTTCGAGCACCAGCATCGCGGTGGGCTGCACTCTTACGTGATTCGTGCCGATGAGGCGGATCTGCCTGGCCCGGCGTGGTCGGGACTGTGGGAGCAGGACTATCCGGAGGATCCGGGTATGAATCCGTGGCATCGTCACGGGGTCAACAACAACGATGGGGAGGCCTTGGCGGTATGGCGGGTGCTGGCGTGGGCACTGACCGCGGGTCGAAGCCGGTTCGCCATTCCTGCGTATTACCGAGACGAGGCGGCGCAGCTTCTGGGCGTCGACCGTGGGGCGGTGCAGTTGGTCCGGTGGGAGTACGAGGTCGACGTTGAGCAGCCAGAGTGGCATACCGCCGATGTCGGGTTCGTTCCCGCTCGGGCCTGCGTCTCGCGGTGGCCGGCGGCGGATCGGTGGGAACACGGCCATGCCGAGTTCGCCGGCCTGTTCGGGCTGGGCAGCTTCCGAGACTTCACCAACCTCGACCTGGCCGTCTCAGGCGATGCCAGCTCGGAGGTCACGCTGTTCGCCCTCTCTGATCCAGCCCGGGCCGGTTTTCTGGCCGCCTCGCTCAATCAGATCGACCGCCCATACCTGGCCGAAATCCTGCAGCCCGGTGACATCTTCGTCGATCTGGCAGTCGGGCACGATCGCGGTACCGGTGCCAGCAGCTACCTCACTGTCAAAGCGGCCGAAGCGACCGAGGTGGTCGGCCAACTGGCCGACCACTTCAGTCGAGCCTTCCGCCGCTACCTCGACCGGGTTGGTCAGATCCGGACGTTCGAAGAGTTCCACGCGGCGATCGACGATCTACTGGCCCCGCCCGACGTCACCTCCAGCCGCTGAAGGGTTGCAGACAACCGAAGCGGCGTCTGCGCGTGCCGTCAGGCCGGGTAGCCCAGATTGCGGGTCCAGGCCGCCGCCGGGCGGATACGCTGCGCGGTGTACCCGGGCGGCATGGCGAGTACGTCGATCAAGGTGGGATCCTCGTCCACGGCGTGGTGGAGGTGTCCGATCTTTCCGGTGCTGCTGTCCGCGTCCGTGGTACCGATGAGCTGCCAGAGCCCGTCATCGGCGTCGTGCTCGACCAGCAGGATGGGCTCGCGGCGTTCGAAGACCTCGATGGTCTGAATGCACTGGGTACCCAGGAGCCAGTGCCGCATCCACCACGCGCGTCGATCCCGTTCCATGACACGGTCGGCGATCCACCACACGAACGGCAGGTCCTCGTGAGCGCGGGCCTGCTCCGCGGTCAAGTCCGGGCCGCCCTGCGGTACCTGCTCGAACGGCTCGTCGGTGAGCGAGAACGCGTGGCCGTCCTGGTGGTTGAACACCACCGCGTGGAAGGTACCGCCGCCCGGATTGCCGACGCCGATCCCGACCGACAGCCGGCCCACGTGCGGCTCGGACCCGCTGGTCCAGCCGAACGCGTACGACGCCAACTCGCCCCGAGGACCAACGAACTCGCCAGACGCACGGCGAAGCATGCCCGTGGCCCCACCGTTGGGCACCTCAACGAACTCGCCTTCCAGAACCTGAACGTCCACCCGGCCAACCTAGTCGACAGGCAAACCGGCTCCATCGACCAGGTGCAGGACCACAAGCACACCCCGGGACGGACGCAGCACCATCAGCGGCATGTCCGTGAAATCGGCAAGATGGCGCTACTGGCACCCGGTCCTACTCCCGCCCGTTGCCGCTGCGCCGGCGGTTCAGGCGAAGTCGGGGTGGTCGAGATCGACCGTCACCGAGTTGCCCAAGTTGTTGGTGAACGTGGCGAGCCGGCCGCGTACCTCCGCCTTCTCGAACGGGTTGGAGTCGGTCAGCGCCGCGATCCAGATCAGGTTCCGATCCTTGTCCAGCCGGGCGAAGAAGCCTTCGGAGCCGTGGGCTCCGTCGCCGCCGCAGACGTAACCGGAACCGTCGGGTATCGGGACGTCCGCACCGCGATGGATGTCGACATGGGTCACATTGTCGGGGTCTTCACCCAGCATGGCATCCAGGTCGAGCGGCGGGCCGAGATCGAACCAGTCCAGCCTCGCTCCGCCGCCCAGCTCGACAGCGCGTGCAGAGCCATCCGCCCGGAAGTGGCCGTCCCACCCAGGCGCGAGCCCCTCGGCCCACAGTTGGACGATCTTGGTGGCCACCCCTCGCCTCCTCTGTTTTCCACGCACCTGCTCGAACCAGCCCTGCCAGTATGGGCAGCCCTTCTCGTCGCGTTCGCGCTTGCTCGGTATTCGTCTCGGCGGGGCATGTCTCGGGCAGATGCGTGCGTTCGTCGTCCAGGAGGTCGTGCGGCGCGGGCGCCACTTCAGGGAAGGTCGGGATCCGGGTGCTCGGCCACGAACCGCGCGCCCGTCTCGTCGTCGAGCAGCGAGTTGTCGACCAGCCATTTCACAGCCCGCCGCTGTGCGCGCACGCCGCGGAATGTGTACCAGGCTGGCAGTAGGGCTGGATACTCGTCGTGCAGCTCGTTTTTGAACCGGCGGAAGGCGCCCTTGCCCTGGATGGCTCGCGCGAGTCTACGGCCGGCCGTCGCGTCGCTGATCCTCTCGGTGAAGTCGGCCATGTCCTGGTACCAGACGTAGGACGGCAGCGGATCAATACCGACCAGGTCGAGGTCGTCAAGGTCGACGGGCGTGTGTCCGTCGATGCCACCGTCCGTTGCCCAGACTGCGATCTCGCCGGTCTGCGGGTTGATCAGCCATCGGTGCTCGTAGTCGGTCTGGTCCTCGAGCACGGTAGCGATCTCCTCCAGGTCCAGTCTGCTCAGGTCAAGCATCCGGCCACCATAAACCCGCTCTGCCGCGTTTCGCCTCACGACCAGCGGCAAATCCGTAGGTCAAGATCGTTTGTGTCGTCCGCGCACAGCCTGTCGGGGCCGCCTGGTGGTCAACGGTCCGGTGCCCGCAATTCCACGATCAACGCCACGATCGCGGGATCCACCGGCGCTCGTACGTCCGTAGGTCACGTGACCTCGTCGCCCTGAGGGTCGTAGATGGTGAGGTCGTCTCGGCGGGCGAGTTGGTCAATCAACTGCAACGCGGGCGTGCTGCGTTCGCTGAAGCTCAGATGCATGCTGACGTGGTCGATGCCGACATTCAGCGGCATGTCCATCCATGGGGAGTTGTGATCGTACGGCGGGAAGTCCGGGTAGTGGGCGCGGAGGTTCTCGTAGAACCCGACGATGCGTTCGTCCAGCTCGCCCTCGGGTGACGCAGGCCTCGGCACTGCTCCGCCATAGCCCGTACCGCGACATCGGTCGCGCCCGGGTCGACAGCAAGCACGACGAGACCGAAGCTCATGGGCCTATGGTGCCCCACAGCCACCGGTCCGTCGATCAAGTCCTCACCGAAGCAACCCGCACCGAGATCGGGTGCGCGCTCATCGGCACGTCCGCGCGTTCTGCACAGGGATCGCGATCGCCTTCCGTGACGCCCGCTCGGCGGCAGCTCCGGGCGTTGCGAGGCTCAGCCGATGCGTTCTGCCAGCGAGACGATGATTCCTTCCGGCCCCCGGACGTAGGCCATCCGCCAAGCACCCTCGTACTCGCCGATGCCGCCGACCAGTCCGTAGCCCTCGCTCGCTGCCCAATCGATAGTGGCCTGCAAGTCGTTGACCTCGAAAGAGATGTTGCGTAATCCCAGCTCGTTGGCCATGGCAGCCGGCGAGCCCGGCACGGAGTCGGGCCGCACGAATCTCGCGAGTTCCAGGCGGGCGCCTTCGTCGGGCGACTTCAGCATGACGATCTCGGTGCGGGAGTCGGGAATGCCGCAGACCGTCTCCAAGAACTCGCCCTCGACGAACGCCCTGCCCTCGACCTCCAGGCCGAGCGCCACGAAGAAGGCGGTCGCGACATCGAGGTCTGCAACCGTGATGCCGACGTGGTCGAAGCGGCGTACATGTGACATGGGCCGTGCTCCCGTCGTATCGATCATGTCTCTGCAACGGTAGGCGTTCGCAGTATCTAGACCAACCGACACGAGGAGGCCGGTCGTCACCGTGTGACCGCCCGCAACTCGGCATGAGCGCACACCGCGTCGGGTCGCGCTGAACCGGGAGGGCAAGCGGCTGCACGACGCGACGTTGGTCAACACCAAGGCCAAGCTGCGGCAGGTGTTCGACAAGCTTGCCCGCCACGGCCGGGTCCTCGTGATCGTCGACCCGCCTCCATCGGCGCCCTGCCGGTCGCGGTCGCCCGGGCCTGCGGCCACCAGGTGGCCTACCTGCCCGGACTCGCGATGCGCCGCATCGCCGACCTGCCACCCCGGTAGTGCGAAGACCGACGCACGAGACACCTACGTGATCGCCGACGCCGCCCGCACCCTGCCGCACACGCTGCGCCGCGTCGACGTCGGCGGCGAAGCGGCGTCCCGCCGGGTGCGGAGGCCGGCCGCGACCGGCGGCACCCGGCCGCGCCGGCCAGCAGCAACAGGGCCAGCGCGCCGGCCAGAGTCGCCCGCACGGGTGTGACCATGGCCGACCGCCTCCTCGGGTAGGACGTCGACGCCAGCGTCCGCCGGCGACGCGCGGGAACGCTGTCGCCGACGGACGCCTGCGCTGTCCGGTAGGCGACCGGGGTGGCGGCGGCCACCCCGGTCGCGGCCGGGTCACGCGCTGGTGCGCCGGTCGCGCCCGTCCCTGGCCGGCAGGCCGGGCGCCAGGTAGATCTTCGGCAGGATCACGCCGTTGACCGAGACCCGCAGCGTCGGCTTGGTGCCGCGCTTGAAGACCACCGTGCGGGTGTACGTCCCGTCGGCGTTGACCGGCGGCGGCTGCTGGTCGCGGACGTGCGCGAAGACGCCCTCCCCGCTGATCGCCCAGATGACCGTGTCGTCGAAGCCGGGGCCGAGCAGCTCCTTGAAGTCGTCCTGCGGGGTGATCGTCACCTTGACCGCGGTCAGCGACGGCTCGGCGATCCTCAGGGTCTCCCGCCGGATCGTGGTGGCCTTGCGGCTCACGCTGATCGTCGCCAGCGTGGACCGGTCCAGCCGGTGGCTGAACGGGTTGCCGTCGTCGTCCACGCCGTTGACGAAGAGCGTCCAGTTGTAGACGCCCTCGACGTGCACCTTGGCGAAGGTGTTGGTGTAGATGCCGTCGCCGTCGACGTCGTGCAGCAGGTCGGTGCCGTCGACGAAGAGGCCGCCCGGGTCCGGGTTGCAGCGCGGCAGCCCGTCCCAGTCGTACTTCTCCAGGACCGCGTCGATCAGCGCGCCCCGGCCGCGCGGACGGTCCTTGCCGTCGCCCTTGCGGCGCTGCTGGCGGGCGACGTCGTCCGGGTCGAGGCCGGCCAGCAGCGAGCCGATCCCCTCGGCGGGCGCGTCCAGCACCGCCCGGACAGTCGCCCCGCGCACCGGCGTGAAGTCCTTGCGGATCTCCACCGCCAGCTGCATCTCGTCACCGGTCAGGTAGTCCTTGCGGTCCAGCGCCAGCGACGACTTCACGTGCAGGTCCTCGAAGGCGAAGACGTCCTCCAGGGCGATCGGCTTGACGGCCGCGCCGTGGAAGCGCCGCACCCGCCAGGTCGCGGTGCCGCCGTTGAACGCGCTCGCATCCGGTACGCCGAGGTAGAAGTGCCCCTCGAAGTCCGCCGGGACGATCTTCTCGACCACGAACGTGGTGCCGTCCCAGCGGGCGATCTCCACGGTGTCGATCACGTCGGCCGGGGTGGGCGGGTCGAGGGTCTTGAGGATCGCGACACCGAACTTCTGCGCGTTGCTGGTGTCGAAGAAGACCTCGGTCAGTGGGGCCGGCGGCACCGGGTCGCCGACCACCCGGGTGAAGCGGGTCAGCAGCTTGTTGGCCTCCTGCGACAGGGAGAACATGGTGGCGAACTGGTCGATCAGCGTGCCGACGGTGAAGGCGGCCGCGAAGTGCCCGGCGGCGGCCAGACTGTTCAGCACGGTGAAGTTCGGCGCCGAGCCCAGCCCGATGGTGAACAGGTTCAGGTCGGTGGTCGGGCCGGTGATCTGGTCGATGTCCGGGTCGAGCCTGGCCTGGGCCCAGGTCTTCGGGATGCCCGGGTCCGCGCCGGGCCCGATCTTGATGGTGCCGGCGTTCTCGTCGCCGTCGGTGAGCAGCACCACCGTGTAGCGGACGTCGGCCGGGAAGCCCGCCGCCTCCAGCTTCTTTAGGGCGAAGAAGAGGCCGTCGCCGATCGGGGTGCAGCCGCCGGGGGAGCCGAAGACCGCCCCGCCGAGGTCGGCGGCCGCCACCGCGGCGGGGGTGCCCAACGGCACCACGTCGGTGATGAACGGCGGCCCCGCCGGCCCCGAACTGCGGAACGCGCAGACGTTGTCCTCGAAGACGGTCACCCCGATCCGGTCGTCGGCGTTGACCCCGTCGCGGAACTCACCGAAGAAGTTGATGAAGATCCGGGCGGCGGTCTTCGCGTTGTCCCACCGGTGCTCGGCGCCCATGCTGCCGGAGCGGTCGAGGATCAGCTGGACGCGCTGCGGCCGGGGGGTGATCGAGGTGGTGGCGGTGCCGTGGCCGGTGAGGAAGGCCGGGCCGTCGATGCCCGGATAGACCACGTCGACGGTGAACGTCACCGGGGTCGGCGCGTACACGCCGGGCAGCGGCACCGGGTTGAGGAACGCGTCGGTGAGCTGGTACGTCTGGCTGGTGCCGACCGGCGACGGCAGCCCCTGGATCGCGATCGTGCCCTGATGACCGAACTGGTACGTCGGTACCGGGGCCGGCAGCACCAGCCCGTTGAGCGGGTTGGTGTTGCGGACCACCGTCGGGGTCAGCGCGGGACCGGCCGCGCCCTGCGCGGTCACCGTCAGCAGCTGCTTCTCCAGCAGCTTCGGCGGCAGACCGTTGTAGGCGGCCACCGGGTCGCAGACCAGCCGGATGACGTTCGAGTTGAACGCGTTGTCGACCGCGTACCCCCAGGTGACGGCGGCGGTCGCGGCGACGCGCACCTCGTAGTGCTCGTCCAGGACGCCGGCCTCCGACGGGTCCTGGATGTTGCAGGTGAGCTGCGTGACGCCGCCTGAGCTGCTGCGGGTGGCGCTGACGTCGCGCCCGGCGATGCTCGCGCTGTCCACGGTGCCGGCGGTAGCCAGCGCGTCCAGGTCCACCGAGCCGCCGGGCGCGGTGACCCGGACCAGGGTGACGGTCAGCCCGGCCGGGGCCGGATCCGGGTAGGAGACGGTGAACGAGCGCGGGACGTTGTTGAAGTCCAGCTGGGAGTTGACCACGAACGCCCCGGAGTTCGAGATGGTGTAGCTCGACGCGGCAGGGCTGTTCGGTGAGATGGCGGGCATGCTGCCTCTTTTCCGGTGCGTCAGATGGCGGTCACGATTCGCTTTGCGTAGAGGTCGAAGTTGCCGGCGCCGGGCCGGTCGCTGCGCCACAGCACCCAGATCCCCTGGCCGGGCACGAGGACCGGGTGCGGGTTCTGGTCGTTGGACGGGCTGGAGATCACCTGCTGCGCGGAACCCCACACCCCGGTGGCGGGGTCCCGGCGGCGCAGGAACACCTCGTTGCCGGCGCCGGTGACCGGCCGGGTGGCCAGCAGGAAGCAGGTGCCGTTGGCGTCCCGGGCGGCGGCCGGCTGGGTGTCGGCGTCGCTGCCCGGCACGGTCACGATCGCCCCGGTCTGCCAGCTGCCGCTCTGCGCGCTGACGACCTTGACCTGGGTGTCCTTGTAAAACACCGTCGCCTCCGACGCGCTGACCCCGACGACGAACGGGTCGGTCCCGGCCAGCGGCGCCGCGATGACGTGGTCGACGGCGAAGACGGCCGGCGCGGACGGGGTGAGCCGGCCCAGCGTCATCGTGTTGCCGGCGGTGGTCACGTACCCGAACCAGACGACGCCCCCGACGGCGGCGGCGTGCAGGCCACCGGCGACCCCGGCGGCGGCCGGCGCGGGCAGCGCCACCGGGGTGGCGTCGACGAAGGTGCTGTCGGTGTGCCGGTAGCGGCGGAAGAACCAGGTGTTGGTGGCCGCCTGCCGGACGAAGAAGGTGACGATGTCGCCGGCCAGCACCCCGAACGGGGTCTCGTCGGCGGTGCCGGCGGTCGCCGACAGCGCCTGCTCGGGGGCGGCGGGCAGCCCGGCGAGGGTGGCCCGCTTGAACACCACGTCGGTGCTGGCGCTGCTGAGCAGCCCATTCTGGTACGCGACGAGGAACTCGCCGTTGGGCAGCGGCACCGCGGTCGGCTCGACGTGGGTGGTGCCGCTGGTCACCGCGACGGTCGGGGCGAAGCCCGCATCCGGGGCGGCGAGGTCGATCCGGGTGGCGAAGATCTGGTTGACGCTGCCGACCCGGGGGGAGATCCAGAACGCGGCCAGCCCGTTCTGCGAGTCCAGCACGAAGGCCCGGCGGATGGTGTCCGAGCCGGGGCCGGGCGACACCGACAGGTCGGCGGTGGTGGGCAGCTGCCCGGCCAGCAGCGCGTTGATCGCCTCCCGCAGGCTGATCGGCGGGCGGCCCTGCCCGGCCCGGTAGTCGTACGGGTCGACGCCGAGCAGGTCGGTGACCAGGTTGGCCGGGGGCAGCAGCAGCCGCCGCTGGCGGCGGTCGATGATCTGCCCGTCGGCCACCACGTCCTGCCCGGTGAAGCGTTGCAGCACCGCCAGCGTGGCGTACGAGTGCCCGGGCAGGTGCGGGCCGGGCGTCGCCTCCGGGTACGCCCGGACCACCCACTCGCGGCGGGTCCGGGCACACGTCTCCACCCCCAGCCCGGTGTGGATCAGCCCCGGGTCCTCGTCCGGGGTGAGCAGCCGCTCCCAGACGTCCAGCTCCACCAGCACCCGGTGGTCGGTGGCCGGGCTCTCCAGCTTCGTCACCACCGGCACCCCGAGCCGGGCGGCCAGCGCCGCCGCGCCCGACTGGCTCTCGTGCAGCGGCTGCTGGTCGAACGTCACGTCCGAGCGCAGGAACACGTCGAGGCCGTCCACGATGAACCGACCGACCTGCCGCAGCGCGGCCTCGGCGTTGGGCAGGCTGCCGCTCGGGCCCTGCACACCGGCCCGGATGGTGAAGCTGTTCGCGGGCCCGGTGCCGATCCGGAACCCGTCGTTGCCCTCCGGTACGCCGTCGCCCACGTACCACTTGAGGAAGGCGCGCAGCTCGAACTTGCGGATGTCGTCCTGCGTGTTCCAGTCGGCGTCCACGATGGGCACACCCTGCTGGAGCCGGACGTTGACGTGTGCGAGCAGCGGATCGAAGGTGCTCGCGGTGATGACGGCCATCTGGTCGCCTCCTTCGCGGATCGTCAGAACACCAGCCAGATGATCCGCTCGAGCGTGCTCGCGGGGTCCTTGGCGATGGCGGGATGGGTGCGGTAGTTCAGCAGCACCTGGGTGCCGTCGAGGCGGGCCACCAGCCCGAACTCGCGCAGCGTGCTGGTGGCGTGGTTGCCGTCCGGCCAGGCCGGCACGCCCGGCCCGAGCAGCGCCTTGAGCTGGAGGGTGCCGGTGGGGGTGGCCGAGATGGTGCCGATGGCGGGATCGATGTAGTCCAGTTGCAGCTGCGCCCGGGGCACCAGGTGCGGGTGCGGGTCGACCAGCGCCGCCTGGGTGGGCGACGGCTGCGGCGGGCCGCCCACGTCCCAGGCGGGCAGCCCGGCGCCGACGGCGAGGCCGAGCACCGACTCCGCCGTGGTGGGGGTGCCCCGGACGAAACCGGCGAGCAGCCGGCGGAAGTCCGTCACGATCGTGTTGCGCACCCAGCCGCGGTCCCACCGCAGGCCGCCGTCGGCATCGTGCAGGACGTCGCGGAACTGGCCGTACAGGCCGGCCGCCGGGCGTTCGGTGCGGTCGTCGAGAGTCATCTGCGGTCCCCTGTCACTGCAGCGGTGGGTGGTGGGTGCGCCAGCGCAGGCTGGTCAGGTCGGTCGGGTCGGCGGTGATCCCCCGGGCCTGCGGGTCGGCCGGCGGGGGAGTGGCGAGCTGGGCGCTGCCGAGCACGCCCCAGCCGGGCATCAGCACGGAGACGGGTCCCTCACCGATGCTCAGGTGGTCGATGTCGGGATGCTTGTCCCGGTACGTGTCGAGCAGGTCCGCCCCGGCCGGGTAGACGTACTCCACGTCGGCGCGGGGAGCCAGCCAGACCACGGCCCGCAGGTTGATCGGCAGGAACCGGCGCAGCACCGCCCGCAGCCGTTCGGCCATGCTCTCGTCGAGCAGCCCGGAGGCGGCCTGGGTGAGGTAGAGGCCGAGGGTGCCCCGGGTGTAGATCTCGTCCTCGCGCAGCGGCTGCGCCGTGCTCGCCCCGTCCGGCCGGTGCGGGGTGTACGCGACCAGGTCGTCCCAGGCCCGCCGGCGGCGCAGCCGGTCCACGTCGCTGAGCACGACGGTCGTCGAGCCCGCGTACCGGCGCAGGGTCCCGGTGTGCTGCCCGCCCGCGCCGCCCACCGTGTCGTGCCCGACGGAGCGGTCGCTGCGGTGCAGCAGCCAGCGGGTGCCGCCGACGTCGACCGGGGCCGGCCAGGTGTCCGCGGGCGCGCCGGCGGTGATCCGGGTCCCGCTCCCGCCCACCGGGACGGACCAGAGGTCCCCGCCGCCGCCCCGGTCGGAGCGGAAGAACACCAGCGGCGGCAGGCCCGGGCGGACGGTCAGCCCCGGCTCCCGGTCACCGGCGGTGTCCGGCGTGGGCGGCGCGGTCAGCGCGGTCTCGGCGCCCCACACCCCGCCGGCCGGGCGGCTGCGCTGCCGCAGCGACCAGCCGGCGGCCCCGACCGCGCCCTGCCGGGCCCACACCGCCCAGACCCGGCCGTCCGGGTCCCGCCCGAGGGTCGGTTCCCGGCTGGCGAGCGGCCCGGTGGTGAGCGCCTCGTCGCCGCTCCAGGCGGTGCCGTCGTAGCGGACCGTGCGGACCTGCCAGGCGGTGCCGTCGTGCCGGGCGTACGCCAGGCGCACCGTGTCGGCCGCGTCGTCGGTGCAGGCGACCAGGTCGGCGAGGCGGCCGGGCGGTACGACGGGCAGCGGTTGCGGCTCCCGCCAGTCGATCCGGTCTCCCCAGTCGCCGGTGGCGCGGTGGTTGTCCGGCCCGAAGCCGAGCGCGGCGGCGGCCGTGGAGTTGGCCAGATCGATCTCGAGCCGGGCGTCCCCGCCGGTGAGCACCGAGGTCAGTCGCAGCGCGCCGCCCGGGGCCGCCGACGCGGTCAGCAGCCCGGCGAGGCGGCTGTTGAGCACGGCGACCACGTCCCCGATGCCGGGGGCGGCCGGGTCGGCGAAGTCGGTGGCGGCGAACTGCGCGGCCCGGGCCCGGCCGGTGCCGTCGCGGACCAGCAGGAACGAGCCGTGCGGGATCGGGAACGGGGTGCCGGCCCGGCCGGTCAGCACGGCCGCGGCCGGGTCGCCGGTGGCGCCGACGCTGAACCGAATCCGGGCGTCCGGCGTACCGGGGCGGTCCACCCAGGCCAGCAGGATCCGCTCCGGCAGCCCGGGCCCGGCCGGCGGCAGCGCGGCGGCGGCCGGCTCGCCCCCGGCGAACAGCGGTGTGGAGCTGCCCCACTGCCCGTCCCGGTACGGCTTGACCTGGACCTGGCCGACCGGCTCGGCCGGCACGAACGGCGCGGGGTCCGGCCCGTCAACGGGGTGCCCCGGTTCCCCGGCGACCGGCGGCCGGGGGAACGCGTCGCCGGCCACGGCCCGGCGGGCGGCCCGGCTGTCGACCGGGCCGAGCGGGTCGGCGACGGCGTGGAAGAGCCGGAACGCCGACGTGCCGGCCGGTACCACCGACAGCCGTCCGCGCGGTGCCCCGTCCAGGGTGACCAGGCTCGACTCGGGGGCCTCGACCCGAAGCGTGCCGCCGTGCGCGTCCAGCCGCAGCTGCCCGCCGGGCAGGGCGGTGGCCGTCAGGTGGACGAACTGCCGGTTCAGTGCGGCGGCGACCTCGGCGGTGGTGGCCGCGCCCAGGTTCACCGCGTCGCCCCGGGCGAAGCGCGCGGTGACCGGTCCCGCCCCGTCGGTGCTGACCGTCAGCTCCGTGCCGGGGCGCAGCGGGAACGGCCCGCTGGTCGTGCCGGTCACCGTGACCGACCCGGCGCCGGTGTTGGGCGGCGCGAAGCCCAGCAGGTCGGCGGCGTCGGTGGCGGGCAGCCAGCCGGTGCCGGTCTCCCGCAGCGCGAAGACGTTCTGCTGCGGGGCGTGGTGGGCGCGGGTGAGGTGCTGCGCGTACTCGGCGATGCGGATCTGCCAGCCGGTGTAGCGGGTGACAATGGAGCGCAGGTTGGGCACCGTGCCGACGCTGCGGTAGAGGTGCGGGGCGGCCCGCACCTCGTTGCGCTGGGAGTAGACCGGCAGGGTCCGGTCCGGGCGCCAGTCCAGGAACGCCGCCAGCAGGGGTAGGTACTCCGGGGCGACCCGGTCGACGTCGTGCAGTTGGCGCAGCGCCTCGGCGGTGCTGCGCATCAGGCCCAGCGGCGCGGTCGCTGCGGTGAGGAAGCGGCGCAGCTGCCCGGCCCCGCGCAGGTGCGGCGGCAGCACCCGCAGCGCCTCCTGCACACCCGGGTCGAGGGCGTGCACCTCGTCCGGCCGCAACGGGCGGTCCTCGCGCTGGTGCACCGCCGGCAGCAGCCGGTAGAGGCGCTCGCCCAGGCCGTGCTCGTCGGTGGCGAGGGCGCTGGCCCGCGCGCCGTCCCCGGCGTGGAAGTCGGTGCCGTCGTAGCAGAAGACGGTGTAGTAGTAGCGGGTCAGCGGGGTCAGGCCGGCGTCGACCAGCCGGTCGACGACCGGCCCCGTCTCGGGGTGGACGACGACACCGTCGTCCGGGTCGAGCGGGAACGTCCGCTCCCGGCGGACCACCCGTACGCCCAGCAGGAAGCCACCGCCGAACGCCGACACCGGCGGGTTGGTCCAGGTCAGCTCGATCTCCCGGCCCAGCAGCCGGGGCACGGCCCGGGCCCGGGTGGGACTGCGGTCGAGGGTCGTCGGGCTCATCGCGCCACGCCACCGGTGATCACGAGCCGGATCGTCTCGGCGTAGCCGGGCCGGGCCAGCTCGAACGGCTCCAGCTCGATCACCCCGTCGGCGTCCACCCCGCCGTCCCGGGAGCGGCTGAACTGGGTGACCGTCAGCGACGCCACCTGGGGCAGGCTCTGCAGGGCGTCGTAGAGGCGGCTCAGGTAGATCGGCTCGCCGAAGTCGACCCGGTCGAACGCGATCAGGTCCGCCGCCGCCCCGGTCACCGCCGCCCGCACGTCCTCCTGCAGGAAGTACGGCTCGGCGCGGACGGTGGCCGAGAAGTAGACGTCGACCGGCTCGGGGCCGAGCACCCGCAGTACCGTGCCGGCCATCCGGGACTGCTCGAAGGCGGCCAGCAGATCGCGGCGCAGCAGCTCAGGGGGCTGTTCGACCCGGCCGCTGGGCGCCACGTACAGCAGCACGTCGTTCCAGTTCAGCGCCACCGCCCGGGCCTTGCCCACACCCGGCGTACGCAGCGCCAGCTCGACGTGGTCGTCGGCGGTGACCGCCCGGTCCTGGGCCCGGTACAACCGGGGCGCCAGGTCGCGGGCGCCGGTGATGCTCTCCGCGGCCGC
Organism: Micromonospora sp. NPDC048999; assembly: GCF_040649295.1. Taxonomy (NCBI): domain Bacteria; kingdom Bacillati; phylum Actinomycetota; class Actinomycetes; order Micromonosporales; family Micromonosporaceae; genus Micromonospora; species Micromonospora sp. NPDC048999. Next base: position 17,849 of record NZ_JBEZFI010000051.1, on the reverse strand, counting down.
GCCGCCAGTGCCGCCGGCCGGCGCGACGATCCGGCGCAGCGCGCTCACCGGGGAGGTGAACGTGGTGCCCGGCGGCACGTTGCCCTGCGGCCCGCCCCCGACCCGGTACGTCGCGAGCAGCTCCACCGGGTCCAGGGCGCTGCCCCGGGGCGGGATCGCCCCGTTGACGCCGTCGCCGAAGAGCAGCGTCACCCGGCCGTCGGCGGCCCGCTGGGTGGCGAAGCACCGCTGGGCGGGGCTCGCGGTGGCCAGCGAGCGCACCTCCTGCCACCGGGTCGGTCCGCCGGGACCGGCCACGGAGACGGTGACCGAGCCGCCGATGACCGGGCCCGCACCGAGGGTGTAGAGCTGGTTGGGGGCCCCGTCGGAGACGCCCAGCAGCTCGGCGTCGACCGTGCGGCCCTCGACCGCGGTGACCGGGAGGAACCAGCGCAGGTTCTTCTCCACCACCGGGCCGAGACCGGCGCCGGTGATCGCGGTGTCGCGGACCGCCTCGAACTGCTGCCGCTCGCCGGTCGGGCTCTGCGCGAGGAAGGCGGTGCCGGCGGGGATGGTCACCGGCAGCGGCTGCGCGGCGTCCACCGCGACGGCGAGCTCCACCGTGGCCGGCGGGGCGGAGCGCAGCTCGTAGCCGAGCAGCCGCAGCAGCTGCACCAGCGCCTCCGGCTCGTCGCTGGTCTCCGGGAAGAGCTGCGCGGCGATCCGGGACTGGTAGTAGAGCGTGACGTCGGCCGCGTACGCGAACAACTCGATGAGCAGGACGCCGAGGTCGTTCTCCGAGTGGTCGGTCCACTCCGGCAGCGTCTGCCGGGCGATGGCCAGCATCGACTCCCGCAACGCCTCGTACCCGAGGTTGGTGTAGTCGATGGGCAGTCCGCGTACCTCGCTCATGACGACCTCGGTAGCTTCAGTGCCACCCGCTGCGCCACCTCGGTGGAGTCGATGGCGTAGTCGAAGGTGACGGTGAGTTCGGACTCGTCGTGCGCCAGCCGGACCGGGCCGGTCAGCCGCGCCTGGGGCAGGTGGTTGCGCAGCGCCTGCTCGATCTCGTGCCGGATCAGGGTGCGCAGGGTGTGGTCGTTGGGCTGCTGGAGCCGGTGCTGCACCCCGCCGCCGTAGCCGCGGCGCAGCAGCCGCTCACCGAGCCGGGTGGAGAGCAGGTGGCGCAGGTCGTCGGCGATCTTCTGCGGCCCCGCACTGCACCGCACGCCCCCGGCGGTGATCCGGAACGGCATCGCCATGCCGCGCAGCGTGGTCACCGGATCCTCCCGTTCAGGCTGGTCGGTGCGGTCGGGGTGCTGGCGGGTACGGTCAGCGCGGCGATCGCCGCCTTGAGCGTCGCGCCGCTGGCGGGCAGGGTCGGGTCCCAGGCGGCGAACGCGGCACGCAGGCCCGCGTCGAAGGCCCGCAACTGCTCGACCTCGGTACGCAGCGCGGCGAGGAAGGCCCAGAAGGTCGGGTCCTGGGCGGCAGCGCTGATCGTCTCGGCGTCCTGGGTGAGGATCCGCCACACCCCGTCGCCGAGGGCGTCGAAGTTCGGTTTCACCTGGGGGTTGTCGACGTTGCCGCCCTGCGGCGGGTCCATCGTGTCGAGCTGCGCGCGCATCGCCTCGCGCAGTTCGGTGGCGCAGGTGGTCCTGTCCGGCCCGAGAGTCATCGCCCACCCCTCACGCGATCACTTTGGTCTGGGTGGTGATGGTGATCGGGACGGGCGCGCCCAGGTTGCCGATGCCCTGGTCGCCGAGGCGCAGCAGCGGCAGGCTGGCCCCGGCGCCGAGCATGATGATCGGCCCGTCGACGGTCGCGCCGGCCGGCCCCAGCTCCACCTTGGCCGCCCCCGCCTCGGCCTTGGCCGACGCCGCCTCCAGGGTCACCTTCGCCACCCCGGCCCCGTGCTGCACCGTGACCGCGCTGGAACCCAGCTCGATCTCGTGGTGGTTCACGCCGTCGGTGACCTTGATCCCGTTGGCGTCCAGCGTGATCGTGTGGCTGTTCTTGCCGTCGGTGAGCACCACCCCGTCCGCGTCGAAGGTGAGTCGGTGGGCGTTGACGCCGTCGGTGAGCACGACCGACTCGCTGCCGTTGGTGTCGTCGAAGATCAGCAGATGGCCGGCGGCGGTCTTGAAGGCGCGCACGGTCGGTGGGTTCTTCGCCGCCTCCGGGGCCCAGCTGCCCGGGACGTGCTGCACGCCCGTCCAGAGCGGACTGTTGCTGTCGCCGCCCTCGAACTCGACCCAGATGTTGGTCTCCTTCTCCGGCACGAAAAACATCCCGTACGGCAGCGCTGCCCGCGCCGGCACCTGCTCCTCGGCGGGGAAGACGGTGGGCACGCTGACCTGCACGATGCCGAGCTTGTCGGCGTCCCGGTTGTCCTTGACGACGCCGCTGTACTTGCCGAAGTACTGGTCAGCCACGGTCCCCCCTCACCGGACGGCCTTGAAGTCGGTCTTGTAGCCGCTGCTGTCGATCGTGTGGGTGACGCCGGTGACGTACCAGTCGCCGGCGAAGCGCTCGTGCACGCCGGTGATCGAGACGTTGCACTTGGCGCGCATCCAGATCGAGCCGAGGGTGGTGCCGGTGGCGGACATGCCGAGCCGCCGGGACTCCAGCGCGCCGGTTTCGTCGTCCAGCTTCTGCTGGTTCGCCGCGACCGCCCCGGTCTTCGGTCGGGGCTTCGCCAGCTCCTGCTGCAGCTTTTCCCGGGCCTGCACGCCGACCTGGTACAGCACGTCGATTCGGTCGAGGTCGACCCGGCTGGCCCGGCTGCCCAGGTTGGGGGCGAGCGGCCAGATGAACACGTCCACCGGCGGCTGCGGCGGTGTGTTGACCGCCCGGCCGCGGTCGTCGATGTCGTGGACCTGCTTGACCCGGTCGATGTAGCTGGCGTCGAAGGCCGGGCTGAAGGTCATCAGGTTGCTGCCGGGCCCCTGCCGGTAGCGCAGCACCAGCTTGTCGGCCCGGTTGAGGTGCAGGATGCGCCGGTCCGGGATGAAGTAGAGGACCTCCCGCTCGTTCTCGTCGAGTTCGACGAAGCACTTCGCGGTGTACTTCTTCGCCAGGTCCTGCAGGAACGCCAGGTCGGTCTTGGCGTCCTGGTTCTCCCGGGTGACCCGGGGGTCGGGGTTCAGCCCGGCCACCACGTCGGCGAAGCGGTACGGCTGGGCGATCGTGCGGACGATGGCGTTGACGCTGGTGCTGGTCCAGTTCTTCTTCTTCTCGACCAGGCCCATCTCGATGGACTTGTCCTCGCCCTTGATCTTCACCTGCGGCACGCCGTTCTCCGGGTAGGTCAGCTCGACCTTGGTGATCAGCGCCCGCAGCAGCAGGGCGTGCTGGCCGGGCTCGGCGTACCCGAGGTCGATCTCGGCCACGCAGCCCTCCATCAGCGCATCCGCGTAGATCATCCGCGGGTCGTTGACCGTGATCGTGGTGCTGTCGGCGAGCCGGTCGTCCTCGACGACCTGTACCGACGTCACCCAGGGCGTGATGTCCTGCCCCTCGATCACCACCGAGAGGTACGGCACCCGGGCCGGCAGTCCCGGCGCGGTCACGAGAAGCTCCTCGCCCGGTTCGCCCGGGTCGCCTGACCCGGGTCGGGCAGCCGCAGCTGCTCGCCCGGCGTCAGGTCCAGCGGGTACCGCACCGGGTTGACGTCGAGCACGCGCCACCAGAGCTGCTCGTCGCCGAGACGCCGGCGGGCGATCAGGTCGATCTGCTCGCCCTGGCGGACCCGGTGCGACTCGGTGCCGGCCGTGCCGGTGGTGTGCAGGCGCAGGCCCAGGACGTGCCGGCGACTGCCGTCGGGCGCGACGACCTCCAGCACCGGCTGGCCGGCGAAGCGGGAACTCGGCGGGATCGGCATCAGATCGCTCCTCCGGCGGCGGGGTCGGGGTTGTACGGGGTCAGCTCGGCCAGGGTCACCTGCACCTCGGCGCGGATCGGGTCGAGGTCGGGGTTGTAGAGCTGCTCGGTGATGCTGACCTCGGTGACCACGCAGTCGACGACCCGCTCGCCGAAGCCGAACCGGCAGGTGGGTGGGGCCGCGAAGACGGTCTCCGCGCCGGCGTACAGGCCGGTGAAGCCGCCCGGGGCGCCGTTGGCGTCCTGCCAGCGCTCGGTGCGCGGGTGCACGAACGCGCGGTACTTGTTGAGTTCCGGGCCGATCCCGCCGCGCTCGTCGCGGGCGACGTCGATCTCGTCGTCGGCGGGGCCCTTGAACAGCCCGTCGACCACCACCGTGAACGACAGCGTCCGCTCACCCCCGGCGCTGTACTGCCGGACCGGCATGAGCATGCCGGGCGCGTTGAGGGTGGCGTAGCTGACCGAGCGCTTGTCGGTGACCTTGTCGGGGTTGTACTGGAACTGCACCAGGATCTCCGGGTCGAGGCCGACGCTGACGAGGAAGCCGCGGACCGGGTTGCGCAGTTGCAGGTTGCTCATCGCTGCCTCCTCACGCGCTGACCGGGCGCGCGCCGGCCTGGAAGTCCTGGGTGGACCGCAGCGCGCCCAGGCGGGCCTGGAGCTGGGCCACGATGTCGTCGGTGAGCAGCTGGGCGGAGTCGGCCTCCAACCGGTCGGCGGTGATGCTGATGGTGATGCCGCCCGCGTTGACGGTCTGGTCGACGCTGGTGGCGCCCCCGGCGGGAGCCGCGGCGAGCGCGCCACCGGGGGCGAGCGCGCCCAGGCCGGCGCCAGCCCCGGCGGCCGCGGGTGGCGGTGGCGGAGGCGCCGCCGCGGCGAGGGTGGCCTGGTTCACCATGGCGTTGAGGTCGACGGAGCCGAAGAGCGAGTCGCCGATCCCGCCGATGGCGTCGCCGATGCCGCCGAAGAGGTCGCCGATGCCACCGGCCACGTCACCCAGCACGCCGCCGATGTCGCCGAGCACGTCCCAGAGGCCGCCGGCGATGTCGGTGACGGTGGTCAGGACGCTGCCGAGGCTGTCGAAGAGCTTGCTCAGCGTGGCGAGCGGGCCGGCGGCGTAGACCAGGGCGGCGGCGACCGCCCAGACGAAGCCGGCGATGAGGACCAGCCCGATCGCCATCGTCACCATGTCGCCGGCGGTCATGTTCGTCAGCGTCGAGGCCAGCGCGGTGAGCTTCTCGATCAGGGTCGCCAGCCCCGGCAGCGCGTCGACCGCCTGCTGGGTGAGCGTGTTGATCGCCATCGACAGCAGCCAGACGAAGCCGGCGATCATGACGAACCCGATCGCGATCTGGACCATCTCGCCGGGGGAGAACATCGCGATCGCGGTCATCAGCGCGGTGATCGCGGTGAAGAACTTCGCCAGCGGGTCGATCGCGGTGATCGCCTGCTCGGTGAGGGTGGCCAGCGCCTTGCCGAGCAGCCAGACGAAGCCGGCGATCAGCAGGAAGCCCACCGCGATGGTGACCATCTCGCCCGGCTTGAACCGGGCCAGCGCGGTCATCAGGTTGCCGATCGAGGTGAAGAACCGGTCCAGCTGCGGGACGATCTTCTCCAGGTCGGAGGTGACCTGCTGGAACGCCTTGCCGAGCAGCCAGACGAAACCGGCGATGGCGAGGAACCCGGCCGCGATGGTGACCAACTCGCCGACCTTGAACTTC
>NZ_JBEZFI010000051.1:0-12170 GCF_040649295.1 Micromonospora sp. NPDC048999 | reverse complement strand
CGCCGACCTTGAACTTCGACAGGGTGGTCATGAGTTTGGCGATGGCGTCGAAGAAGGTGTTGAGGTGGGGGATCACCTTCTCCAGGTCGGTGGTGAACTGCTGGAAGGCCTTGCCGAGCAGGGCGACGAAGCCGGCGATGGCGGCGAAGCCGGCGGCGATGGTGATCATTTCGCCGACCTTGAACTTCGACAGGGTGGTCATGAGTTTGGCGATGGCGTCGAAGAAGGTGTTGAGGTGGGGGATCACCTTCTCCAGGTCGGTGGTGAACTGCTGGAAGGCCTTGCCCAGCGCGGCCACGAAGAGCGCGATGGCGGCGAAGCCCAACGCGATCATCCCCAGCTCGCCGAGGCTGAACTTGGCCAGCACGTTGATCAGTGGAATCAGCCCAGCGGCCAGCAGGGCCACCGCCGCGGCCGCCTTCAGCGCGCCCGCGCCGAAGGTGGCCAGCGCCGCGCTGACGCCGAACAGGAACGCCACGATGACCGCCAGGCCCAGCGCCAGCAGGCCGATCAGCCCCAGCAGCTTCAGCAGGTCGATGTTCGCCAGCGGATCGGCGCCGGTGACGATGATCTGGATGGTCCCGGTCAGCCCGAGGCCCTGGTTGAGCTTGTCCAGGATCGCCTGGAGCAGCCCGATGATCACCGAGCCGATCCCGCTGACCTCGGTGGCGAAGGTGGCCACCAGGCTCTCGATCCGGGCCAGCCCCTCGATGATCTGGTGCAGGTGCAGGTGGGAGCGCCCGTCCAGCCAGCGCATGTAGGCGATGTGGTCGAGCAGTTCGAGGAACGTGTTGTAGCTCAGGTATGCCACCGCCCACCGGGTGGCCTCGATGTGGTCGAGCAGCGCCTCGTTCATGATCTGGACCTTGAGCCGCCGGTCGGCGACGCCGTTGAACACGTCGACCACGTCGATGCTCATCATCCGCAGCCCGTCCTGCAGCGCCAGCAGGGCCGTCTCGATCCGGTCCAGCGGCGGGCGGACCACGTCGACCAGGCCGCTGCGCACGTACGCGCCGATCAGCCGGGCACTGTTGTCGCTCAGCGACAGCGAGATGGGCAGCACCCCGTCCACCGCGCTTCACCGTCCTTCCTGGTCTCAGTGCCGGGACTGCGCCCGGGCCCGGTCCATCTCGGCCTTCTGCTCGGCGAGCACGTCGGCCAGCAGCCGCACGTACGCGCGCCGCTCGTCGATCTCCAGTCCCATCGCCTCCGACCAGCTCCAGTGCAGGTGGTAACCGAGCGCGAAGACCTCCTGCCGGAGCCGGTCGGCGTCGGTCAGCTCGGGGTAAAAAAACTGGTCAGGTCCAGCGAGGTGCGCATCGGCCGGCCGCAGGTGCCGCAGTCGAACTCCCGGCTGAGGTCCACGCCGGGCATCTCGTCGCGGAAGGCCCATTCGATCCGGCCCCGGTCGCTCATCGTCAGGTCGGAAAGGATCTTCGTGCCGAGCGCCTCGCGGCGGTTGTCGGGCATCTCCTCCCCGTCGCCGCTGACGCTGACCAGGCAGCGGGCCAGCAGCGCGTTGGTGCCCTTGGCCGCGTTGTCCCGGGCGATCAGCGACACCCGCTCCTCGTCGGCGCCGATCGGCAGGCGGAAGCGCAGCACGTTGTACCAGGCGTCCTTGGCCCGGTCCTCGAAGCCGTCCTCCAGCTCCACCACGATCTCCGGGATCCCCAGCCCGTCGCTGCGGCGCACCGGGAAGGTCTCCAGGTCCTCCACCACCACCGTGGTCTCCCGGCACGACGGGCAGGTGTAGTGCGCCTCCAGCTCGGTGCCGAAGGTGAGCTTGCGCAGCTCCAGCAGCAGGAAGTTGCGGTCCGGCGAGGTCAGCGCGCCGATCACCGACCGGTTCACCTGGGTGATCTCACCGATCCCCCGGACACAGCCGTTGAGCAGCTCGGTGACCATCTTGCCGCCGTTGGCGCGCAGCTTGCGGTCCGCGAGCAGCGCCTCCTCGTGTCCGGTCATCTTGCGCAGCAGGGCGGTGCGGTGCAGCCGCCCGTCCAGGTCGAGGTGGCCGACGGGCAGCCGCACCTCGTGCTCGCGGGGCCGGCGGGGCCGGACCTCGATCTCGGTCATCGTCACGAGACACGCTCCAGGCCCTCGTGCTCCAGCTCCAGGGTCTGCTTGAACAACCCGGAGCTGCCGGCCTCAAGATCGGACAGCTTGGAGGACTTGACCCAGGCGCCGTAGAAGGCGAACCGGAGCACCTCCTGGCCGTTCTCCAGCTTGATCACCGCGCCGTTGCGCCGTACCGACGAGGTGTTGGTGTTCCCGTTGAGCTGGAACATCTCTGCGAACCAGTCCTTGAAGAAGCCGTCGAACCGGCTGCCGTCCATGTTGCGCTCGATGACCAGCGTGTCGAACTTGATGATGCCGCTGGAGATCTTGTGCACCGTGGGGGAACCGCCGTCGGGCTGCTCGATCGTCTCGGTCATGCCCTCGTTCAACCCGGTGACCTTGGTGACCGGGCACTGGGTGCCCTCGATCTCCACCAGGAAGCCGTGCGTACGGTACGACTCCTGGAACGTCAGCTCTGCCATCTGTCTCGCCTTTCCCGTGTGCCGCTGATCAGCCGTCGGTCGCGGTCGCGCCGCTGTCCTGCTGGCCGACGACGATGAGGATCGCCTCGGCCGGTTTGGCCGGATAGAAATAGACCTCAAGGGTGAAGAACCCGTTCGCCACGTCCGCCGGGGAGTTGTTCTCGGCGTCGCACTTGACCGTGAAGACCTGCTCGGCCGGGTCGGAGCCGAACGCCCCCTGGCGCCAGAGGCCCAGCAGGAACGGGGTGACGACGTTGAACCGCACCATCCGGCGCAGCGCCTCGTCGTGCGGTTCCTGGGCCACCCAGGTCAGGCCGTCGCGCAGCGAGGTCTTGACGAAGTTGAACAGCCGGCGGACGTTCACGAACAGCCAGCGGGTGTCGGTGGAGAGCGTCCGGGACGCGTCGACGACGATGCCGGCGCCGGGCAGCGCCCGGATGCCGTTGACCCCGCCGTTGCGGACCAGGTCGGTGTGGTCGGCGTCGGTCATGTCGTACTCGACGCCGAGGGCGTCGCAGAGCCGGGCCTCGTCCCCGGCCGGCGCCTTCCACACGCCCCGCGCGTCGGCGATGCGGGCGTACGTGCCGAGCACCTGCCCGACCGGCGGGACCCACACCAGCGGCTGCGCCGCCGCCGTGGCCACGTCGGGGTTGACCACCTGGATCCACGGGCCGTACAGCGCGCCGAAGACCTTCCGGCCGCGCAGGCCCGCCGCGTACGCCTTGGCGCCCTCGCGGTCGAAGCCGTACGGCACGGTGCCGACGAACATCGCGTCGCCGCGCCGCTCGCAGTACCCGATCGCCCCGGCGGCCACCCCGATCGAGGTGGACTCCGGGCAGGCCAGCAACTGGATCGCCACCTCGTTGAACGCCTCCAGCCCGGTGCGCTGGGCCGGGTCGCCCAGGTACGCGGTGTCGGCCGGGTCGGCCCCGTCGTCGCCGCCGGTGAGCGAGTACACGCCGGGCCCGGGGGCGTCCAGGCCGACGCCGGAGGCACTGCCCAGGTCGGTGACGACCAGGTACGCCGAGCCGCCGCGCGGATCGTTGACCACCGCCTCCACGTACGAGTCGTGGTTGTCCACCATGCTGACCGGGCCGAAGCGCTCCACCTCGGCGCCGTCGCGACGCACCACCAGGTCGAACTCGACGGTGGAGACGCGCACCGCGGCGGCCGGCAGCGCCGGGAACGCCGGGCTCGACCCCCAACCGATCAGCCGGTACGTCTCCGACGCCGCGGTGAGCTGCCGGAACGTCTGCGAGCCGGCGACCGGGGTGGCGCCGGCCAGCCCCAGCGCGGTGCGCGCGTCGCCGCCGCTGCCGGGTGCGGCCAGCGCGATGGTGGAGCCCGACCCGTCCCGGTTCGACAGCAGCGCCAGCCGGTTGTTGTGGGTGACCTCGGCGCTGAACGCGACCGCCTGCCGGTTGATCGCCGCGGCGACCTCGGCCACCGTGATCGCCGCCGGATTGGCGAAGTCGGCGCTGTGGAAGACGATCGTCTCCCCGGGCCCGCCGTCGGTGGTCACCAGCACTCCCGCGCCGTCGGCGACCGTCGCGGCCACCGCGGCGGTGCCGATCGCGTGCCCGCGCACGGCGAAGCGCACGGCCGAGCCGATCCGGAAGCCGCTCGCCGACGACAGCGCCGCCACCGTCCGACCCGCCGCCAGGGCACCGTCGCTGTTGGCGTTGCCGCCGGTGAACCCGAGCGCGGCCGGGGCGGTCACCGCGAGCCGGGACCAGACCCGGGGGTCGGTGGCGACCGCCGCGACCGCGACGGCGCCGTCCGGGGTGACCGCGGCCCGTACCGCCGTGGTCTTCCGGTTGATGACGGCGGCCACCTCCTGCGCCGACGCCGCGCCGATGGTGGCGAAGTCGGCGGCGTGGAAGGTGACGGTGCCGACCTGGTCGACGCCCCGGGTGGTGACGGTGAACTGGGCGGTGGCCCCGTCGGTCAGCGCGAACGGCTCGACGGCGCCGCCGACCACCTGGGCGGGCACCGAGGCGACGCCGAGCGGGTGCGGCTCGACGGCCACGCTCAGCGCGTCGCCCCAGGCGCCCGGTTCGGCGACACCGCGCGCGCCGGCCCGCAGCCGCAACGTCGGCACCGGGGTGCCGGCCTGGTCGTTCAGCACCACCGTGGACGCCTGGGCGCCCGCGCCGACGACCCGCACCACGTACGCGTCCGAGCCGCCGTTGTCGAAGAAGCCCCGGACCGCGTACGCACCGAACGCGTCGGCGGTGTAGCCGCCGAAACTGGACACGAAGTCGCCGAAGCCGCGGACCCGGACCGCCCGGTCGGGCGCGCCGCGCGCGCTGCGGACGAGGAACCCGGCGGTCGAGGTGGGCGCGGAGACGATCGCGGGGGACGACTTGCCGTCGACCTCCACGACGGTCACGCCGAGGTTGATGGTCATCAGCTGCTCCTAGGCTTCGGCGGCGGTGCCGCCGCCGGGCTGCTGGCCGACGATGAGGTGCACGGTCTCGGCCGGGCGGACCGGATAGAAATAGACCTCCACCCGGAACAGCCCGAGGTCCACGTCGGCGGGCGGGTTGTTCTCCGCGTCGCACTTGACGGTGAAGACCTGCTCGGCCGGGTCGGAGCCGAACGCGCCCTGCTGCCACAGGCCCAGCAGGAACGGGGTGATCACGTTGAACCGGACCATCCGCCGCAGCGCCTCGGTGTGCGGCTCCTGCCGGACGAAGCGCAGCCCGTCGCGCAGCGACGACTTGACGAAGTTGAACAGCAGCCGGACGTTCACGTACTGCCAGCGGGTGTCGGTGGAGAGCGTCCGGGAGCCGGCCACCGTGGGCGTCCGCCCACCGGGCGACAGCAGTCCGTTGGTCCGCCCGTTGCGGACCAGGTCGTCGTGCTCCCCGGCGCTGAACGCGGCGGCCAGCGACAGCGCGCCGCGTACGGCGGCGGCGTCCCCGGCCGGGGCCTTGTGGATGCCGCGCTCCTGCTCGGTGCGCGCGTAGACGCCCATCACGTGCCCGTCCGGCGGGACGAACCGGACCGGCGCCGGCCCGACCCCGGCCGGATCGGCGACCAGGATCCACGGCGCGTACAGCGCCCCGTAGACCTTCGCCCCCTGGAACTGGGCCGCGTACTCCTTGACCGCCTGGGCGTAGTGCGCGACGGTCTCGGAGTAGTCGGCCGCGGACCGGGGCGTCGTGCCGGCCGGGTGACCCCGGTCCGGGGCCGAACCGACGTACACGCAGTCGCCGCGCGCCGCGGCGTAGTCCAGCGCGCCCCGGACCACCAGCGCCTCGCCCACCGCGGGCAGCAGGTGCGCGTCGGGCACCGCCAGCAGCTGCACGGCCGCGGTGTCCAGCGCGTGCAGGCCGGTCCGCGCGGCCGCGTCGCCGAGCAGGTCGCCGGCCCCGGCGGCGGTCTCGCTGCCGCCGGTCAGCGCGACGCCGCTGGCCACGGCGGGCAGGTCGACGCCGGGCGCGCCGGTGCTCAGGTCCGCGACCGTGACGTAGCGGGAGCCGGTGACCGGGTGGTTGAGCCGGTCCAGCACGTAGTCGGGGGAGCCCGGCTGCATGGAGAGGTTCGACCAGGTCTCGACGACCGGGAACGCGCCGGTCGCGGGGTCCTGCTGCCGCACGACGAGCCGGAACTCGGCGCTGCTGACCGCCACCCCGGCGGCGACGGCCTCGCCGGTGGCGGCGCCGAGGCTGACCGTACGGGTGGCCCGGTCGACGGCCGTGACGACCCGGAACAGCGTGGTGGTGGAGGCGATCCGCAGCACCGAGCCGACCTCGACCCCGGCCAGCGAGGCGAGTTGCACGGTGGTGGCGGCGGCGGTCGCGGCGGCCCCGACGGTGGTGCTGGCCCGGGGATCGTCGCGCACGTCCAGGCGCAGCGCGTGCGCCCAGACCCCGGGGTCGGGCACGCCCCGGTAGCCGGCGCTGACCCGCAGGCTGGCGGCCGGGGTGCCCTGCCGGTCGTTCAGGGTGGCCCGGGGGGCCTGGCTGCCGGCGCCGGCGACCCGCACGACGTACGCCTCCCGGCCGCCGTTGAGGAAGAACCCGGTGACCGCGTGCGGCAGGTACCCGTCGGCGTGGTGGCCGCCGAACCGGGCGGTGAACTGGTCCAGGCTGCTGACCCGGGCGGCCTGGTCGGGCACGCCCCGGCGGGTCCGCCCGACGAACGCCGCGACGGAGGTGGGCGCGGCCGCCAGCGCGGGGCTGGCCCGCCCATCGACCTCGGTGACGTTTACCCCTACCTGAAGTGCCATCGCTACGAGTTCCTTTCTGGCGACATCCGGACCGTCCCTTGCCCGACGAGGCGGCGGAGCAGGCCGTCGGCGGCGGTGCCGGAGGCGACGACGAGACGTCCGCGGGCCGGCAGCACCTGCCGGCCGGTGGGCAGTTGCAGTTCGACGGGGGCCGAGGTGAGGTTCTCCAGGACGGTGGTGCCGGCGACCGGCCGGCAGACCAGCCGCGCCGGTGCGGTGCGGTACGGGTCGCGGTGTGCCGCGTCGCCGGTGAAGCCGAGGACGGCGGCGGCGTCCGACACGTCCGCCGCCGGCGGGCTCACCGTGAGCCGTGACCCGACGCCCTGGGTGGGGGAGGTGAGGCGGACGCGCCCGTCGCCGGTGACCCGGGCGACCGCGCGGCGCAGCTGCCGGTTGATCCGCGCCGCCACGTCGTCGGCGCTCCACTGGCCCTCCTGGTCGTCAAAGGTGACCTTGCGACGGGACCGCCCGTCCACCTGCACGGACATCGACGCTCCGGCCGGCAGCGCGTACGGGCCGGCGGTGCCGCCGGTGAGCACGGCCGAGCCGGGCCCGTGGCCGGTCACGGCGACCGGGCCGCCCGCGCCCAGCCCGAGGGCGGCGGCCGCGGTGGAGGCCGCCGGGTCGATCTCCAGCACGGTGCTCTCGCCGGTGCCCTCGGTGGCGAGCACGAGCGCCCCGTCGGGGTCCACGTCGGCGGTGACCCCGTCGACGCCGTCGAACGCCGCGGCGAGCTGCTCGCCGGTCGCGCGCAGCTCTGCGCCGTCGGCGGTGGCGTCCGGCACGGTGTCGGTGTCGAAGGTCAGGGTCTGCCACGGTCCGTCGTCGACGCGCAGCACGAGGGTGGCCCCCTCGCGGAGCCGGTAGCCGGTCATATCCGGAGCACGATTCCTTCCTGGTCCTCGGGCCCGGGCGTCGGCGGCGGCGCGGATCCCGCCGGGTCCCACGGGGTGTCCAGCGGGCCGGACTGCAGCCGCGCCTGGCGCACCCACGGCGCCTCGGTACGGGCGCCCTGCTCGACGCGGGTGCCGACGTGCAGGTAGACGGGGGCCGGCACCGCGCGGGTGCGGATGTCCAGCGGTGGCGGCAGCAGCGTCTGCACCGGCAGGACGGTGCCGTTGACGCGCAGCCCGGTGTCGACGCCGACCCGGCGCAGGATCTCCGTGCGCAACGCCAGCGAATGGGCCCGGTGCCGGGCCGCGGGCAGGATCTGGTACTCGGCGAGGACGGGTCGCGGCGGCGGGCGCAGGCTGCACACCGTCAGCCCGTCCCGGACGCGGAACGAGTCACGTTGCGGGATGTTCCAGCCCCGTTCGGGCTCCTCGCGCTGGTCGGTGAGGGTGACCAGCACGACCGGATCGGGCAGCCCGTCCACGGCGGTGACGTCGGTGAACGGGGGTTCCTCGACGACCACCGGGGCGGTGACGCTGACGCTCCCCCCGGGGCCGACGGCCGCACCCAGTGCGGGGGTGACGGTCAGGGTGGTCGTGCCGGCCACCTCGTCGTGCGCCGCTGCGGTCACCGCGTGCCCTCCCGACGTGCCGTCCACGGTGAGCCGGTTCCCGGGGTACAGCGCGCGGTTGAGGCCGACGACGAGGGTGGTCGCGCCGGCCGCGGCCGGCTGCACCGGCAGCGCGGTCACGCCGGGCAGCGGCAGCCCGTCGAGCAGCCGCACCAGCGCCGTCTCGACGTCGAGCAGCGCCTCGTCGCGCACCGCCAGCAGCTCGTCGAGGTGGATCTCGAAGGGCACGTCGGTCAGGACCCGCAGGGTGAGGCCCGTGACCTGGCCGCGCCGGTCGCCGACGACGCCGAAGCGGTGCTGTTCCCAGGTCCGCCGCCGGTTGACCGGGATCAGCCAGCGGTGCTCCTCACCGGGTGCGTCGGCCGCGTCGGAGTAGGAGAGTTCCAGCAGGAAGGGCGCGGCCGGCGTGCCGTCGGCGGCGCGCGAGGCGTACGTCCAGAGCCGCAGCTCGTCATAGTCGGTGAGGTCCAGGGGCGCCGGCGGGGTGAGCTGCGCGGTGACGCCCGCGGCCCCGGCGTGCGCGGTGAGCCGCAGGCTGCCGGCGCCCTGCACCCGGAACCCGGTGACGGTGCTGTCGAGCAGGGCCGGGGCCGAGGAGACCCAGGGCTGCTCGAAGCCGTGCACCAGTTCACTGGCCATGCCGTTCCCCCTCACCCTCGTCCGCTCCCGCCGGCTGTCCCGCGCACCGCTGCGCCTCGTCGTCCGCCCGGATCGCCGCCGCCAGCTCGGCCGGGGTCGCGCAGGCGACCTCGACCAGCTGCGGGCGCATCCGGTAGCTCACCGCCGTCCCCGCCCCGGTGACGGCCAGCACCCGGATGCCCGGGTACTGGTCCAGCAGGTGCGTGGCGACCCCGGGCAGCGCACCGGCGGTGGCCGGCACCACGACCACGTCCGCCGCCAGCGCGCCGGCCGCCTGCAACAGCTCCCACGGACCGGCGGCGACCCCGACCAGCTCCAGGTCCGTCTGTTCCTCGACGGCCGCCAGAACCGCGTCCCGCACCGTCGTCGCCACGCCGCCGAGAAGTATGCGAATTGCTGGCACCATCGGCCTCCTCCGTGCGGCACCTATCACGGTACGAATGGGGGCGGCGGTCGAGAATGGAGCTTGGTGCCCATTTAGGGACCAGGGCGCGGACTGGTCCTTTGGTACCAGGACCGGTGGTACCCCATTGATTTCCTCGGCCGCCGGGATGCATTGGTTGTCCGCTGTGCGACACCAATTCAGGCGATCAGCGAAATGCGGTCGGCCGTTCGCCGAAAGGGGTGGACGATCGGTTTTCCGGACCGGACCTGAACGGGGTCCTCCGCGCGTCACCGCCCCTTTTTCGCCGGGGCCATCACCCGACCGGTGTCACCAGTCGGGCGCCCGGGCGGGGCGGCGGGCGCCGCGCACCAGGGCCGCCGCCTCGCCGCGACGGCTCACCTCGAGCTTCTCCAGCAGATTGTGTACGTGGTTCTTGACGGTGCGGATCTCGATGTTGAGCTTGCGGGCGATCTCCTTGTTGGACATGCCCTCGTCGATGAGACCCAGGATCTCGCGCTCCCGGGTGGTCAGCCGGCTCTCCCCGGCGGGACCGCCCGGAACGCGCCCGCGCTGCCCCATCCGGCGCATCAGCGCCGCCGCCACCGGGGGAGGGCACGTCACCTCGCCGCGCCCGGCGGCGGCGACGACCCGCAGCAGCCCGTCGCTCGTCTCGTCGCGCAGCAGGTAGCCGGTCACCCCCGCCTCCGCGCAGGCCACCACCTCGTCGTCGGTGCCGGAGACGCCCAGCGCGATGACCCGGGTGTCGGCCGCGGCGGCGACCAGCCGCCGGCAGATGGCGAGGCTGTTCCGCGTCGCCAGGCTCACCAGCGCCACCGCGAAGCCGTGGTCGGCGACCGCGCGCAGGGCCTCCTCGGCGTCGGCCGCCCCGGCCGCCCGTTCGACGAACGGTTGCGCGCGCAGAACATCGAGCACGTGATCGCGGAAGAGCCGAATGTCGTCCACCACGAGGACACGCACCGATGTCCCCTCGGATTCAATCATCACTGTGCGTCTCCCCGGCCCGGACGCGGCATGGCCACCGCCCTGTGCACAGGAGATAACTCGGCGGCCCGCACGCACAAGTCCTGTGACACCTAGTCGACATGGTCACGCCGTGCGGGACGCGCCCGACGGCTTATGATCCGCCGACTTTGTCGCGGTGGTGGACAATGCGTCATGTCGTCGAACCGCTGTGCGGACCGTCCATTCCAGAATTGCGGTCCATGCCGCGCGGCAAACATCGGTCGGGACCGACCGACGACAGCGTTGCGGGCGCGCCGTCGACTCCGGTAGGTTCCCGGGTACGCCGACGAGCCGGAAGGAGGTCAGAACAATGTCCGATGTTCTGCGCCCCGTCCGCGTACCGGCGTCCTCGCGGAGCTGACCGGGGCGTACGCCTTCCCGGAGGACCCTCCTCATGACCGACCTGGTCATCCGCCCGCTCGTCGCGGGCGAGGAAAACCTGTTCGACTCCCTGCCCGACCCGCTGCCGCAGCTGCGCCAGATGGGCTACGCCGACGGGGTCGCCGGCGGCGGCTACCGCCCCGAGCGCACCTGGGTCGCCCTGCGCGGCGGCCGGGTCGTCGGCCGCGCCGCCTGCCTGCCTCCGCCCGGTGCGGCCCTGGCTGGACTGGTTCGACCTGACCGCCGAGCCCGAGGTCGGCGCGGCGTTGCTGCGCGCCGCGCACAGGCGTTCGGCGGCCCGCTGTCCTACCAGGCCACGCTGCCACCGCTGCGGGTGCCGAAAACCTATCCGTGCAGTTCAGGCGGCATGTTCGTATTCATTGAGGAGGCCGCCGAGACGGTCCCGTCGGCGGATAGTTCGTGGCGGCAGGTTTGGATCCACCGCTCCATGATCGAGTTCATCCGGGGAATCTGGACACCGCTGAGCACGATCATGGTGCCGGTGTCGGCGAGGATGGCGTCGAACAGGGCGGGGTACTTGCCGTCGCGATCGCGGATGAGGTACTTCACCTGGCATCCGGCGTCTTGAACGTCCATGGCGAGGTTGCGGGCGGCCTGGGCTACCCACGCCGCGGTCGGGTGGGCGGTGGCGCCGAGGATACGCACCCGGCGTGTGGCGTGTTCGATGATCGCCAGCACGTACGGTCTGGCGCCGTTCAGCGTGGAGGCTTCGAAGAAGTCGGCTGCGATGATGGCTTGGGCTTGGGAGCGGAGAAACGCGGCCCAGGTCTGCGATGTCCGCTGGGGTGCCGGGTCGATGCCGGCGTCCTTGAGGATCAGGATCTCCGCATCCTTGGCGCTGTCGCTCATGGGTAGCAGCCGCAGCAGCGTGAGCGCGTTGGTCACGCCGAGGTAGGCCAGTCGAAGCAGCACAGCCAGGCATCATCGCCCAGTCATCGCCGACGATCCGATGCATGCCGCAGAATTCGACCAGCGCAAGATCCTGCCGCGGTGGTCAGAGTAGCCGTGACCAGAGCGGACGACATTATCGGCACCCGCACCCCTCGACGACCTGTTCGGCGCGTAGCGACGATGCCGACCATGGCAAGGTGAGCGCGCCTTCCCCTGACTAGCCTATGTAGCCCGCCCTGGCGGCGTGATGGGGAAGGGCTCCGCATTGCGCCACGCGGCAATTTCAAGAACTCCGGATTCTACGGCCGTACTGGCACACCGGGGCAGGCAGCAGAATTGATTGCATTGAGCCTTTTTCAAGCTGATCTTGCAGCTCAGGGCGGGTGCGGCGAGCCCCGAGATCGATGAGGGCGAGGCTCCAGGTAAGACAGCAGTTGACCAAGATCCGATGCCCCGACCGGGAGCCTCGCCTGTGCTGTCTTACCCCTCCACGATCCCGCTGTCCAGCCGAACCCTGAACCACCTCGCCGA
>NZ_JBEZFI010000050.1:0-36133 GCF_040649295.1 Micromonospora sp. NPDC048999 | reverse complement strand
CGCCCGGGGGCCCGGCCCCCCGGCCGTCGGCGGGCGGGGGGACCCCTCCCGCCGGGGGGCGGGGCCGGCGCGGCCCGCTTTGCGGGCCGCCTTGATACGAGAAGAGAACGACTCGGCAAGTAGAGGACTGGCGTTGAAACTTGACCAACGGTCAAGGAGCGCTACCGGATGGCGCACTTGACCGACGTGGTCCCCAGGAAGCCAGAAAGGCCGGCCCGATGTTTCGGACCAGCCTTCTGACCTGCTGTTTCAACCTGTCGGGACGGCCGGATTTGAACCGACGACCCCTTGACCCCCAGTAGTCCGGTGGCCAGCGGCATGCTCACGCACGTTTGCCCAGGTCGACTGAAGCATAAACCGGCCGAGTATAGGAGTCGTCGCACCACTCCCCCGCCACCATCTACTTCCCTGCGACCAGCCAGACATACACGAGGTGAAGGTTGCCGCGTCGACAGTCTGGGAGATCCTGCGCGAGGCCGGCATCGATCCCGCCCCGGATTGGGCCGCCACGACCTGAACCCAGTTTCTCCGCGCGCAGGCCGAAGCGCTGCTGGCAGCAGACTTCATCGAGACGATCACGCTCACCGGCACCCGGACGTACGTCCTCGCGGTCATCGAGCACACCAGCCGCCGCGCCCGCATCCTCGACGCCAGCCGCGCACCCGACCGCAGCCTGGGTGACCCCAGTCCGCCCGAAACCTGGTCATGGATCTCCCAGATCCCCAGTCCAACGTCCATTACCTGATCCGCGACCGCGACGGCAAAGTACCCGACCTTGTTCGACATGGTCCTCGCCGACGCGGCAGTCACGGTCGCGCGCAGCGGCGTGCGAATACCCCGAACGAGTTCGATCATGGAGCGCTGGGTCCGGACCTGCCGCCGCGAGCTGCTCGACCGGACACTGGCCTGGAATCAACCCACCTGCTACACGTACTGCGCGAGCCCGAGATCTTCTACAACAAGCACCGACCGCACAAGGGCGTCGCCAACGCCCGGCCACTCGCTCCGCTACCCGAACCGATCACCGACCCGGACCGGCTCGCCCACCTGCACATCCACCGACGTCACCGCCTCGGTGGCATCCTTCACGAGTACGCACATGCCGCTTGACCTGCCTGGATGGAATTCTCGGCAGGCGCACGGCCGATCCTCACGGATTGGCCAGGCGTTCCGCTTCTGGCGGGTCCGGGACACCGCTGAGATTCCCGGTTGCGTCCACCGCCGGAGGCACGGCCAAAGCCCAGTTCCTGCCCGGAAACGCGGAACGACCCCGAGGCTTTCCCTCAGGGCCGTTCCGGCGTGGTAGCGGGGACAGGACTTGAACCTGCGACCTCTGGGTTATGAGCCCAGCGAGCTACCGAGCTGCTCCACCCCGCGTCGGTTCGTAGACCGTATCTCACCACCCCCGGCCGCCGCAGAGCGACCCCCGACCGGGGCGGTCCGGGCCGCGCCGCGTCACCTCTGCGTCGTCGTACCCCTGTTCATCGGCGTTCGTGCTGGTCAGGGGCTTGGGCGTCGCGCTCAATAAAGCGTCTTAGCCGAGTACACGGCTCCCAGGGAGCAACGGCTACGCGTGTGGCACGGGCCCACAGCAAGATCGGCCGGCGGTTATCGTCTACATCGCACAGACGACTCGTGTGGTGGCCGCCTCGCGTCCACCCGGGTCAGCAGCATGATCTCAAGCGGCGGCTGCCGTGCGAGGAAGTTCCGGGTCGGTCACCACGCGGCTGTCCGGGGGGAGCAGGAGAGCATGAATCTCACTCGTAAGGTGCTGGCGTCGGTCGCCGCGCTGACCACGTCGTTCGCCACGGTGCAGGTGATCACCGAGGTACCGTCGGAGGCCGCCGTTTCGTGTTCGGGGACGATCACCTACCGCCAGGCGGTCCCGGTGGGCAACCCGGTGCTGGAGTTGGTCATCTACTACAACAGCACGAACGGCGGCACCAACAGCGCCTGTGCCAACCACCTCGGTGCGGCGTACGGGAAGCCCGCCCGTACCTCGGTGCGGATAGAGCGGTGTACCCAGACCTCGGGTAAGGGCGGCCCCTGCACACACACCGCGCAGTCCTCCACTGACAATGACATCTACTCGTACTACGCCGGCCCGCGCGGCGTCACCGGCACCGCCAACAACTGCGTGGCGGCGTACGCCGAGATGGACTGGAACGGCACCACGTTGTACAGCTGGAGCGGCACCCAGGGCTGCTGAGCAGCCGCGGTGACCGCGAAGGGCGGACACCGCGAGCCGGGTGCAGGCGGACGACCCACGGGGCGTCCGCCCGCACCCGGTAGCTCTTCCCGAGCGCTGCAGGGCGAGGGTGGCGTGCACATGAGGGCTGCCGTACGTCTGCCCGGACCGGTCGTGGATGTCGACGATCGGCGCCGTTGCATTATCGGATCGGTGGACGCGTTGAGCCCGTGTCGGTGCCCAACGTCAGATCGCCTGGGCGAGTTCGGCGAACGCGGCGGTGACCCGACGTGCGGGCGGGGTGTCGATGGCGAGTTCGTAGTGTCCGCGGCAGAGGTTCTGCATGAAGGCGTGGCCGGCGATGATCACCCGTGCGGTCTTGTCCGTTCGTAGCCCGCGCATCGGTCTCAAACGGTGTTTCAACTGGCTGTGGTCGGCCTCGATCGGATTGTTGGCGTACTGCTCGACGTGGTGCCACACGAACGGGATCAGCTCGTCGAGCACGGCAGGGCAGACCGCGGCGGCGTCGGTGACCACCTCTGCGGGTGTGACCTTCAATGCCGACAGCGCTCGTCGGAAGAACCGTCGGGCCGCGTCGGCGTCGCGACGTGCCGAGACGAGCACGTCGATGACCTGCCCGTACTGGTCGACCGCCCGGTACACGTACCGCCACACGCCGTTGACCTTGACGTACGTCTCGTCCACGAACCACCTGTCGCCTGGCGAGTGCCGGCAGAATCGGGCGGCGTCGGCCAGCAGCGGCGTGAACCGCTGCACCCAGCGGTAGACGGTGACGTGATCGACCTCTACCCCACGTTCGACCAGCAGTTCCTCAACGTCGCGATACGAGAGGTTGAAGCGCAGATATCAGCGGACCGCGACCACGATCACCTCGGTCGGGAACCGGAACCCGGCGAACGCCGACGTCGGAGGCAACCACGGGCGTGAGCGGGTCGATGACTTCACTGCTCAAGCCTGCCTCGATCTTGCCAACGCTCAATGCAACGGTGCCGTCGGAGTTCATGTCGGAGGTCGACGTCGACCACGAGTCCATGATCATCGTGCACCGCGAACTACAACACCGTTGCGTTTGGCAGTGGGCGCCGAAGTCGAGGGTGATTGTGTCTGGCACTGAACAGCCCACCCGGCTTGATCCGGACCGGCGGCCACCACATCCGCCGGTCCGGCCGCCGCCGGTCGGCACACCCAGACACGGCGCGACGCTGCCGGGTGGAGCGATCCGAACCTGCGGCACGTGACCGGCTCTACCATGGCAAGCGCCGGCTCGGCGACGCCCACGCCTACGTCGGGTCCATCAGCGACTACGATCTCCGGAATGCGTGGTGCCTCCAACCCGATCGCGTTGGCGACCGGGGCGAATCGCGGTATCGGGTTCGAGGTTGTCAAGCAGCTTGGACGGCTGGGATACCTGCCGATCGTGGCGTCGCGTGATCGCGGGCTGGGCGCAGCCGCCGCCGAGCGGCTGGCTGCCGATGGCGTGGCGGCCGGGTATGTCGAGCTCGACGTCACCGACGAGGTGACGGTACAGGCGGCCGCCGAGTGGATCGACCGCCGGTACGGGCGGCTGGACGCGCTGGTCAACAACGCGGCGATCTCGGTCGACGATCTGCTGCCCAGCCGTCTGCCGGTCAATTCGTTCCGGCGCACATTGGAGACGAATGTGATCGGCGTGTTCGCCGTGACGACCGCGATGCTTCCGTTGCTGCGGTCCGCGGGCAGCGGCCGCATCGTCAACTTGTCGTCTGGATCAGGGTCGCTGGCTCTGACCAGCGCCGCTGACTGGCCGCAGGAATGGAACGCCGCCGCCTACCCGACATCGAAGTCGGCTGTCAACGCGCTGACCGTGCAGTTCGCCATCGAGCTGCGAGGCACCGCCATCAAGG
Source organism: Micromonospora sp. NPDC048999 (assembly GCF_040649295.1). Taxonomy (NCBI): domain Bacteria; kingdom Bacillati; phylum Actinomycetota; class Actinomycetes; order Micromonosporales; family Micromonosporaceae; genus Micromonospora; species Micromonospora sp. NPDC048999. The sequence continues at coordinate 32,041 of NZ_JBEZFI010000050.1, read as the reverse complement.
TCAACTCGGTCGATCCTGGATATACGCTGACGGAGATGTCACCCGGCGCGACTCGGGCCGCCGCCGAGGCGGCCGCGGTTGTGGTGCGGTTCGCAACGTTGGACGAGGACGGACCCACCGGCGGATTCTTCAACGCCGAGGGCCCTCTCCCCTGGTAAGAGCCGCACCCAAAAGGTGCTTATCAATTAGATCTTGTACGGCGCCGCGGATCGCCGTACGCCGCTGAGGACCTTCGGGCGCCCCTCGGGGCAGCCCTGGCAGGCGGTGGTGTCGGCGCACCCGAACGGCCCTGGGATCCGCGTCGCTGTCCTCGCCCGGCACCCACTGACCGAGGAAGCGCAGACCATCGCGCTGCCGCCGGCCCGTCTGCCGACGGTCCCTGGCATTGACGGCACCACCCTCACCCACCTGAGTCGCGGAGCCGTTCAGGTCCACATCGACTGCGGCGGCCCCGGTTTGCGGCTGCTCACCGCCCACCTCAAAAACAAGCTACTCACCTACCCCGGCGGGCGCCGGTACCCCCGCAACGAAGACGAACGGGCCCGGGGTGCCGGTTACGCCCTACTGCGCCGCACCGCCGAGGCCGTCGCCCTGCGCGTTCACCTCAACGACGTCCTGACCGCGGCCGCGGTCGACGGACAGCCCGGCATGCCGACGGTGCTCTACGGCGATCTCAACCGACGGACCGGACGCCGTCACCACCGTCCTGCTCGAAGGCCCCGCAGGCGGGGACGTCAACCGCCCGGACAAAGGCGACGCGGTCCGGCTGTACTACCCGTCAACAGAAGGGCCGATAGCAGCGCGAGGGATATCGCGTCCCTTCTGTCCGAAATCGCCTTCGGTTAAGAGGTCCACCGACGACCAGAACGACGCCGATGCCCTACGCCCACCAGGCGATACGCAGCAGAGACAACCAAGATCCGCTCACTAAACCAGCCGAGTTAAGGGTGCCAGCAGCGCCTCACACGCCACCGCATCGAGCCAGAACAATAAAAAGAGGGCTTCCGCAAGTCGCTGACCTGCGGAAACCCTCACACTGTCGGGACGGCCGGATTTGAACCGACGACCCCTTGACCCCCAGGACGTTTCGCCACACGTCCACGCACGTCACGCACGCTATCCCTACGATCAGGCCGTGTAGTCGACGGCATGCCGGCCACCATCGCGCACACCGTGTGGTCCCCACCTGGTCCCCGGACACCGACACGCTCGGCCACCGCAGCACTCGTGCGCTCGTGCCCGTCCGGGACGCTGGCTACTGGAACGTGGCTGGCCCGCCGTCGCCATCTGATCCGTAGCCTCGGCCTGGTCGTCCGGAATGATTCGTCTCCGGCCTTTGCCTCTGGGTTTACGCCTCCCGCCGTCCCAGCCCATCCTCGCCGGTCCGGCGCCATTGCTGTCAACCGCTGCTGTCAGGCTGATCGGCCAGCCGAGGGAGGCTGGCAACCGGTCCGTTGTATGGAGACCCAGCACCGACGTTGCTGGCAGCTCACGATCAGGAGTAGAGCATGACGGTGTGGCGACGATTCGAGCGGACCCAGGGCGACGCGACGGAGTACTTCGAGATCCGCCGTGAGGGCATCCGATGCTTTCTCCGCTGGGGTTCCACCAGTCGCCGTCGTGAGTCGACCACAATCGTCCTGCTGGATGAGGACCACGCCCGGCGCCACCTGGACAAGAAGATCAAAGAACGGCTCCGCAGCGGCTTCGCTGAGGTTGCGACACCCGCCGAGGCAGAGGGTGAACCCGACGCCCTGGTGGTGCCCACCATCCTTGAGATGCAGACCAAGCCGTGGTTCACCCCCGAGGACTACCTGCCGGTGGATGGCTTCATCGGCGTGGTCTGCCAAGCCATCCTCCCTCCGGATGGCATAGGTGGCTTCTACTGCTACCTGGTCCTGCGCACGGCAGGACGCAGCGCCATCAGCTTCAACGTTCAGCAGACCAGCCATGACCCAGCGAAGGTCGCGGCCTTCCTCGACCTCGTGACCGAGAACCGGGATCTGCCCTTCGACGGGAAGTCCCACCACAAGATCCCCTTACCGCAGCCCGTTGGTCAGTTCAGCCACGCCCTCTTCTGCTCCGCCGAACTTGGTCGGCCCATGTCTGCGTACCCCGCCATCGCCGCCAGGGTTGCCACCGCAGCGCCGATTTACGACTGCGAGGTCGGCGACGCTGATCCAGAAGCCGTCGTTGATGCCCGCATCCACGGGCACGGCTCGTTGAACCACGCTGACTGGGCCAGGTCACCCCAGCCGGCTTTTGACGCGCGCTTCGATATCTCAGCTCGGCGCAGGGAGCGGAACTTCAAGGTCTACAACCTCAGAGATCTGCCAGGAATGCTGAATGACCTGCAAAGCGCCTCGTCGGAGAGCTGGCTGGAAATCAGGCGCTTCCGCGGGGACCTCAAACGGCTAGGGCCAGCCGACGTCAGCCCCAGCACCGCACGAGAGGTCGAACAGTTTCTGCTCGCTCTGAGCGGATGACGGCCTTGGGTTTAGAAGAAGATCGCGGATGGCTGGTCGGGTGGCGGTATCCCTGATCAGGCTGTCCGTCGTCGTCCGTTGGTCAGGGCCCGGAGTAGTCCGGGCCCTGCAAGAGGACTGGCGTTGGAACTTGACCGACGATCAAGGAGCGCTACCGGACGGCGCACTTGACCGGCGTGGTCCCCAGGAAGCCAGAAGGGCCGGCCCGAAATCTCGGACCAGCCCTCTGACCTGCTGTTTCACCTTGTCGGGACGGCCGGATTTGAACCGACGACCCCTTGACCCCCAGTCAAGTGCGCTACCAAACTGCGCCACGTCCCGATGCTCCCGCCGGGTCTTCCCTGCGGCAGCCGATACAGCTTAGCGCAAGATCTTCGCGTGGCGCGCACGGGCCCCTCCCGCGTCGCAGGTACGCCACGCAACTCCCCGTAGAGCGTCCTAGGAAAGAAGCCGCCGAGGTGTTACCCCGGCGGCTTCTGGACCGAGGCTCAGCCGTGGGCCTTGCCGCGCCCGCCCGGGCCGAGTTTCTTGCGCGGGCGTACCGAAATCTCGATCGGGCTGCCCTCGAAGCCGAACTCCTCGCGGAGCTTGCGCTCGACGAAGCGCTGGTAGCCGGCGTCCAGCGGACCGGTGGTGAACAGCACGAAACGCGGCGGGGAGACCCCGGCCTGGGTGGCGAAGAGGACGCGCGGGGCCCGGCCGCCGCGCACCGGGTGCGGGGTGGCCTGGACCAGGGCGGTGAGCCACTGGTTGAGCTGCGCGGTGGGGATCCGGGTTTCCCAGCTCGCCAGGGCCTTACGCAGGGCCGGGGCGAGCTTGTCGACGGCCCGGCCGGTCTGCGCCGACAGGTTGAGCCGCATCGCCCAGGGGATGCGGCGCAGCTCCCGGTCGATCTCCTTGTCCAGGTAGTAGCGGCGGTCGGCGTCGACCAGGTCCCACTTGTTGAAGGCGATGACCAGGGCCCGACCGGCCTCCACGACCATCGAGAGGATCCGCTGGTCCTGCTCGCTGATCACCTCGCTGGCGTCGAGCAGCACGACCGCCACCTCGGCGGCCTCGATCGCGGAGGCGGTACGGAGGCTGGCGTAGTACTCGGTGCCGCTGGCCTTGCCGACCCGCTTGCGCAGGCCTGCGGTGTCCACCAGCTGCCAGGTCTCCCCGCCGATCTCCACCAGGCTGTCGACGGGGTCGACGGTGGTGCCGGCGACCGAGTCGACGACCGCCCGGTCCTCCCCGGAGAAACGGTTGAGGAGGCTGGACTTGCCGACGTTGGGCCGGCCCACCAGGGCCACCCGGCGGGGGCCGCGCGGGCGGTACTCCACCACGGTTGGCGCCTCGGGAAGCGCGTCCAAGATGGCGTCGAGCAGGTCGCCGGAGCCGCGGCCGTGCAGCGCGGAGACCGGGTACGGCTCGCCGAGGCCGAGCGACCAGAGCGAGGTCGCTTCCATCTCGATGGTGGTGTTGTCGGCCTTGTTCGCGACCAGGATGACCGGTTTGGCGGTGCGGCGCAGCATCTTGACGGCGGCCTCGTCGACATCGGTCGAGCCGACCATCGCGTCGACCACGAAGAGCACCACGTCGGCGGTGGCGATGGCGGCTTCGGCCTGCGCGGCGATCGCCGCGGCGCGGTCCTTCGCGTCGGGTTCCCAGCCGCCGGTGTCCACCACGGTGAACGCGCGTCCGTTCCACTGCGCGTCGTAGGGGATCCGGTCGCGGGTCACGCCGGGGATGTCCTCGACGACCGCCTGTCGGCGGCCGATGATCCGGTTGACCAGCGTTGACTTGCCCACGTTGGGCCGGCCGACCACGGCCACGACGGGCTGCGGGCCGGTCGACTCAGCGGCGTCGAGCTCCGGATCGTGCAGCTCGACCCATTCTCCGACCTCGCTCATGCCACGCCTCGCTCGGTGAGCAGCTCGCGCAGCTGGGCGACGACCTCGTCGATGCCCAGCTCGGTGGTGTCCAGCACGACCGCGTCGGTGGCCTGCTGGAGCGGGTTGACCTTGCGGGTCGAGTCGAGCTTGTCGCGGCGGGCCAGGTCGGCGGCGGTCGAGGTGACGTCACTGGCGTCCTCGGCGCTGCGCCGCTGGGCGCGGGCTGCCTCCGAGGCGGTCAGGTAGACCTTCAGGTCGGCGTCGGGGGCCACCACGGAGCCGATGTCGCGGCCCTCGACCACGATCCGGCCGGCGTTGGCGATCATCTGCCGCTGGCGGGCGACCAGCAGCTCGCGTACGGCGGCCACGGCGGAGACGGCGGAGACCGCGCCGGTCACCTCGGGGCCCCGGATCTCCTTCGCCACGTCGACGCCGTCGGCGGTCACGCCGTACCCCTCGGGGTCGGTGCCGATGCGCAGGTCGACGTCGCCGGCGACCTTGGCCACCGACTCGGCGTCGGTCAGGTCGACGCCGGAGCGCAGCACCGCCCAGGTGACCGCCCGGTACATGGCGCCGGTGTCGAGGTAACGGGCCCCGAGTCGGACGGCGAGCCGCCGCGAGACGGTGGATTTACCCGAACCGGATGGCCCGTCCACCGCGACCACGCACCGCCCGGTCGGTTCGTTCTGCCCCACCGTGTTCCTCCTCAGCCCGTACCTCGCGGGTCGCCGGTGTCTCCGGCGCCGTTGAGCGGATATTCCTCGTCCATGATGCCCGCGGCCGTGGCGGGCCCGCGCGGCGACATCGCCCGACGCGACCGGCGACACCACAGCCGCTTCGACAACTCCAGCTCGGCGTGTCCGTTGCCGCGCCACGACCTGGAGCCAGTCGCCGACCGCGAGGAAGCCTACCGGCACGCCTACCCGCAACGGCGGGTCAGTCACCCACCGCCTTGAACAGGGCGGCCACCTCGGCGTTGGTGAGCCGCCGGGTCCGCCCGGCACGCAGGTCGCCGAGACGGATCGGCCCGATCGAGGTACGGACCAGCCGGCTCACCGGATGCTCGACCTCGGCCAGCAGGCGCCGCACGATGTGTTTGCGCCCTTCGTGCAGGGTCAGCTCCACGTGGGCGGTTTTGCCCAGGGCGCCCACCACCCGGAACGAGTCGACTCGCACCGGCCCGTCCTCCAGCTCGATGCCGGCCGCCAGCCGCTTGCCGAGGTTACGCGGGATGGGCCCGGCCACCTCGCAGAGGTAGGTCTTGGGCACCCCGTACGACGGGTGCATGAGTCGGTGGGCGAGGGTGCCGTCGTTGGTGAGCAGCAGCAGGCCCTCGCTGTCCGCGTCGAGCCGCCCGACGTGGTAGACGCGCTGTTCGACCCGGTTGCCGAGGAAGTCCGACAGCGCGGCGCGCCCCTTCTCGTCCGCCATGGTGGAGACGACGCCGCGGGGCTTGTTCATGGCCAGGTAGACCAGCCGGGTGTCGGCCTGGAGCCGCTCGCCGTCGACGTGGATGACGTCCCGGGTCGGGTCGGCCTTGTCGCCGAGCTGGGCGACCCGGCCGTTGACGGTGACCCGGCGCCGGAAGATCAGGTCCTCGCAGGCACGCCGCGATCCCACCCCGGCGGCGGCGAGCACCTTCTGCAGGCGCTCGGCGTCCTCGTACACGGGGGCGTCGGACTTCGGGGCACGGTCATCGCGTCGCATCGGCAAGCTCTTCTACGTCGTCGGGCAGGAAGGGGGCCAGCGGCGGCAGGTCGTCCACCGAGTTCAGCCCCAGCTTTTCCAGGAACATCGTGGTGGTCCGGTAGCGGTACGCCCCGCTGTCCGGTTCGGTGCCGCATTCTTCGACCAGGCCGCGGGAGACCAGGGTACGCAGCACCCCGTCGCAGTTGACTCCCCGGATGGCGGAGATCCGCGACCGGGTCACCGGCTGCTTGTAGGCGACCACGGCGAGGGTCTCCAGGGCGGCCTGGGTGAGTCGTACCGACTGCCCCTCCAGCACGAACCGCTCGACGTAGGTGGCGTATTCCGGGCGGGTGTAGAGACGCCAGCCGCCGGCGGCCCGGCGCAGCTCGAAGCCGTGCCCGGCGGCGGTGTAGCCGGCCGCGATGTCCTCGAGCATCGGGCCGATCCGCTCCGGGGGCTGCTCCAGCACCTGAGCCAGGGTCAGCTCGCTCACCGGCTGGTCCACCACCAGCAGGATCGCCTCCAGCGCGCCGCGCAGCTCGGTGTCGTCCAGCACCGGGGCCGGCTGCGGCACGACCGTCGCCCGCCGTCGCTCCCGCTTCCCGGGTACGCCCGAGGCCGTGTCCTGCGCTCCCGCCGGCTCGTCGGGGCCGGCCGTCTCCGCCGGCCCCGTCCCGGCCTCACCCGGCGCTGTCCCCGACCGCTCCCCCTCCCCCGCCCGACCGGACCCGCTCCCGCCGCCCTGCTCGGGGATTTTGGTGCCGTGCAGCCCCTCCAGGGGCCTCTCCGCGCCAAGATCCGAAGCGGGCTGCGACTCCGGCGCGGCGACGGTGGAGATCTTGGAAGAAGCGGGCCCCTGCAGGGGCTCTTCGCTTCCAAGATCTGCGGTGGTGGCGGGCGCAGCGTCAGGGGCGGGGGCGGGTTCCTGGGGGGCCGGGCGCTGCCACGGGGGGATCCAGGCGGCGGCCTGGTCGGCCAGTGAGTAGCCGTGCTCCTCGTCGCTCATGCCGGCACTCCGCTTCGCTGCGTGCCGGCATGAGGCACCACCGCACAGCATTGATGATTCGCTCGCTGACGCTCGCTCATCAGGATCCCTCCTGCGTGGTTGCCGGGTCGTCGTCGCCGTCGGGCGTGGGCGGGGCGGGCGGTTCCGGGGTGCCGGCGTACTCGTCGATGGTCAGCTCGGTGTCGCCCTCGACGGGGCCGGTCCACCGCACGGTCAGCTCCTCCAGGGCCTGCTCCTGCACGAAGGCGACCAGCCCCTGCCGGTAGAGCTCCAGCAGGGCGAGGAAGCGGGCCACCACCTCCAGGGTGAGGTCGCAGTCGGCGCAGAGCAGCGAGAAGGTGGCAATGCCGGCGCGGCGCAGCCGGGCGGAGATGATTTCCGCGTGCTCCCGGACGCTGACCCGGACCATGTGCACGTGCGCGATGGACACCTCGGGCACCGGCCTCGGGGTCATCGCCTTCAGCGCCAGCTTGAGCAGCCGTTCCGGGCCGATGCCGAGCACCAGGTCGGGCAGCGCCTCGGCGTACCGGGGCTCGAGGGTGACCGCTCGGGGGTAGCGCCGGCCGCCGACCGCCTCCAGCTCGGCCAGGTGCGCCGCCGCCTCCTTGTACGCCTTGTACTGCAGCAGCCGGGCGAAGAGCAGGTCCCGTGCCTCCAGCAGGGCCAGGTCCTCCTCGTCCTCCACCTCGGCGGCGGGCAGCAGCCGGGCCGCCTTCAGGTCGAGAAGAGTGGCGGCGACGAGCAGGAACTCGCTGGTCTCGTCCAGGTCCCACCTGTCGCCCATGGCCCGGATGTACGCGATGAACTCGTCGGTGACCCGGTGCAGGGCCACCTCGGTGACGTCGAGTTTGTGCTTGCTGATGAGCTGCAGCAGCAGGTCGAACGGGCCGGTGAAGTTGTCCAGCCGGACGGTGAACCTGCCGGTCTCCCCGGCGGGGTTGGCCGCGCCGACGCCGTCGACGTCCGCGGCCGGCTCGACGGCGGTCGCCGGCTGGGCGGCACCGGCCGGGGCGGCGGGCGGGTCGAGGGGCGGTGCGGTCACCGGAAAACCGTAGTCCACGTCCCGGGTAACCGGCGTTCGACCTACCGCTCCGCCTGGGCGGCGATCACCTCACGGGCCAGCTGGCGGTAGTTGCGGGCGCCGGAGGAGGCCGGGTCGAGAGTGGTGATCGGGGCGCCGGCGACGGTCGACTCGGGGAACTTGACGGTCTTGGTGATCACGGTCTGGTAGACCTTGTCGCCGAACGCCTCCACCACCCGCTGGAGCACCTGCCGGCAGTGGGTGGTGCGGCTGTCGTACATGGTGGCGAGGATGCCCTCGAGCTCCAGGTCGAAGTTGAGTCGCTCGCGCACCTTGTCGATGGTGTCCAGCAGCAACGCGACCCCGCGCAGGCTGAAGAACTCGCACTCCAGCGGGATGAGCACGCCGTGTGCCACGGTCAGCGCGTTGATCGCCAGCAGGCCCAGCGATGGCTGGCAGTCGATCAGGATGTAGTCGTACTCCTTGCGGACCGACCTGAGCACCCGGGCCAGGGCCATCTCCCGGGCGACCTCGTTGACCAACTGGATCTCGGCGGCGGACAGGTCGATGTTGGCGGGGAGCAGGTGCAGCCCGGCGACGTCGGTCTTGATCAGCACGTCCTCGGCGGTGACGTCGTCCTGCATGAGCAGGTTGTAGACCGACAGGTCGAGGTTGTGCGGGTTGACACCCAGGCCGACGGAGAGCGCGCCCTGCGGGTCGAAGTCGACCAGCAACACCTTGCGGCCGTACTCGGCGAGCGCGGCGCCCAGGTTGATGGTGGTGGTGGTCTTGCCGACGCCACCCTTCTGGTTGGCCATCGCGATGATCCGCGCCGGGCCGTGCCGGTCGGTCGGCATCGGCTCGGGGATCGGCTTGCGCATCGTGTACGCGGCCGGGTCGGCCGGGCCGAGGTCGGCGCCGAGCGACGCCTGCTGCTCGCGGAGCTCCGACGTCCAGGTCTCGGCACGATCCTCGTTGCCAGCCATGTCCTTGTTGCCCCCTCCCGACGACCACCCGGTGTCGGAGCCGTCCGACGTCCCTCGCGGCGCCGCTGCGTACCTCCGGTCTGCCGCCCATGAGGTTCACGCGATGCCGACTGTACGCCACCGGCCAGCAGGGCGTTCGGTAGCGGGTCGGCGTGTCGGACCGCTCGGCCGCCGGGCGGAGTTCACAGAGGTCAACCGCGGGCTCGTGGGTGGGCGGTCGCGTACACCTCGCGCAGCCGTTCCACGGTGACCAACGTGTACACCTGGGTGGTGGTCACCGAGGCGTGGCCGAGCAGTTCCTGCACCACCCGGACGTCGGCGCCGCCGTCGAGCAGGTGGGTGGCGTACGAGTGGCGCAGGGTGTGCGGGGAGACCGCGTCGGGGCCGGCGACCGGCAGGCCGGCCCGCTCGGCCGCGCCACGCAGGACGGTCCAGGCGCCCTGCCGGGTCAGCGGGCCGCCGCGGGCGTTGACGAAGACCGCCGGGGTGCCCCGGCCGGCGGCGAGCAGCGCCGGGCGGCCCCGGACCAGCCAGGCGCGCAGCGCCTCGGCGGCGTACCCGCCGACCGGGACGAGGCGCGTCCGGCCGCCCTTGCCCCGCAGCAGCACCGCCCCCTCGTCCACGTCCAGGTCATCCACGACCGCGCCGACCGCCTCGGAGATGCGCGCGCCGGTGCCGTACAGGAATTCCAGCAGCGCCCGGTCGCGCAGCGCGCGGGGCGCCACGTCGCCAGTCGCGGTGGCCGGGCCGACGTTCTCCAGCAGCCGGACCACGTCGTCGACCGGCAGCGCCCGGGGCAGCCGGCGCGGCGGGGTGGGCGGGCGGACGTCACGGCTGGGGTCGGCGCCGGTCAGGCCCTCGCGCAGCGCGAAGCGGTGCAGGCCGCGGACGGCGCTGGCGGCGCGGGCCGCGGACGACACGGCCAGTGGCGGGCGGTCGGCGTCACCGGCGCGCAGCCGGGCCAGGTGTGCCTCCACCTCGGCGGGCCCCACGGAGGACAGGTCGGTCACCCCGGCCGCGGCCAGGGTGGCCAAATAGCGGTCGAGGTCGCGGCGGTACGAGGCGAGGGTGTTCGCCGAGAGCCCGCGCTCGACGGTGAGGTGGTCCAGGTAGCCCCGGACGGCGCGGCGCAGGGCCGGCGCGGGTTCCACGCCGGCCCTTTCCGTGGTCGCGCTCAGCTCAGCACCTCGGCCAGCGGCAGCATGTGCAGGTCGTGCGCCTCGGCCACCGGGCCGTAGACGACGCTGCCGGCGTGGGTGTTCAGGCCCAGCGCCAGGGCCGGGTCGTTGCGCAGCGCCTGGCGCCAGCCCCGGTTGGCCAGTTCGAGCGCGTACGGCAGGGTGACGTTGGTCAGCGCGTGGGTGCTGGTGTTCGGCACCGCCCCGGGCATGTTCGCCACACAGTAGAAGATCGACTCGTGCACCCGGTAGACCGGATCGGCGTGTGTGGTCGGACGGGAGTCCTCGAAGCAGCCGCCCTGGTCGATGGAGATGTCGACGAGCACGCTGCCCGGCTTCATCCGGGAGACCAACTCGTTGGAGACCAGCTTCGGCGCCTTCGCACCGGGCACCAGCACCGCGCCGATGACCAGGTCCGCGTCGAGGACCGCCCGCTCGATCTCGTACGCGTTGGAGGCGACGGTCTGCAGGTGGCCTCGGTAGATGGCGTCGGCCTGGCGCAGTCGGGACACGTTCTTGTCCAGCAGCAGCACCTCGGACTGCATGCCGAGCGCGATCGCGGCGGCGTTCATGCCGGAGACGCCGGCGCCGATGACCACCGTCTTGGCCGCGTAGACGCCGGAGACGCCGCCGGGCAGCACCCCGCGTCCGCCGCCGGTACGCATCATGTAGAAGGCGCCCACCTGCGGGGCGAGGCGTCCGGCCACCTCGGACATCGGGGCGAGCAGCGGCAGCGACCGGTCGGGCAGCTCGACGGTTTCGTACGCGATGCCGGTGACCTTGCGGTCGAGCAGCGCGTCGGTGCACTCCCGGGAGGCGGCCAGGTGCAGGTAGGTGAAGAGCACCTGCCCCTCGCGCATCCGGTGGTGTTCCTCGGCGACCGGCTCCTTGACCTTGAGCACCAGCTCGGCGGCGGCCCAGACCTCGTCCGCGCCGGCGATGATCTTCGCGCCGGCGGCGGTGTACTCGTCGTCGGCGATGCTGGAGCCGACGCCCGCGCCGGACTCGACGAAGACCTCGTGGCCGTGGCGGGTGAACTCGTTGACGCCCGCGGGCGTGATCGCCACACGGTATTCGTGGTTCTTGACCTCGCGGGGAATTCCGACCTTCACGTTGCAGACACCTTCTTCCGGGGCTGCTCACGGCCCCCGACTGCGGCGCCGCGACGGCCCCATCGCCGGCGCGGTCCACCGGTCCTGCCGGCCGCAGTCTAGGCGCGTGGGCACTCCTGCGGCGGCCTGCACAGTGACATTCAGTGCCCGGTCGTCCTGACGATCTGTCAGGCGTGAACCGGGCCGAGCGGTGGGGACGGCCTCAGCCGTCAGGACAATGTTCGTGAATATCGTCCGATTGTCCGAGCCGCGATGCGGACAGAACGCTTGTGAATCACTAGCGTGACCGCTCATGACCACTCCCGCTTACCAACCCCAAGGTGTCTCCGACAAGAGCAAGGTCGTCGCGGGCATCCTGCAGATTCTCCTCGGCGGCTTCGGTGTCGGCCGCTTCTACATCGGCGACGTCAAGATCGGCGTCATCCAACTCGTGGTGACCCTCGTGACCTGCGGCGCCGGCGCGATCTGGGGCCTCATCGACGGCATCCTGATCCTCGTCAAGGGTGGCGTCGACGGCCAGGGGCGCCCGCTACGCGACTGACGGCGACAGCAACACGACAGGGGCCGCGCAGTGATCGCACCGCGCGGCCCCTCCGACTGTCCGGGCCACTCAGCGGGGCAGCGGCGCCTCCGGTCGGCGCAGCTCGGTGAAGCCGGTCTCCCGGGCCCGGGCGGCGGCGAGCAGACCGGCCACGCAGGAGGCGTTGGTGATCTCCCCCGCCAGGACCATCCCGACGGCCTCGTCCAGGTCGACCCGGACGACCTGGAGGTCGGCCTCCTCGTCGCGCCGGTCGTGCCGCTGATCGGCGGGCACGTCGGCGAGGTCACGGGCCAGGAAGACCCGCACCACCTCGTCGGAGAAGCCCGGCGAGCTGTGCAGGTCGACCAGGACGTCGATGGTGCCGGCGGTCAGGTCGGCCTCCTCGGCCAACTCCCGGGCCGCGGCGGCGGCCAGGTCCTCGCCGCCGACGTCCATCAGCCCGGCCGGCAGTTCCCACAGGTGCCGGCCGACCGGGTGCCGGTACTGCCGGATCAGCACCACCTGTCCCGCGTCGTCCAGCGCCACCACGGCCACCGCGCCCACGTGCCGGACGTAGTCGCGGGCGGCGGTGCCGCCGCCGGGCATGGTGACGTCGTCACTGACCACCGAGAAGATCCGGCCGGACCAGATCTTGCGGTGGTCGGTCACCTCGTAACGGTGCTCGACGCCGCTCACGCCGCCGCCTCGCCGCGCAGCCGGATGGTTCGCCCGTTCACGACGCTGCCTTCGCCGCGGCGGCGGCGCCGTTGCGGGTCGCCTTCGCGGCAGCGGCCTCCGGCGGCGCGGTCTTCAGGTCGACCGGGAGCTGGTCGGCCTCGGAGTACGCGACGGCGGCCTGGACGAACGCGGCGAACAGCGGATGCGGCCGGGTCGGGCGGCTCTTCAGCTCCGGGTGCGCCTGGGTGGCCACGAAGAACGGGTGCACCTTGCGGTCCAGCTCGATGAACTCGACCAGCCGGCCGTCCGGCGAGGTGCCCGAGATGCGCAGCCCGGCCTTGGTGAGCTGGTCGCGGTAGGCGTTGTTCACCTCGTACCGGTGCCGGTGCCGCTCGCTGACCTCAGTGGTGCCGTACGCCTCGGCGACCAGGGAGCCCTCGGCCAGCTTCGCCGGGTACGCCCCGAGCCGCATGGTGCCGCCCAGGTCACCCTTGCCGGCGACGATGTCCTGCTGGTCGGCCATCGTGGCGATCACCGGGTGCTTGGCCTCCTCGTCGAACTCCAGCGAGTTCGCCCCGTCGAGGCCGGCCAGGTGCCGGGCCACCTCGATGGTCATGCACTGCAGGCCGAGGCAGAGGCCGAGCAGCGGGATGCCGTTCTCCCGGGCGTACCGGGTGGTGCCGATCTTGCCTTCGATGCCGCGGACGCCGAAACCGCCCGGGATGACGATGCCGTCCACGCCGGCCAGGGCGGCCGCCGCGCCGGCCGGGGTGACGCAGTCGTCGCTGGGCACCCAGCGCAGCTGCACCCGGGCCCGGTGGCCGAAGCCGGCGGCCCGGATCGCCTCGCTCACCGACAGGTACGCGTCGGGCAGGTCGACGTACTTGCCGACCAGCGCCACGGTCACCGTGTGGCGGGGCTGGTGCACCCGGTCCAGCAGGTCGTCCCAGCTGGCCCAGTCCACGTCCCGGAACGAGACGCCCAGGCGGCGCACCACGTACGCGTCGAGGCCCTCGCGGTGCAGCACCTTCGGGATGTCGTAGATGCTCGGCGCGTCCGGGGCGGCGGTGACCGCCTCCCGGTCCACGTCGCAGTAGAGGGAGAGCTTCTCCTTGACCTTGTCCGGAATGTCCCGGTCGCAGCGCAGCACCAGGGCGTCCGGCTGGATGCCGATGCTGCGCAGCTGCGCCACCGAGTGCTGGGTCGGCTTGGTCTTCAGCTCGCCGGACGGCGCCAGGTACGGCACCAGCGAGACGTGCAGGTAGAAGCAGTTGTCCCGGCCCAGGTCGTGACGGACCTGACGGATGGCCTCCAGGAACGGCAGCGACTCGATGTCGCCGACCGTGCCGCCGACCTCGGTGATCACCACGTCGGGCACCTGGCCATCGGCGTCCGGCTCACCCATGCCGAGGATCCGCGACTTGATCTCGTTGGTGATGTGCGGGATGACCTGGACCGTGTCGCCCAGGTACTCACCGCGCCGCTCCTTGGCGATCACGGCCGAGTAGATCTGCCCGGTGGTGACGTTCGCCATGCCGGACAGGTCCCGGTCCAGGAACCGCTCGTAGTGCCCGACGTCGAGATCGGTCTCGGCGCCGTCCTCGGTGACGAAGACCTCGCCATGCTGGAACGGATTCATCGTCCCCGGATCGACGTTGAGATACGGGTCGAGCTTCTGCATCACCACCCGCAGCCCGCGCGCGGTCAGTAGGGTGCCGAGGCTGGAGGCGGTGAGGCCCTTACCCAGCGAGGAGGCGACGCCCCCGGTGACGAAAATGTGCCTGGTCGTCCGTGCTGAAGGGGCCAAGGCCTGCTCCCGTGTCGTCCGTAGCGGTCGTGCGAACCGCCGTGCCGATCAAGCGAGTGATCATGCGATCCACGGGATTCCACGGTAACACCTTCCCCACCCCGGATCGGCGTCGCACCCGCCGTCGGCGCACGTGAAGCCGGGTCCCGCCCTCAAGGGGTGGGCATTTCGGCCGCCGCCGGAGCACCCTGAGCGGGCACCCACGCCGGCCGACCGGCCGTACCGGGTTCGGCGGCCTCCGCCTCCGTCCGGCCGTCCGCGTCCCCGCCGTCGGGCCCCGCCGGCTCGTCCGGAGCCCCGGACCGACCGGCGTCGGCCGGCCGCCCGGCGATCCCCGAATCGGCGGCGCCGGGCATCGGACCACCGCCCCCGCCGCTCGGGCCGCCGGCCGTACTGGAACCGATCCCGGCACCGGGCCGCCCGCCGGGCTGGGTGCGGTCAGTGGCATGGTCGAGCACCCGCAGCGCGGCCAGCGCCGCCATCGGCACCGCCAGGGCGGCCGCCGCCCCGGCCACGTCCAGCGCCGCACCGCCCAGCACCCCGCCGATGCCGGCGGCCACCGCGGTGCCGGCCATCGCGGCCCGGATCGCCGGATAGATGCCGAACAGCCGCATCAGGCCGCCCCAGGGCTGCAGCAGGGCGAGCCAGACCAGCGCCGCGCCGACCAGAGCCAGCACGGTGAGCGGGCTGTGGAACAGGGTGTCGACGTTGGCGGTGCTCGCTCGATGCACGGTGAGCCCGCCGGTGCCGTCGCCCAGCGCGGCGAGGAACCGCCCCACACTGCCCCGGTCGGCCTCCGGCCGACGCAGGTCGATCATGGCGAAGCCGACGGTGAGCGCCAGCCCGGCCATGGTGGCCCAGGCCAGCCGGCTCATGGTCAGCCAGCCACCGGCGCAGATCGCGGCGGCGACGCTCACCCCGGCAGTGAGCGCAATCGCGCCGGTCGAATCCGCCCCCAGGTACGGGCTGCCCACCGTCACCACGGCGGCGCCGCCGACCACCACCATGACCACGGGACGCCAGGCCCGCGGGGCCCGCTGGGCCAGCCAGCCGCCGCAGAGCAGCGACCCGGCGATGAACACGCCCAGACCGACCGTGCCCAGGCCGGCGTACCGGCCGCCGTCCAGGGCGGAATAGCCGATCACGCCGTTGAGCTGCAACCGGGAGCCGGTGAGCACGTCCACGCCGATCACCAGGGTGGCCAGCCCGGCCACCGCGCCGAGCGGGCCGAGGGTGCGCCCGTGCCCGGGGCTGAACCGGACGGCGGCGACGCCCCCGACGATCAGCAGGACGGTCACCGCCGTGAACCACCAGCCCGCGTACTGGCCCCGCCACCACGGGGCGGCGCCGGCGAGCAGGGCGGCCGGCACGGCGAGCGCGGCGGCGATCAGCAGCAACTCCACGGCCGCCACCACCCGCCGGGACACCGGTTCGGGCCCGTGTGGGCCGGCGTGCCGGCGGGCCCGACGCAGCAGCGGCAGGACCGCCACGGCGAGGGCCACCTGGGCAACGGCGAGCAGGGTGAAGAACCAGTCGGCGACCGGGCGCCGCGCGCCGGCCTCACGGTCCGCGTCGGCCGGCACGTCGATCGCAGCACGCAGGTCGGCGGGGCGTCCACCGACCGGCATCGCCGCGCTGCCGAGGAAGAGCCGGTCCGGCATCGGGCGGCCCAACGCCGCCAGGGCGGTGGGTGCCAGGTCCACCAGTTGCAGGTAGCCCTGGCGGGTGGTGCTCGGCGACGTCAGCCAGCCCCGCTCCCAGCCCGGGCCGTTGGCGACGGCCACGTGTAGCCGGGACGGCGTGTCCGTGTCGGAGACACCGGCGACCATGACCAACGAACGGAGTGGCCGGGCGGCGAGCACCCGGGCGAGCTGGGCGTCGGCCTGCCGGGCCTGAGCCGCCCGGATGGCCGGATCCGCGCTGTCGACGGTGCCCAGGTCGACGATGCTCAGCACGCAGGAGCCGAGCAGACCCGCCGGATCGGCGGGCAGCTCCGACGCGTAGCGGTCGACCCGGCCGAACGGGCGGGCGGCGGCCACCGCCGCACCCGGCCCGACCGCCACCGAGCAGCGCACCGACTCCGACAGCGCGCCGGGCGTCGCGCCCCAGGCGAGCTGGTCCTGGTTGTGCGCGACAACGCTCTCCTGATCGGGCAGGTAGGCGCCGATCCCGTCGGGCTGCTCGACAGCCACCCCGGCCGCCGGGCAGCCCCCGGCCGGGCGGCTGCCGGGCCAGGCGGCGAAGTTGCCGGCGCCGAGGGTCAGCCAGCCGTCGACCGGGCAGGTCGGCCGATGCGCGGAGCGCACCGCGAGGGAGCCGATGGAGCCCTCCTCGGCCAACCGCCACAGCGCCGGGGTGTTCTCCGGGTCAACGTCGTCCCAGCGCAGCCCGGCCACCCCGGCCAGCACCACGAAGTCGGCGCCGCGTTCGGGGTCGCCGGTGCCCGGGCGGGCGGCCAGCGCGGTGATGCCGAGGGCCACCACGACCAGGGTCAGCAGGACCGGGATGAGTCTGCGCATCACCGGTTCCCCGTCGACGGCTCGGGGGCCAACTCGGCGTAGAGCGCGGCCAGGGCGGCCACGGTGTCCGCCTCGGTCGGCCAGGTCGCGGCCCGGGCGGCGCCCCGGTGGGCCAGGTCGGCCCGGCGGGAATCGTCGTCCAGCAGGTCGCGGACCGCCGCGTCGATCGCGTCGACGTCACCGGCGGGGACCAGCACCGCGCCGTCGCCGACCAGGTCCGGCAGCCCGCCCACGGCGGTCGCCACCAGCGGCACGCCGGCGCGCAGCGCCTCCTGAGCGAACAGCTGGCGGGCCTCCCAGTCGCTGGTCACCACGGCCAGGTCGGCCCCGGCCAGCAGGTCGGCCACGTCGGTGCGGTGCCCCAGCAGGGTCACCGGCGCCCGGGCAGCCGAGATCCGCGCGGCGAGCTGGAGGTAGGCGGGCCCGCTGCCGGCGATCAGCACCAGCGGCGGCGCCGGAGTCCGGTTCCGCCACCGGGCGGCCACGTCGACCAGGATGTCGTACCGCTTCTGCGGGTGCAGCCGGCCCACGGAGAGGATCAGCGGCCGGTTGGCGGCGAGCCCGAACTCGGCCCGTACGGCGGCCCGGCGGCGGCGCGGCGCGGGCAGCGTCGGCGCGGCGACCGGGGCCAGACGGGCGTCGGCCGCGCCCAGCGCGGCGGCCCGCTCCACCAGGTCGCCGGAGGCGCCCAGCGCCACCCGGGCAGAGCGGGCGACGATCCGCTCGGCGAGCCGGGACAGCCGCCCGCGCAGCCCACCGGAGAGGACGGCGTTGTGCCAGGTGACCACCAGCGGCGCGGCCGGCCGGGCGAGGACGGCGACCAGACCGGCCCGCAGCCCGTGCGCGTGCACGACGTCGACCCTGGTGGCGGCGAGCGCCCGACGCAGCGCGGCGACGGCCCGCGCGTCGGCCGGGGTGGGGCTGGCCGGGATCTCCACCGGCGCGAACCGGGCGCCCACCCCGGTGAAGTCGAACTGGTCCTGGGTGGCGGCCGGACCGCAGACCAGCACGGACACGCCGGCGGCGGTCAGCCCACGGACCACCGACCGGATGTGCTGTCCCACCCCGCCGGTGCTGGAGGCGAGCACCAGGGCCACCGAGCCAGGCCACCGCGGCGCCGACGAGGCGTCCGTCATGAGGTAACGGTCTCCTTCCCGTCGCCCCGACCCGTGGGGCGCTGCTCCTCCGGCGTGCCGGTGCGCGGTCGTCGCCGGAGGCGACGGGCCACGGCGGTGAGCAGCGGCCGGACGTCCCGCGCGTCGGTCAGCCAGGCTACGGCGAGGAACAGGGCGCCGACCACGGCTCCGGACAGCATGCCCTGCAGGAGCGCCTGCGCCGCCGTCGGGGTCCCGAGGCCGGCGAGCCAGCGGGAGGTGACCGCACCGCCGAGCCCGGCCACCACGGCGGCGAGCAGGCCGGCGGCCCCGGCCCGGCCCAAGCCGGCCAGGGCGGCCCGCCCGGCGGTGCGCAGCACGGCGGCGATCAGCAGGGCACCGAGCACCAGCATGCCGGCGGAGGTGGCCAGAGCCACCGCCAGCACCCGGTCGGCCAGCGGCAGCAGCCGCCCGAGCAGGACCGCCAGCACCGGCACGGTCAGCCAACCCACGGCGGTGGCGACGGTCGCCGAGCGGGTCTCGCCGCGGGCGTACAGGGCCCGGGTGAGCACGGCGAACAGGCCGTAGCCGACCAGGCCGGGGGCGAAGCCGGCGATGGCGGCCGCGGCCGGACCGGCGACGTCCGACGGAAGGAAGAAGTGCCCGACCGGGACGGCCGTACCGACCAGCGCGGCGGCGCCGAGCAGGCTGAACAGCACCACCCCGCGTACCGCCGGGGCGAGGGTCTGCTGGTAGGTCCGCTCGTCGCCCGCCGCCCGGGCCGCCGCCAGGGTCGGGTACGCGGCCACGGCCAGCGGCACGGCCAGCACCGCCCAGGGCAGGAAATAGATCGTCTGGGCGAGGTTGTAGATGCCCGGACTGGCCTCCGACCCGTAGGAAACCTGATTCAACCCCACCATCAGGGCGATCTGCTGCGCCGTGACGGTGACCACCCCGGCGACGGCCAGCGCGCCGACCCGGGCCCGGGCCTCGGCGGGAAACCGGAAGCCCGGCCGCAGCGGCAGCCGCAGCCGGCGCAGCGGGATCAGCAGGGACAACGAGAGCACCACCACACCGAGCGTGGTGCCCCCGGAGAGCAGCAGCTCACCACCCCGGCCGGCCCGGGCCACGGTGGCCAGCGGCCCCTCGACTGCGGTGAAGCCCAGGTAGACGGCGATGACGGTGACGCTGGACAGCAGCGGGGCGATCACCGGCCAGGCGAAGCGCCGGTGCGCCTGGAGCACCCCGGTCAGCACGATGCCGACGCCGTACAGCGGCAACTGGGGGGCGAACACCCGCAGCATCCGCGCCCCGACCTCCCGCTGGAGCTCACTGAGGCCGGATCCCTGCAGCGAGACCAACGGATCCGCGAGCAGCGCGACCAGCAGGGCGAGGGGCACCAGCAGGGCCAGCACCCAGGTGAGCAGGGCGCCGGTGGTGGCCGCCACGGCCCGCCGGTCGCCCGCCTCGACGGCCCCGGCCAGCAGCGGCACGACGAGACTGGCCAGGGCCCCACCGGCGACGATCTCGAAGATGAAGTTCGGCAGGTTGTTCGCCACCACGTACGCGCCGCCCAGGTCGGTGGGGGCGAGCGTCCAGGTGAAGACGCCGGCACGGCCGAAGCCCGCGAGCCGACTCACCACGGTGAGCACGGCGATGAGCGCGGCGGCTCCGGCCACCCGGCCGGCGAGGGGTGCCGGTTTGTTCACGTCAGTCCGCGAGCCGGCCCAGCGCGTCGAGCTCCCGCAGCCCTGGGGTCCGCTGGATGACCTGGGTGAAGCTGACCTTCTCACTGGCGGCGGTGAGCGCGGCGAGGACGGCGAGGACGCCGGCCCGGCCGAGCGGGCCGGTGCGCGCGGCCAGGCTCACCCCGAGTAGCGCGCCGAGCGCGTTGGCGCCGCTGTCGCCGAGCATCACCCGCTCGTCGAGGTCGTCGCGGACCAGCCCGGCGGCGGCGCCGACCGCGCCCGCGGCGATCCCCCCGTACGGGCCGGCGGACAGCGGCGCGCCGAGCAGCATGCCCGCTTTCAGTGCCCGGCCGGGGCGCAGGTCGAGCAGGTTGACCAGGTTGGCGGTGCCGGCCACCACGCCGGCGCCGAGCAGCACGTCGAGCCCACGGCCGACGGCGCCGGCCCGCTGCCGGCGGGGATGGGCGGCGACCCGGCGGTCGGCGGCCAGCAGCGCGGCGGCGCCGAGGCCGGCCGCCCCCACCCCGACAATCTTGACGAGCCCGGCGGTGACCCGCCCTTCCCGTAGCGCGGCGAGGTGCCCGGCGAATCCCTTGGCGGTCTTCTGCTCGGGGCGCGCGCCGACGATGTCGTCGTACAGCCCGACCGTGCCGGCGCCCACCCCGGCGAGCAGGGCGGCGGCGCCGGCGGGGGCGCTGCCCGCGCCGAGCGCGCCCGCGGTGGCGGCCCCGACGGCCAGGGCCGGGCCGGCGGCCAGGGTGACCGTGCGGCCCCGGAAGTTGGTGCGCTCCAGCGCCGGCGCGCTTGGGGAGGTACGCACCTCCCGCAGTACGTAGCGGGCGGCGGCCACCCCCGCGCCGACGGCAAGCAGCCGACCCCACCTGGTCACGCGACCCCTCCGATCCGGATGTCATGCCCCACGCGCCACGGGCCGGACAGCAGCCGGCCGCGCGCGCTCGCCACCTCGCGACGCTCGCTCACTGCGGCAGTTTAGGGAGCAGCCCTCCCGAGGCGTTGTCCCCGACACCGTACTGGCCGGTTTTCTTCTCGGTCAGCAGCTGCACCAGGGCGAGCGCGGTGACCAGCTGGCCCTGCACGGTGTTGGCGTCGTCGACGGTCGAGACGCTCTGGGAGAGCACCGCGTCGCCCCGGACCGCGGCGACCACGTTGCCCCCCGACGAGCCCATGCCGCCCACCACGATCGCGCCGTTACGCGCGAACTGCTCGGCGATCTTCAGCACCGAGTCGTCCTTCTTCGCCGAGTCCTTGTCGACGTACGGCTGCCCGCTGACCAGCACGACCGCCTCGGCGGGCCCGGAGACCTTGTCCTGCAGGGTCAGGTACCCGGCGTTCGTGTACGCCTGCAGCACCGTCCGGCGGTCCCCGTCGGTGACCGTCGCGGTGCCCTGCGGCCGGTCCAGCAGGACGCTGGCCAGCAGCGCGCTGGAGGTCTCCACGCCGTGCCCGTTGCCCGGCAGGTTGGTGGAGACGCTGTTCGGGTGGGAGGCGGTGACGGCCAGCTCAAGCAGGTTGCTGTTGTTGGTGCCGTCCGGGTTGATGAACTTGTCCTGGACGTCGACCCGGCCGGTGACGTTGGCCCCGGCGAGCTGGAGCATCTTCACCACGCCCTCGGTGTGGTCGCGACCGCTGGGCAGGCTGAGCACCAGCACCCGCCGGCCGGCCAGCTTGCCGGGGAGCATGAGCTGCGCCATCCCGGCGGCGAACTCCTCCTCCTGGTCCAGTTCCTTCTGCATGCTGTTGACCGTCTGGCGCATCTGCTGGTTGTCCTTGCGCAGCCCGTTGACGGTCTCCTTGAGCGAGTCGGCGACCGGCCCGTTGAGGGCGGCCGTGCCGACCACCAGGCCGATCGCCAAGGCCAGGAAGACCGCGGTCAGGGACACCACGTGGTAGCGGAAGTTGATCACGCTTGCAGCCTCTTGATCGGTCGGGGGGTCAGAAGAGCTGGCCGAGCTGGAACACGAAATTGTCCCACCATTCGGAGATCACGCCCAGATACGCCTTCCCGACGGTGGAGACCGCCACCGCGGAGGCCATCGCGGCCACCGCCGAGAGGACCAGCAGAAGCAGAGAGGAACCGGAGATGCCCTGTCGGTAGAGCCGGCTCACGCCCTTGGCGTCGACCAGTTTGCCGCCCACCTTCAACCGGGTCAGGAAGGTCGAGGCCATGCCGCCCCGGCCCTTGTCGAGGAACTCCACCAGGGTGGCATGGGTGCCGACGGCCACCAGCATGGAGGCGCCCTTCTCGTCGGCCAGCAGCATGGCCAGATCCTCGCTGGTGGCGGCGGCCGGGAAGGTGATCGCCGGCACGCCGAGGCCCTCCACCCGGGCCAGGCCCGGGGCCCGGCCGTCCGGGTAGGCATGCACGACCACCTCGGCGCCGCAGCGCAGCACGTCGTCGGTGACCGAGTCCATGTCGCCGATGATCATGTCGGGGGTGTAGCCGGCCTCGACCAGCGCGTCCGCGCCGCCGTCCACGCCGATCAGCACGGGCTTGAACTCCCGGATGTAGGGGCGCAGCACGTCCAGATCGGCCTTGTAGTCGTAACCGCGGACCACGATCAGGCAGTGCCGGCCCTGGATCTGGGTCTGGATCTCCGGCACGCCGACGCCGTCGAGCAGCAGGTCACGCTCCTGCTTGAGGTAGTCCATGGTGTTGGCGGCGAACGCCTCCAACTGGACCGACAGCCCCTCCCGGGCGTCGGCCATCGACTTGGCCACCGTCTCGGTGTCCTGCAGGGCGCCGTGCGCGACCGGCTCGTCGCCGACGTAGACGGTGTTGCCCTCGATCCGGACGACGTCGCCCTCCCGGATCTGCTCGAAGACGCCCTCGCCGAGGTCGTCCAGGAGTGGGATGCCGGCGGAGATCAGCACCTCGGGGCCGAGGTTCGGATAGCGCCCGGAGACCGATGGCTTGGCGTTGAGCACCGCGGCGACCCCGACCGCGACCAGCGAATCGGCCGCCACCCGGTCCAGGTCGACGTGGTCGATGACCGCGATGTCCCCGGGCCGGAGCCGGCCGACCAGCCGCTTCGTCCGGCGGTCGAGGCGCGCGGTGCCGAGGATCGAACCCGGTTCCGCGTTCCGGGTCCGGCGCAACGTGGGAAGACGCATCGTGACCATCCTGGCATGTGAGGCAGGTTTTGCTGTCGCGACATGCCTTGCCGTCGCGACATGCCTGAGCAGGGCCGCCTACCCAGGGAAGCACACCCGGGCGCAAGCCGGTGTGCTTGCCGTCACAAAACCGGAATCACGGACGCCTTTCCTTGGCCGCCACGGCCAGGAGTTCCTCGGCATGCGCGATACCCAGGTCGGAATCCGGCAAACCCGCGAGCATCCGGGCCAGCTCCCGGGCCCGCTCAGTGTCCTCCACCACCCGGACCCCGCTGGTGGTCACCGCTCCCCCGGTGTCCTTCGCCACCACCAGGTGACGGTCGGCGAACGCGGCGACCTGCGGCAGGTGGGTGACCACCAGGACCTGGTGGCTGCGGGCCAGCCGGGCCAGCCGCCGGCCGATCTCCACCGCCGCCTGCCCGCCGACCCCGGCGTCGACCTCGTCGAAGACCAGCGTGGGCGGCCCGCCGGACCCGGCGAAAACCACCTCGATGGCGAGCATCACCCGGGACAGTTCGCCGCCGGACGCGCCCCGCTGCAACGGCAACGCGGGAGCGCCCGGGTGAGCCAGCAGCCGCAGCTCCACCTCGTCGGCGCCGTCCGGGCCGACCCCGGCCTCGACCCCGTTGACCGGAAGGCTCGGCTCGGCCCGCCCGACCGGACGCGGCAGCACCGCCACCTCGATCCGGGCGTGCGGCATCGCCAGCCCGGCCAGCTCGACGGTGACCTGCTCGGCGAAGCGGCCCGCGGCCTCCTGACGCGAGGTCGAGACCCGGCCGGCCAGCTCGGCCACCTCCGCGGCCAGCCGGGACGCCTCCCGGTCCAGCTCGTCGAGCAGGTCGTCGGAGGTATCCAGGTCAGACAGCCGGGTGCGCGCCCGCTCGGCCCAGGCGATCACCCCGTCGACGTCGTCGGCGTACTTGCGGGTGAGCCCGCGCAGCGCGGCCCGTCGCTCGTAGACCGCCTGCAGGCGGGCCGGGTCGGCGTCCAGC
Source organism: Micromonospora sp. NPDC048999 (assembly GCF_040649295.1). Classification (NCBI taxonomy): domain Bacteria; kingdom Bacillati; phylum Actinomycetota; class Actinomycetes; order Micromonosporales; family Micromonosporaceae; genus Micromonospora; species Micromonospora sp. NPDC048999. Next base: position 8,259 of record NZ_JBEZFI010000050.1, on the reverse strand, counting down.
CCGGCGAGGTAGGCCGACAGCTCCGCGGACACGTCGGCCACCAGGGTGGCCGCCTCCTCCAGCCGCCCCGCCAGCTCACCGAGCACCGGATCCGTGCCGGCCTGCGCCTCGAGGGCGCGCCGGGCGGTGCCGAGCAGGGCGGCGGCGTCGGGGGTGTCGTCGGCCGCCTCCACGCCGCCGGCCACGCACTGCTGGGCCAGCTGCGCCGCCGTACGTAGCCCCTCGGCGTGCTCCAGCCGCCGCGCCTCCACCCTCAGCTCGTCGTCCTCGCCGGGCTGCGGGTCGACCCGGGTGATCTCGTCAAGGCCGAGCCGGAGCAGGTCCGCCTCCTGGTTGCGCTCACGGGCGTTGCGCCGCCGATCGGCCAGGTCGTCGACCACCACCCGCCACCGCGTGTGCGCCTCGCGCAACGCGTCGAGCAACTTCTCGTGCTCGGGGCCGGCGAACCGGTCGAGCGCGGCCCGCTGCTCGGCCGGGCGCAGCAGGCGCAGCTGGTCGGACTGGCCGTGCACGGCCACCACCTGCTCGCCGACCTCGCCCAGCATCGACACCGGCATGCCCCGGCCGCCCAGGTGCGCCCGGGAGCGCCCCTCGACGGTGACCGTACGGCTGAGCAGCAGCGAACCGTCCTCGTCCGCCTCGCCGCCGGCGTCGGTGATCCGGGCGGTCACCGTCCCGGCCACCCGGCCGTGCAGGCGCAGCCGCCCCTCCACCACCGCACGACCCGGTTGGGCCCGCACCCGGCCGGCGTCCGCCCGGCCGCCGAAGAGCAGACCGAGGCCGGTCACCACCATGGTCTTGCCCGCACCGGTCTCCCCGGTGATGACGTTCATCCCGCCGGTCAACGGCAGCGTGGTGTCCTCGATGACGCCCAGTCCGGTGATGCGCAGCTCTTCCAGCACAGCAACCGACACTAGACGCGGGCCCCGACAGTTGACCAGCCGGCGCGGGCGGCGACACCCCACCCCGCCCGGGCCACCGGACGAACCGGCCCTGGTCCGGTGGATGCCGGGGTGCCGGACGCCCGCCTCGCCGCTCGGCTCGTGAACCGCCGCTTCCTCCGGCGGCGGCTCGTCGACCCGACGACCCTGACCGGGGTCGACACCCAGCCAGGGTGCGGCCCGCCGGTCCGCCCGCCGCGGCCGGCCGCGACTCGTCCGACACCCCGACCGTCGTGGTCCCGACCACCCCCTGGCCGGTGCCACGACCGCCGGGCCGCGCGCCCGGGCGGACACGGGCCTCACCGCCCCGCCCGGACTCCACCTCAACGCAGCCCGTACGCCCCGGTGACCGCCCGTACGACGGTGCTACCCCGGCCTCGTCGACGGCCCGGGCGACCGATCCCGCCGCAGGGCGGAACCGTCACGCCGTCGCGGCTGAGGCGTGGTACGCCGAACACGCGGTGCGCCGTCGTCGAAGGAGGCCCCTACCGTAACCCGGTCACCGCCCGGCGCGGGTACCCCGAACCGTCGAGGCCGGGTCGGCCCGACGGCCCCGTACGCTGACCGCAGACTCAGCGGCGACTGCCGCGCCAGCCCTGCACGGGCAGGTCGAACTTGGCCACCAGCCGGTCGGTGAACGGGCGCGCCCGAAGCCGGACGATCCGCACCGGCAGCGCACCCCGGCGCACCGTGACCCGGGCGCCCGGAGGCAGGTCATACACCCGCCGACCGTCGCAGCTCAGCACCGCGAGGGTGGTGAACGGGTCCACCGTGATCGCGAAGGTGGACGTCGGCGCGGTCACCAACGGACGGCTGAACAGCGCGTGCGCACTGATCGGCACCAGCAGCAGCGCCTCCACCTCCGGCCAGACCACCGGCCCGCCGCCGGAGAACGCGTACGCGGTGGAGCCGGTCGGGGTCGCGCAGACCACGCCGTCGCAGCCGTACCGGGACAACGGCCGACCGTCCACGTCGACCAGCAGTTCGAGCATCTGGGCGCGCACGCCCTTCTCCACGCTGATCTCGTTCAACGCCCACGACTCGATCATCGGGCCACCGTCGAACTCGGCGGTCACGTCGAGGGTGAGCCGTTCGTCCACGGTGTAGTTGCGCCCGACCACGTCGCGTACCGCGCTGTCCAGGTCGTCGATCTCCGCCTCGGCGAGGAAACCGACCTTGCCTAGGTTGATCCCGAGCAGTGGCGCCTTCGCCGGCCGCGCCAACTCGGCGGCGCGCAGGAACGTGCCGTCCCCGCCGAGGGCGAAGACGATCTCGGCGTCCTCGGCGGCCTTCAGGCCGGTCACCGGCACCACCCCGGGCAGGTCCAGGTCGTCGGCCTCCTCCGCCACCACCCGCACCTCGAAGCCGGCCGCGATGAGGTCGGCCGCCACCGCCCGCGCGTGCTCGGTGCTGCGTCGACGGCCGGTGTGCGTCACCAGCAGAGCGGTCCGGCTCACCCGGGCACCTCCTCGCTCGCGGAACCCGCCGCGTCGGCCGGGGCCGGGAAGCCCTGCGGGCCCGCGGCCACCACCGCGCGTACCCGCTCGGGGTCCGCGGCCGGCGCGTCCCGGCGTAACCATACGAAGAACTCGACGTTGCCACTCGGCCCCGGCAGCGGGCTGGCGGCCACATCGGCCAGCCCCAGGCCGAGCTGTGCCGCCGCGGCGGCCACATCGAGCACCGCCTCGGCGCGCAGCGCCGGGTCGCGGACCACCCCGCCCGCACCGACCCGCTCCTTGCCCACCTCGAACTGCGGCTTGACCATCAGCGCCAGGTCGCCGTCCGGCTTCGTGCAGCCGGCCAACGCCGGCAGCACCAGCCGCAGCGAGATGAACGACAGGTCGGCCACCGTCAGGTCGACCGCGCCGCCGACGACTTCCGGGGTGAGAGTACGCACGTTGGTGCGCTCGAAGACGTGCACCCGCTCGTCGGTGCGCAGCGGCCAGGCCAACTGGCCGTAGCCGACGTCGACCGCCACCACCTCAGCGGCCCCGGCGCGCAGCAAGACGTCGGTGAATCCGCCGGTGGAGGCGCCGGCGTCCAGGCAGCGCCGGCCGGCCACGGCCAGCCCGCCGGCTGCGAACGCGGTGAGCGCACCGGCCAGCTTGTGCCCGCCCCGTGAGACGTATTCCGTGGCGGGATCCGCGCCGGTGACCAGCAGCGGGTCGGCCGGGTCGACCATCGCCGCGGCTTTGCGGGCGGGCACTCCGCGTAGCTGGACGCGGCCGGCCTCCACCAGCGCGGCCGCCTGCTCGCGGGACCGGGCCAGACCGCGACGGACGAGTTCGGCATCGAGTCGGGTACGACGTGCCATGCGGGGTTCTCTCTCCGGTCGATCAGGTCTGGTCGATGCTGGCCAGCGTCTCGCGCAGCGTCTCGTACGCCGCCTCGTACTGGGCGATCTGGTCCGCCGGCGAGAGCGCCGCAGCGTTGTTCATGGCTTGCACGGCGGCGTCCACCGCCGGATGCCGGACGGTGTCGCCGAGCTCCTCGACCGGCGCGGGCGCCGGCCGCACTCCCGCGGGGGGACCACCCGGCCGCGGTCCGGGGCGCGGGGCCGGCGGCGGCCCCGGACGGTACGAGCCGGTCACGACTCGGCACCCCCGGTCGTCCGCTTGCGGGCGGCGGCCTTCTTCGCCGGCCGGGCCGGGGCGGCCGACGCCTCCTCGGCCGAGGTACGCGCGGCCTTCGCCACGGCCTTCTTCACCACAGCCTTGGTCGAGGCGGGCACCGGGCCGATCGGCACCGCGGCGTCGGCCGGGGTGGCTGTCGCCTCGCGCAGTTGCCGTTCCAGCTCGCGCACCCGGCGGGTCAGCTCGGCGACCTCGTCGGCGGTGGCCAGCCCGACCGCGCCCAGCGCCCGGTCCACCTCGAAGCGGATCAGCTTGGTCAACGCCTCCCGATTCGCCATGCTGGTGGAGACGAGCTCCTCGGCGAGCGACTGGAGCTGGGCCGCAGTCGTGCCCCCCTGGTCGACAACGCGTCGCACGGCGTCCTGGGCCTTCTTCCGGGGCGCCTCCGTCAGGCCCATGGCCAGCTCGAGATAGGCGCGCCACGCGTCCTGCATGCCTGAATCCTTCCGCGGGGCGGGTGTGCTGGTGTCACGCTACCGGGCACCCCGGACACCCCATTGCGGTACGGTGCCGAGGGTACGGCGTGGCGCGTGGTGAGGAGACGATGTGGCCAGCGTGGACGAGTGCCGACAGGCGTTGCAGGAGCTGGCCGCCCGGCTGGACCGGCACGCCGAGGCGCAGGGCCGGGTCGACCTGGAGCGCACCCTGGCCTGCCGGATCACCGATCTGGACACGGCGTTCCACGGCCGCCTCGATGGGGGCCGGCTGGTCGACCTGACCGACGGCGACGACCCGAACGCCAAGATCGCACTCAGCACCAGCAGCGACGACCTGGTCGCACTGGTCCACGGCCAGCTCGACATGGCCAAGGCATTGGCCGCCCGCCGGGTGTCCATCAAGGCGAACCCGTTCGACCTGATGAAGCTGCGCAAGCTGATCTGACCCACTGCGGGGTCGGTCAGCCGGGCAGGCCCAGCACGGCGAGGGCGTCCACCGCCGCCGGGGAGTCCGGCCGCACCCGCGGGTCGGCCGCCGTCGACCAGGCCACCGCGCAGAGCGCGGCGAGCGCGTCGAGCAGACGTCCCGCACCGTCGAGGGCCAGCCCGCCGTCGGTTACGGTCACCGACCAACCGCCGGCGTCGGGCGTACCCGGCACCCGCACCACCGCCGCCGGGTCGAACAACCCGGCCAGATCGACCGAGACGTACGTCGGCCGGTGCCGCTCGGGCGCAGCCAGCAGCTCGGGTACGTCGCTGACGCCGGTGAGCACCAGCAGACTGTCCAGGCCGGCCCGCCGGGCGCCCTCGATGTCGGTGTCCAGACGGTCGCCGACCACCAGGGTCCGCCCCGCACCGGCCCGACGGGCGGCGGTGGCGAACAGCGCCGGTTCCGGCTTGCCCACCACCACGTCCGGGTCCCGCCCCAACGCGGTCCGCAGCACCGCGACCAGGGAACCGTTGCCGGGCAGCGGGCCGCGCGGGCTGGGCAACGTCCGGTCGGTGTTCGTCGCGTACCAGAGCGCACCCGCCCGCACCGCCAGGGACGCCTCAGCCAGGTCGACCCAGCCGACCTCCGGGCCGTAGCCCTGGGCGACGGCGGCGGGCTGCTCGTCGACCGTCGACACCGGGCGCAGTCCGACGGCACGCAACTCCGCCCGCAGCGCCTCCGCCCCGACGACCAGCACCGGCGCCCCGGCCGGCAGCCGGTCGCGCAGCAACGCGGCGGTGGCGGCGGCCGAGGTGAGCACCTCCTCCGGCCGGGCCGGTACGCCCATGCCGGTGAGCAGGTCCGCCACCTCACTGGAGCGACGGGAGGCGTTGTTGGTCGCGTACGCGACCGCCCGGCCCTCGGCGTGCAGCCGGCCGACCGCCTCCACCGCGCCGGGGATCGGCCGGTCGATCAGATAGATCACCCCGTCCAGGTCGAAGACGACCAGGGCGTACCCGTCGACCAGCCGTTCCCCGGCGCTCGTGGTCACCGGCGGTCCGCCTCCACCTCGCGGTCCGGCGCGGCATCGCCGTCCGCGACGGCCGGAGCCTCGTCCGCAGTGATCGGCGTGTCGTCCCCGCTCCGCTCGGCGTCCGCGACCTCGGCCGGCGCGTCGGCGCGGACATCGGCGGCCAGCGAGCCCGCGTCGGCGTCGGTCAGTTCATCGTCGCCGAGGTCCGTACCGTCCCGGTCGCGGTACCCGGCCGGCACGTCATCGCCGTCCTCGAGGTCGGCAGACTCGTCGCGGTGGCCCGCGCGCGCGTCATCCTCCGGCTCGTCGTCCACCGCGTCGAGGTCGTCATCCTCCTCGTCGTCGCCCTCGATCACCACGCCGTCGAGTTCGAGCAGCCGCTCGGCGGCGTCGGTCTCGCCCTCGGCATCCACGTCGGCGGCCCGGGAGAACCACTCCCGCGCTTCCGCACGCCGGCCCACGGCCAGCAGCGCGTCCGCGTACGCGTAGCGCAGCCGCGCCGCCCACGGCTCTGACGAGTCGGTGGTCAGCTCGGGGACCTGCAGCATCGCCACAGCCGCGTCCTTCTGCCCGAGGTCACCCCGGGCCCCGGCGGCGACGATCAGCAGTTCGATCGCGACGGGCTGGTCGAGCTTCTCCCGGTCCGCGCCGCGGAACAGGTCGACCGCCCGCTCCGGCCGGCCCAGCGCCCGCTCGCAGTCGGCCAGCACCGCCAAGTGGCTCTGCAAGCCGCTCATCCGGTGGTACGTGCGCAGCTCGGCGATGCCGGTCTGCCACTCGCCGGCGTGGTACGCGGCCAGCCCGACCGCCTCCCGGACCGCGGCGATCCGCGCGGCGAGCCGCCGAGCGGCCAGCGCGTGCGCGAGCGCCTCCGCCGGGTCCTCGTCGATCAGCAGGCCGGTCGCGACCAGGTGCCGGGCGACGGTCTCCGCCACCGGCTTGGCCAGCGACAGCAGCTCGGCCCGGACGGTGGAATCGAGGTCGCTGGCGACCACTTCGTCCGGCAGCGCCGGCGCGAAAGCCCGCTCGGTCTCGCGTCCCTCGACGCGCTCCCGCCGGTCGTCCCGACGATCCCCCTGCGGGCCGTGGCCGCCCGGCCGGCGGTCCTCCCGACCGCGCTCGCCGAAGCCTCGGCGGTCCCCGTCCCGCTCGGTACGCTCCCGGCCGCCCCGGAAACCACCCGAGCGGCTGTCGTCGCGCCGGAAGCCACCCGCACGGTCGTCGCGGCGGAAGCCCTCACGCCGCTCGCCGCCGAAGCCACCCTCACGCCGCTCGCCGCCACCGGAGCCACCCTCACGCGGACCCGCGCCATCGCGCCGGAAACCGCCCTCACGGTCGTCGCGGCGGAAGCCGCCCTCACGCCGGTCGCCGCCACGGAAACCACCCGCACGGTCGTCCCGGCGGAAGCCCTCCCGCTGCTCGCCGCCACGGAAGCCACCGTCACGGCGGTCACCGCCCCGGAAGCCGCCCTCGCGGTCGTCCCGCCGGAAACCACCCTCACGGCGGTCCCCGCCACGGACCCCGGCGTCATCGCGGCGGAAGCCACCCTCACGCGAACCCGCGCCATCACGGCGGAAACCGCCCTCACGCGAACCCGCGCCATCACGGCGGAAACCGCCCTCACGCGAACCCGCGCCATCGCGGCGGAAACCGCCCTCACGCGAACCCGCGCCATCGCGCCGGAAACCGCCCTCACGCGAACCCGCGCCATCGCGCCGGAAGCCACCCGCACGGTCGTCGCGGCGGAAGCCCTCACGCCGCTCGCCGCCGCCGAAGCCACCCTCACGCCGCTCGCCGCCACCGGAGCCACCCTCAGGCCGCTCCTCGCGACGGAAGCCACCCTCACGCGGACCCGCGCCATCGCGCCGGAAACCGCCCTCACGGTCGTCGCGGCGGAAGCCGCCCTCCCGCCGGTCGCCGCCACGGAAACCACCCGCACGGTCGTCCCGGCGGAAGCCCTCCCGCTGCTCGCCGCCACGGAAGCCACCGTCACGGCGGTCACCGCCCCGGAAGCCGCCCTCACGGTCGTCCCGCCGGAAACCACCCTCACGGCGGTCCCCGCCACGGACCCCGGCGTCATCGCGGCGGAAACCCTCGCGTCGCTCGCCGCCGCCGAAACCGCCTTCGCGCCGCTCGCCGCCACCGGAGCCGCCCTCACGCCGCTCCTCGCGACGGAAGCCACCCTCACGCGGGCCCGACCGGAAGCCCTCCCGGCGGTCGCCACCTCGGAAGCCACCCTCGCGGTCGTCGCGCCGGAAACCACCCTCGCGTCGGTCGCCGCTCCGGGAACCAGCATCCCGGTCGCTGCCGCGGGAGCCGGCGCCCCCTGAGCGCGAACCAGCGTCACGGTTGTCGTCGCGGCGGAAGCCACCCTCGCGCGGGCCGGCGCGGAAGCCGGATTCACGGCGCTCGCCGTCCCGGGGACCGCCTTCGCGGGGGCCCGAGCGGAAGCCGCCCTCGTGACGGTCACCGCCGCGCGGACGGTCGTCGCGGCCGCCCCGGTACGAGGGTCGGTCGTCGCGGCGGGCGTCACCGCGCCCCTGCCCGCGCTCGGCGCGGTCCTCGTAACGACGGGGGCGATCCCCGCCCTGCGGTCCTGAACTCACGGGTACATCCTTCCTGAATGCGTCACCAAAGACGCTAACGCAGTCGAGGGCCGACCCTGCTGGGGCGGCCCTCGACTGGAAAGATTGTCCGGCGGTGTCCTACTCTCCCACACCCTCCCGAGTGCAGTACCATCGGCGCTGGAGGGCTTAGCTTCCGGGTTCGGAATGTGACCGGGCGT
>NZ_JBEZFI010000049.1:0-36672 GCF_040649295.1 Micromonospora sp. NPDC048999 | reverse complement strand
GCGGTGAGCCCCAGCCGGGCGGCCTCCTCGGCCAGCTCCTCGGGGTGGCTGGCGCCGTCGAGGAAGCTGAAGTTGGAGTGCGCTGCGGGGAGGAGCCGCACGGCGGTCGGGGTGACTCGCCGTGCGGCTGCGTTGGTGGTGCTCTGGCGCTGACGGGACACAGGACCTCGAAGACCTCAGGGCTCCGCCCCGAACCCCGACCCTCCTCAGAGATCAGCTGCGGATCCCCTTGCCGGGCACCACAAGGGCTACCAGCCTCCCCGGTCGGGGTCCAGGTCGTTCGTCCGGTAGGGCGCTCCACCTGGACCCCGTCCGGGGAGGCTGGACGGTCTACGACTGCCCGACGAGGAGATCCTGACCGCCGTCGCCCCGCAACGCCCCTCTCGCGGCGGCCAGGTCAAACTCCTGGATCGACTGGGTCACCCTCCGCAGCCGTCGGGCACGGCGCACGTGCCAAACACCGTCAGAACCACGACGATATACGCCACGACCGCCAATACGGCTAAGCCAGCCACGCACCCGGCAATCGCCAGACCGCGACCACGTTGCCCAGTCGTCTTGATCTGCTTCAGTCCCACGACGCCTACGGCAACCGCGCATCCGCCGAACATCGGCAGACTGATTGAAAATCCGGTTAGCAGGGGTGCCAGCTCAGCCATGCCCGCGCTGACGTACAGCAGCGGAACCAGGCCCATGCAGCAGGCCATGATCGCCAGAGGGTTGTACCTTCGCTGATTCTCGGAGAGCTGACTGGTCATGGCACGCCCTACCTTCTCTTCGCCGCTCGGATGCTCCGGCTGCGGCGCCACGAGGCCCGCCCGTCCGAGGATCATGAATGGAGACACCATGATGGACCATGCGGGCAAGGGAAGGACGGCCGCCGGCATGGGCCATCCGTGGGCCAGTAGCCGTGGCGCGCAGCGGGCACGAGGGGGCACGAGACGCAACCGGGCCGGCCGCCGCCCGCAGGCGTTTCGGGCATCACGACCGCTTGAGGGCGCTCTTCCAAACTGACGCTCCGTGCCGCCCGGCAGGCGAGCGGTCCGCATCTAGTCCGCAAGAGGTCGGCGGACGGCGGGGGAGCGGTGTGAGATGTCGAGAGGTGTTTCCGCTGCTAGGCCGACATGCGCCCAGGTCATCGGCACGGGCAACTTGATCTCACAATCCCTCCCTCGCCGTGCCCGTTGCGTGCCCGTTGGGTTGGGCGACGGCGGTCAGCTCCCGGACGCGGCAGCCAGCGTGGCGGCGCAGGTCAAGCCAGGTCACTGCCGGTTGAGACTTCCGGCCGTATCCACACTTCCGAACCCGGGTGCTGCGGCGGTCGTCAAGTGTGTCGGCGCCGGGGGACCAGGTGGGGACCACACGGTGTGCGCGATGGTGGCCGGTATGCCGTCGAGTGCACGTCCTGATCGCGGGGATAGCGTGTTTGACGTGCGGGAACGCTTGGCGAAGCGTCCTGGGGGTCAAGGGGTCGTCGGTTCAAATCCGGCCGTCCCGACGCAGGTCAGAGGGCACATCCGATCGATGGATGTGCCCTCTTTGGCGTTGCGGGGACCAAGATCAGTCAAGTTGGCTGTAACTAGCGCTCCTTGACCGTCGGTCAAGTTTCAACGGCAGTCCTCTATTTGCCGAGTCGTTCTCTTCTCGTATCAAGGCGGCCCGCAAAGCGGGCCGCGCCGGCCCGGCCCCGGCCCGCTGGCGACCTCCGGCCGGCATCGGCCGGGCCGGCCGGTCGGCCACGCTGGCGGAACGCTAACAGCACTGGGCGACTGAGGCGGGACGATCGCCGTCGGGGTTGCTCTCCGTCGACGTCGGGGTGATCGCTGCCGCGCAGCAAAGCTGCTTGCGTCCGAGTCACGTGGGCACAGTCCGCGGTTCGATGACGATGAGGATCAGGACGTGACTCATCTCCCGGGTGCCCGATCCTCTACGCCACCCGGCCGGCGTCAAGGGCGCTGCGCGCCGGCAAGCCGATGGCCTACGGCCACCCTTGACACCAACCGGGCGCCGCAGTCGTTGGCCACCTATTCCGGGGATGGGGGCAGCCTGGCGGCCATCCGTCCGAGAGGCTGGACGGTCTACGACTGCCACAACTCGGCCTGTTGATCATCGGGCAGCCGGCGGACCCGGGATGCCTCATCGGGTCGAGGCGGCCAATCACGGTAGGGCAGGAAGGCCAGCCGCCAAGCAATCACCACAAAGATGTAGAGGCCGCCGACCGGGCCGGTGAACCACCACAGTGCGTCGCGACAGCGGTAGGACGCACGCGGCGCAAGCCAGGCCGTGGCGGCCATCGGAACTGCGATCCAGCCGAAATTCGCGAGCGGGCCAGTACCCATCGTGGCCTCGATCAGCTCACTGATGACGACGAATGGCACCACCACCACCCCGACCACCATCAGCGCGACGATCAACGTCCGTGGCGCTCGTCTAAGTGGAGGGCGCGAGCTGAGCGGATCATCGGCCATGACCCGAAGGATAGGGGACAGCAGCAATCGCCGACGTAGGGCGGCGGGCACGTCCGAGGTTGGGCCGGGCCATCCACGGGCCAGTAGCCGGAAGGCGCACCGGTCACGAGCGGGCACGAGACGCAACCGGGCCGACCGCCGGCCGCAGGCGCCGCCGTGTGACTTCCGCCCGTGTCCGCACTTCGTAAACCGCCATAGTGCGGTCGCCAAGGGTGTCGGCGCCTGGGGACCAGGTGGGGACCACACGGTGTACGCGATGGTGGTCGGTATGCCGTCGACTGCACGGCCTGAGTTCGGGGATAGCGTGTTTGACGTGCGGGAACGCTTAGCGAAGCGTCCTGGGGGCCAAGGGGTCGTCGGTTCAAATCCGGCCGTCCCGACGCAGGTCAGAGGGCACATCCGATCGATGGATGTGCCCTCTTTGGCGTTCCGGGGACCAAGATCAGTCAAGTTGGCTGTAACTAGCGCTCCTTGACCGTCGGTCAAGTTTCAACGCCAGTCCTCTACTTGCCGAGTCGTTCTCTTCTCGTATCAAGGCGGCCCGCAAAGCGGGCCGCGCCGGCCGGCCACACCAGTAATGCACTGCCCGCAGCAGGCGACGTTCCTGGAATTGTTCTTCGACCTGGCGTTCGTCTTCGTCATTCAGCGGATCGCCCTGCGGGTGACCGAACATTTGGCCCGTCCCGGCCTCGCCGAGTCGTGGCTTACTCTCCCGAATGCGGGCAAGACGCTGCTCCTGCTCCTGCCGCTGACCTGGGTCTGGACCATGACCGCGTGGACGACGGCCAGACTGGACCCCCGCCGGCTACCCGTGCAGGTCATCGTCATCATGACCATGTTCGGTGTGCTGATCATGTCGGCTGGGATACCGACCGCGTTCGACGGCGGCGGCCTGGCCTTCGCTGTGCCGTACGTTGTCATCCAGGTCGGCCGGGTCGTCGTCCTCAAGGTCATGCTGCGGGGGCACGAGCTGGAGGACAGGGTCACCCGTGACCTCGTCTGGTTCACGCTGACGGGCATCCTGTGGATCGTCGGCGCGTTCACCCACGATGAGACCCGGGTGGTGCTGTGGATCGCCGCCGCGGCCGGGGACTACCTGGCGGCCCGCCTCGGGTGGCCCGTGCCGAAGCTCGGCCGGTCCCGTGCCATCCCGTGGGCGACGGCCGGCGAACATTTGGCCGACCGTTATCAGCAGTTCCTCCTGATCGCCCTCGGCGAATCGGTCCTGGCCCTCGCCGCCGCCTACACCATGGGCCTGTACGACGTCGAGTCGACGGCGGCGTTCGTGATCGGCTTCGCCACCACCGTGCTGCTGTGGCGGATCTACTTCTACCGGGCCGGGCAGATCCTCACCGACGCCATCGCCGCATCGAAGGACCCCGCCCATCTCGGCCGGATGGCCGCCTTCACCCACTGGATCATGATCCTCGGCATCATCAACACCGCCATCGGATACGAACTGACCATCTCCCACCCGCTTGAAGCTGCCCGCGGCGAAGGAGGTCAATTTGCTGTCGGCCACACCAAGCTGGCCTGGCTGCTCTTCATCATCGGCGGCCCCGCCCTGTACGTCGCCGGCCGCGCCCACTTCGAATACGTGGTCTTCGCCCGGGTCTCCCGACCCCGGATCGTCGGAGTCATCATCCTCGTCCTCGCAGTCCCGCTGATGCACCTCCTACCACCGGTGCTGGTCTCCCTCACCGCCGCACTGGTCCTGGCCGGGATCACCATCACCGACGCCGCACGAGCCCGCGGGAAACCACTCGAAGCCCCATCACCACCCAAATGAACTCAGCGCGGGGGCAGCGCGCTCGCTACACCCTCACTGAAGCCAGCATCCAGACTCTTCCGATCATCTACGCCCTCGGCAACTGGGGGCCTCGACTGCGCCCGGGCAGCGACGGGCTCCGGAGCCGGCAGCAACTCATGCGCGATGAGGGTCCGGCGTTCATCGAGGAGCTCATGGACGAGCTTCGGGTGCGCCATCTGGCGTACTGGTCTGTCTCGGATCGGACGCGTACCGCAGCCTCGGAAGCGAGCTTTCATCAAGCGACTTGCGCCTCATCACGGAAGCATTCACTGCGCTGGATTCCGGACGTCCGTAGCCCCGACGGCGCACTGTTCTCGGAATGTCCGAACATCCCGCATCTCGATGCGCCACGGTGGCGGCTACCGAGGGTGACGGATGTGTCACCGCTGGGGTGCATTGTCTGCGGCAGAAGAGTGAGTCGCAACATCCAACCTGGCGGATGGGAAGCTGCCCAAGCAGATGGTGTGCGCCGAGGGCCGAAAATCGGCCGGCCGCTTAGCGGAAGTGCCGCTCGCCGGCCAGAACGACGTCCAGCCATCTCTCGTACCAGGAAAGAAAGTCCGGATCCTCAGTGAAGTGCGGCCCCTGCTTGCCCGGGCGGGTGTCGACACCCCGCCCGCGGGCAGGGCCGCTGAGGACGAGGAGTGACAGGTCGCCGCAGCCCTGATGGCTGAGCGCCAACGTTCCGCGGTACGGCTCGTCGTCTTCGCCCGGCGTCGCTTCAGCAAGCCACTCTTCGTACACCCGGCCGCGCTCGGCCGGAAACGGCCCGGCCAGCATGGTGACGTTGGGGTCGCCCAGCAGCGCCCACTCCCAGTCCTCGATCGAGAACAGACCATAGAAGGGCCCGGCTCCACCGAACCGACCTGGTCCTCCATGCCCGACCGTGGTGATGAAGCCGCGATAGTCGGGCGGCAGCCTCACACCGTGACGCTCCTCGAAGACGACGACCGCATCCTCCGACAACGCAAGCCCGATTCGGAAATGGTGGAAATCGGCACCGAACATGACCGGCTCGCCGGGCAACGACGCTACGACCGTCAACTTCGACGCCACCCGCGCCAGTCGCGCTGACAAGTCATCGCGCCTATCCACCAAGCCCACAGCACAACGGACAGACCGCAGTGCCCTCCGGAGTCCGCGCCCGCACCACGATCCGCTCGCCCTCGTCAGCCACATCCTCTGTGACCAGTGGAGAAAGACCCGAAAACACCGTCTGCACAAGCTCGTTGACATCCTTCACGCGACTGTCAACGGCCCTCACGACTCTCCGTCACCACCGAATGCGAGACAGGGCGTTTATTGTACAGTTCCTACCAGACGGTCATCTCCCCGGATAGGCATCGAGGGCGCTCCGGTCGCTCGCAGCTATTATCATCGCAGCGGCGCTAGCGGGCCGTCGACGATGATGGGAGCGGCCGTGTCGGTGCGAGTGGGTGTGGTGACTTTTCCGGGCTCCTTGGACGATGGCGACGCGGCGCGGGCGGTGCAGCGCGTTGGTGCGGAGGCGGTACGGCTCTGGCACGACAACCCGACATTGTCGAATGTGCAGGCCGTGGTCCTGCCTGGCGGCTTTTCCTACGGCGACTACCTCCGTCCCGGTGCGATCGCACGGATGTCACCGATCATGGAGAAGATCATCGACGCAGCACGGGGTGGCATGCCGGTTCTCGGTGTCTGCAACGGATTCCAGATCCTCTGCGAGGCGGGACTGCTGCCAGGTGCTCTGATCAAGAACGCCGGCCGGAAGTTCATCTGCACCGACCAGGTCATCCAGATCGTCAATGCCAGCACGGTCTGGACCAACGCGATATCGGCCGATCAGAAACTCACGATCCCGATCAAGAACGCCGACGGTCAGTTCGTAGCCGATCGCCGCACGCTGGACGCTATCGAGGCGGAGGGGCGAGTGGTCGCCCGGTACGTGCGGCGCAACCCTAACGGGAGCTACCGGGACATCGCCGGCGTCACCAACGAGGCCGGCAACGTGGTGGGTATGATGCCGCATCCCGAGCACGCCATCGACCGGCTGGTCGGACCGAGCGACGATGGGCTGGCCGTGTTCGCCTCGGTGATGAAGGCACTCGTGAACCGGTGACGGAGCCCGTTCACATCGGATCGATCACCACCTGGCTGTCGAACCACTCCCGGGCCTCGTAGAGGCGTGCCTCGCAGGTGGGACGGTCCGGACCGACCACCACCATGTATGCGAGCATGTCGGATGACGCGTTCGACGCCCGGAGTCGTTGCCCCTGCTCGACGAGCATCCGGTAGTGCCGTACCCAGGGGAAGTGTGGGCCGTTCGGCAATGACCGTACGACGCCGGGCCGCTTCATGAGCAGCAGTTGCCCCGCCATCATGATCGGTTCCGGTCGTGGCTGCGCCGACAGTCCGATGAGCGGGAGACCGAGCTGTGCGCGGACCATCATCTCGGTGATGTCGACCCCGAACGCGGCCCGCATCGCCTCCTTGACCGCCGCGCCGCCGGGACGGCTGGCGATCTCGCAGAGCACCAGCCGGTCGTCAGGGGTGTGAAAGACCTCCGTATGGAATCCGAAGTGCGGTGGTCCAGGCATCGCGGCGAGTACCTGCTCGTTGAAGTCCACGATGCGGGCGGTGAGCGGATCGTCGGACGCCAGGGTGACATCCACCCGGCTGCCACCAGCGGTGAAGTCGGCAAGCACGTCGAGGTAGCGCGACGGCCACGAGAAGACGGTCTTGCCGTCGATGACGAGGCCGTTGACGTGGTACATCGGACCGGAGACGAAGGATTCGACCAGCATCTTGGGGAAGTGGAGCCCGACCCCGGCGGCGAGAACCGCGTCGAGCTCACCCGCGTCGCGCAGTATCCGCGCGTCAATGGAGCCGGCGCCGTCGCGCGGCTTCAGAACGATCGGATACCCGTACGTGCCAGCAAAGTCTCGGACGTCCTCGGGGGTGTGTGCCGCCCGATGCCGTGCCACCGGCACGCCACCCTGTTCGGCCCAGCGTTTCATCACCACCTTGTCCCGGAAAGCCAGCACGCTCTGTGGAGTCTGCCCAGGTAGACCGAGCTGCTGGCGCAGCCGTGCGGCGCGTTCGAGGACCATTTCCTGGCAGGCGACGATGTGCTGGACACCGTGCTCGCGGGCCAGCTCGAGAACCAGCTGGTCGACCGGTTCCGGATGGTCGTAGCCATTGAACGCCTGCGCGTACCGGTAGCCGGTGCCGGGTGCTGGCAGCTTCTCGCCGAAGTCGTCGAGATACTCCTGCGCTGCGAGCAGAAACAGGTCACCGTCGTAGTCC
Source organism: Micromonospora sp. NPDC048999 (assembly GCF_040649295.1). Classification (NCBI taxonomy): domain Bacteria; kingdom Bacillati; phylum Actinomycetota; class Actinomycetes; order Micromonosporales; family Micromonosporaceae; genus Micromonospora; species Micromonospora sp. NPDC048999. Next base: position 29,109 of record NZ_JBEZFI010000049.1, on the reverse strand, counting down.
TTGAGCCACTGGTCGTACGGATTGATGCTGAGAGATCCCCGGTGCAGGATGACGGCGCTCAACGAAGTCCTCTTTCGGACGGGCAGGTGGTGGGATGTAGCCGGCTGGCCAAGTGTTCGCAGCGCACGACGGCTGCGGCGGTGTCGGCGCCGGTGACCGCGATGTTGCCCAGCCGGTCCCAATTGTTCGCCAGCGGCCGAACAATGTCACCGACGCAAACGGAAAGACTGGCGGTGAGCACGTCCGGCTCGGCTCGTACGGCGTCGAGATCTCCGATGGCGGTCACCACGCCAGGTGGGGCGTGGACGAACCGTACCGCGCTGCCGCACTGGGCGACCGGTGGCACGGTCATTTCGTCGCCGAGGCCGACGGCCCACGCCAGGGCCAGTTCCTCGAGGTCGATGCCGTACGTCGCGCGAACGAGATCATGGATGAGGCCGCCGCCGACCCGGTTGTGGGATTCGATGACCAACGGTCCCCGAGGGTCGAGGCGCACCTCGGTGTGGGACGGTCCGTCGGTGAGTTCCATCGCGTCGAGGAACTCGGTGACGGCCACGGTGACGTCCTGACCCACCGACGGGTCGAGGCGGGCGGGCATCGCGTGTCCGAGCTCGGTCCGGGACGCCTCGTCGACGGTCTTCTCGGTCATCGCGACGACGACGTGCCGGCCACCGAAACTGAACGTCTCGACACTGATCTCCGGCCCGTGTGCGTACTCTTCCATGAGGAAGTCGTGCATCAGGTACAGCCCGGCTGCCGGCGGTTGGTCAGGAGAACGTAGCCGCATCACCTGTCGCCAGACCCGTGACACGTCGTCGGCGGAGGCGACGGTCATGACTCCGAAGCCGGCGGTTCCGTTCGTCGGCTTGACCACAAACGGGTAGCCGAACCGGGTGCCGAAGTCGGCCAGGCTCGCTTTGTCGGTCAGCGGTTCGGCCGCCACGGTGCGCACACCGACCGTATGCAGTCGCTGCCGCATCGCAGCCTTGTCGCGTAGCCGGTAGGCGACCTCGTGTGGAGTGCCATGGAGGCCGAGCAGTTCGTTCACCCGGGCTGCGGGCACCAGTCCGGGCTCGGTCAACGACAATGCGGCGTCGAACTTCCATACCCGGTGCCCCGCTTCGGCGAGTGGACCCAGAGTGTCCCAGTCGGTGTAGTCGGCAAGGATGAGCCCTTCGACCAGATCGACTGACGCGGGCTCGAACCGTCCGGGATGCTGGATCAAGACGATCCCCACGCCGAGTCCGTGCGCCAGCCGCAGGGTCTTCAGATGCCCACCGACGAGCAGCGCCATCGGTCTGGACCGTTCCACAGGTATCCCTTTCACCCATTCCGCCCGTATCGACCAGCGGGCGGCTCCGGCTGTGCGTCGTGCCGATCAGGCGGAGGCCGCTCACAGGGACAGGTCGGGTAGCCGTCCCAGCGAGCCGGCGATCACCTCGTCCGGCGCGGCCATGTCCTGCATCTCCCCGCTGAGGTAGTGAGCGTATGCGGAAAGGTCGAGCAAACCGTGACCACTCAGATTGAAGAGAATAACCGTTTCCTCACCGGCTTCGCGGGCCCGCAACGCCTCCACGATCGCCCCCCGGATCGCGTGCGCCGACTCGGGTGCCGGCGTGATCCACTCCTGCTGGGCGAAGGTCACACCCGCCTCGAAAACAGCCCGCTGAGGATATGCGACGGCCTCGATCAGCCGCTGGTCGTACATGGCGCTGACCAAGGGAGCCGCACCGTGGTAACGCAGCCCACCGGCATGGATGCCAGGCGAGACAAAAGTGTGCCCCAGGGTGTACATCTTGGTCATCGGGGTGATCCCGGTGAAGTCGTTGAAGTCCCACGCGTACGTGCCCCGGGTGAGCTTCGGACAGGCCTCCGGCTCGACGGCGACGAAACGGGTCTTACGGCCGTGACGCACCTTCTCGTGATAGAAGGGAAACGCGAGGCCGGAAAAGTTGCTTCCCGCTCCGACCGCCCCGATCACCACGTCCGGAAACTCGTCGAGCGCCTCGAGCTGTCGGATCGCCTCCTGACCAATGACGGTCTGGTGAAGCAGAACGTGGTTCTCGCCGCTACCGACCGAGAGGTTGCACGCCTCGCGACCGGCAGCGTGCTCGAACGCCTCGGCGTTAGCGACCGACAGGCTGCCCTCGGTCAGCGGGTCACGTTCCAGCGCCAGCCGTCCGGACTGCGTGCTCACGCTTGGGCTGGACACCACCGAGGCCCCGTTCATCTCCATCATGACCCGCCGGTACGGTTTTTGCTCGTAGCTGACCTTAACCATGTAGACGGTGCAGGTAAGGCCGTACATTCGGGCCGCGAGAGAGAGTGCCGAGCCCCATTGGCCGGCACCGGTGCCGGTGGTCAGCTCTCGTACGCCCGCTTTTTTGTAGTAGTACGCCTGAGCCAGCGCGGTGTTGAGCTTGTGACTGCCGGTCGGGTTCGTACCCTCGTACTTGTAATAGATGCGCGCTGGGGTGTCGAGCAACCGTTCCAGGTTTCTGGCGCGGCGCAACGGAGTGGGTCGCCAGCGCAGGTACTGCTGCCGTACCTCGTCGGGAATCTCCACGAAGCGGTCGCGACCCATACTCTGCCGGTACATGGTCAGTGGGATCTGTGGCAGGACACGGTCTCCGGTCCGCTCGATCTCGACATTGGGCCGGGCCCGCCGCAGCCGGGACGCATCCTCCACACCATCCAGGTCGGCGAGAATGTTGTACCAGTGCGTGGGCACGATCTCCGCAGCGGTCAGGCTGTTCTCGGCAGCGGGCTTGGTCATACTCAGTCCTTTCCAGGCTGGTGCTGCCTAGCCGTGAGGTGCGTCTCGACAAGGGCGGTGAGGTCGTCGATCGTGCGCAGTTCGGCCGCGAACACGTCCTGGTCGGGGATCTGGATGCCGAATTCGCGTTCGATGCGCACGATCAGTTCGAGCAGACTCAGTGAGTCCACCCCGATCTCCGGCGCGGACAGCAACCGCTTACCGTCCAACATTTCCGGGGCGATGGTGATCGCCTTGACCTCCACGAGGACCTTTACGACCCGGTCCGCAGTCGATGTGTTCAACGTTCTCCCTTTTCCAGTGCACCCGTCTGGATCAAATAGCTGGTGGCGCGGTCGTCCCACCGCCGGTGCAGCGGATCGTGTACGAGCCGCGCGGCGACCCCGGCGGGTACCACCACCAGGTAGTACAGCGGGGTCAGAAATACACTCCACATCAAACGTCTCCTCGATCAGTCGAGGGGAATCTCGTCACGCCAGTCGTGCGCTTCCCGTAGCTCGGGTTGGTCGACCTTCTCCAGTAGGAATCCGCCCACGGCGAGGACATCCATATCAGTGCGCATGAAGCAGGTGTACGCCTCCTGAGGGCTGCGCACGATGGGTTCACCGCGCACGTTGAACGACGTGTTGACCAGGACTGAACAGCCGGTCCGCGCCTTGAACGCGGTCAGCAGGCGGTGGAACGCGGGATTGCGGTCCTCGTTGACCGTCTGCACCCGAGCGGACATGTCGATGTGCGTGACTGCGGGGATGGTTGAGCGACGTACCCGCAGCAAATCCAATCCGGTGCGGTTGGTCGCCGTGTCGTGTGCCATCCGCTGCGGTTTGGATACCTCTGCGACCACCAGCATGTACGGGCTCTCCTGCTTAAGGTCGAAGTAGTGTTGGGCGTCGGCCTCCAGAACAGCGGGCGCGAATGGGCGGAACGACTCCCGATATTTAATCTTGAGATTCATCACGGACTGCATGTCGTCCCGTCGTGGGTCACCAAGGATGGACCGGGCGCCCAGCGCCCGCGGACCGAACTCCATCCGGCCCTGGAACCAGCCGACCACAGCGCCCTCCGCGAGTCGGTCGGCGACCGCGTCAGCCAAGGCGTCGGGCTCGTGCCAGGCGTAGGGGATCCCAGCGCTGTCGAGGTAGGCACGGATCTCGTCGTCGTCGTACGCCGGACCGAGCAGCGCCCCCGCCATCGCGTCGCGGCCGGTGTGGACATGCCCACGCGTGGCACCGCGCTCAACGGCCACCGCCAGCGCCGCACCGACGGCCCCGCCGGCGTCCCCTGCCGCCGGCTGGATCCACACCCCGTCGAAGACCTCCTGCTGAATCAGTTTGCCGTTGGCCACACAGTTGAGCGCGACGCCACCGGCGAGACAGAGCCGGGCCTCCCCGGTCAGCCGCTGGGCGGTCCGGCACAGCCGTAGGTAGATGTCCTCCGCGACGATCTGGATGGAGGCGGCCAGATCGAATTCCCGTTCGGTCAACGGAGCCTCGGGGGTACGGCGGGGACCGCCGAAGAGCCGCTCGAAACCGGCTCCGGTCATGACCTTCCCGAACAGAAACTCGAAATAGCGCATGTTCAACCGGAACGATCCGTCAGGCTTGACATCGACCAGGTTGTCGCGAATCTGCTGGACGAACCGTGGCCGGCCATACGGCGCCAATCCCATCAGTTTGTACTCGCCGGAGTCCACCTTGAAACCGCAGAAGTAGGTGAACGCGGAGTAGAGCAGACCGAGCGAATGCGGGAAGCGCAGCTCGGCGACGGACTCCAAGCGGTCGTCGTGGCCGCGCCAGATCGTCGTGGTTGCCCACTCACCGACACCGTCGACGCAGAGCACCGCAGCGGACCGGTAAGGGCTGGGGAAGAACGCTGAAGCGGCGTGCGACTCGTGGTGCCGGCGGCAGACAACATCGGGAACCCGGCCCAGACCGAGCGCGGCCAGCTCGCGCGCGACAGTGTGCCGCACCCGCAGCTTCCCAGTCAGCCAATCAGGTAGCGTCCGCCGGAAGCTGGTCACCCCGTGCGGGACGGTGCCCAGATACGTCGCCGCGATCCGGCGGAACTTCAGCCTCGGATCCTCGTAGTAGGCGATCGCGGTGACGTCGTCGAGGCTTACCCCGGCCTCGCGTAGACAATAACCGACAGCCTGGATCGGGAAAGACGGATCATGCCGTCGGCGGGAGAACCGTTCCTCCTGCGCGGCGGCGAGAACGGTGGTCCCGTCGACCAGCGCGGCGGCGCTGTCGTGGTAGTGGGCGGAGATGCCCAGGACTAGGGCTGACATGCGGATTCCCCGGGCTCGTTGGCGGATGTGTCCGGGACACGCGCCGGTCGGGGGCCGAACAGCGCGGTACCGAGCCGGACCTGGGTACTACCGCTGGCGATGGCGGCCTCGAAATCGCCACTCATTCCCATCGACAGTGTGTCCCAGCGTCGGCCACCGGCTACCTGCTTGGCGAAGAGGTCGGCGAGTGCGGCGAACGCTGCCGCGCCTGGTCCGCCGGCTCCTGGTTCCGGTCGTCGTGTGATCGTCATCAAGCCACGGACCGTGAGATTGCCGAACTGGTCCAACTCGTCGAGGAAGGCATCCAGCAGCTCTGGCCGTAGCCCCGACTTGGCTGGATCGCCGTCAATGTTGACTTGGACGCAGATGTTGAGTGGGCCCTTGTTGTCAGGCCGCTGCGCGTGTAGCCGCCGGGCAGCTGACAGGGTGCTCAGACCGAGCACCCAGTCGAAGTTCTCGGCGATCGGCCGGGTTTTGTTGGTCTGGATGGGTCCCAGGTAGACCCACTCGACCGAGTCAGTCTGCAGCCCGTCGACCTTCGGCATTGCCTCTGAAACGTAGCTTTCCCCGAATTTGGTCAATCCGAGGTCGAGGGCCTGACGCAACGCCGGGACCGGGTGGCCCTTCGAGACAGCGAGCAACTCCACGTCCGCGGGGCGGCGGCCGGCCGAAGCGGCTGCGGCGGCGACGCGTTGCCGCAGTGCGGCGAGCCTGCCCATCATGATTGATTGCACTGCGTCTCCCCGAGACGTTAGCCGGTCTGCCGACGGGCGGCCAATCGGCCGGCCAACCGTGGTCGTATGCCCTTGGGCGGATTCAGTGATCGGTAGCCGGTCAGTACCCGATGCCAGACTGCGGCGCGATCGATACCACCGAGCATGGTCGGCGCCGCCGCCATGTAGGTGTCGACCGCGTCGGCGGCCCATGCCGAGTGGCCGGTCGCCACGTTGTCGATGGTGTTGTGGATGTCGACGAACCGCGTGCTGTATCCGTACTTCTTGAGTGCGCGACGCGCACGCCGGTAGCTGCCGCCAACGCCGGACAACTCCATCGCCAGGTTTAGACCGAGCACCTCGGCCAGGTACGAATGGGGTAGCCGGCCTATGCACAGCCAGTACACCGGTAACTCGAAAGACTCGTCACGAAAACCGGACCACGCGCTGAACTCGGGTGTAGCGGTAGGCGGCAGGTCCACTCCCATCTCGTGAAGGACTTCGCGGTACAGCAGTGGGTGGTTCAGCCGACGCTCGCCGTTGCCCAGCTCGTCCCAGTACGTCTCGAAGAGGAAGTGCCCGACGTCCGATGGCGCGTACGCGTGGTCGGTGAATCCCTGCAACCAGCTTCCGTCGATCAGCGTCAGCGGCGCCAACTGGATGGTGGAGTCGATGAGCGCCTCCCTGGACGGCAGTGGGTCCGCCTTGGTGTCGTCGAACTCCTCCGCGTGCCGGTCGTGCTGCTGCTGCAACCAGCGGCGGAGCTCGGCCGGTTGCCACCGTTGTGGCGGTAGATGAACGGCCTGCTCCAACTGGTAACCGGAACGGCCCAGCCAATTCGTCAGGTAGGCAATCGCGTAGCGGCGCAGCGCGGGTGTGTCACGCCGATTGAGCAGCAGGTGGTACGCCTCGCGCAGGGTCGCGGGCGTCCGATCGTCATCCTCCGGAACCGGGTCCGGTAGTCGCAGGTCGACCTGGGCAGCCGAGCTGCGAGTGGGGCGGCCGTCGGCTACAGCACCATCGTCGGCGGTCCCGTGGCCACGAGACTGATCTCTGGCGTCCGGGAGAGCGCTGATCCAACGCCGGATGACCGTGATGTCCTCCGGGGAGAAGACTCGGAACATCGCCCCTCCCTCGCTGATCAGCGTGGAGGCCAACGGACTGCGGTCCGGCTCGCCCGGCCGCACCAACCTGCTTCGCGCCAGGGCGGTCAACAGGGCGCTGGGGTTGTGCTGGCTGTCGGCCAACCACTGCCGCAACGGCTGGCCGGCGAGTGGGTAGTCGCCGTGATAGACCGCAGCTTCGCGGGCACGCAGCCGCAGCAGTTCGGCCATCTCGGCCGCGGGATCAGTCACCGCGACCAACTCGCCGTGCAGAGCGTCGGTCCAGCCACGCAGTGCCCGCATCGCCCAGCGGAATCCTAGTCGGACCTGGTCGGCGGCCCCGGTGGCGCGGCCGCTCTCGGCGAGCAGGTCGCTGACGACACGTCGGCTCAGCTCCAGGCCGCTGGGTGTTTCGTCGTCGCGTGCCGCGCCCAGGTCCAGGGCGGTCCAGTCGGCGAGGTCGGGCGCCACCTGCCGGACCGCCACCAGCGGTGGCGTGAGCCCGACCGCCCGCAGGCACAGGTCGGCACCGAGGATCTCGGACCGGAATTCCACCGGGAATCGGCTGGCGAGCAACAATGGGCCGGCCAGGGCGAAGGCTTGGTCGTCGAGCTGCTCATCGCGAGCCAGCCGGGTCGCCGAGGCGGCCCACTCGGCGAGCCGCAGGGCACCCAGCAGCGTCCGGTACGCGCTGCCCCGGTCCGCGTGCGGATGACCGACGCCGATATCGCTGGCGTAGAGCGCCAAGACGCGCAATGCCGTTGCGCTATCCGCGTTCGCCGGGCAGGTCAGCCACTGCAGCCACCCGCCCGCGTGCAGGCCGAGCGGGGCGCAGCCGAGGGCGATCCGCCGGACCAGGACGGTCCGGTTGCCTGTGGGCTGCAGCAATGCCGTGAAGCGGTCCCGTTCGGCATCGGCCCAGCTGCGCACCTGTTCATCGAGCGTGGCCAGGTCAGTCGAGGTGTCGCCGTCGCCGTCGTGCAACGCGGTACGTAGTGCCGTGACCACCCGGGTACGGGGCAGGAGCGTTTCGGGGTCCGCTGCCCATACGAACCAGCTCCTCGGGCTCGACAAGGTCGCCTCCGTCGGATGATCGGCGCGGAGGACGCCGTGGTCGCGTCGCCGATCACGCATGATCATTTGCTGGCCTCGTCGAATGTCGAGAGCGGGGTCAGAACATGGGGTAGATCGAGGCGTCGTCCTTCTTCGGCTTTCGGCGGAAGATGCGGCTGAAGAGCCTGCGCAGCAGCGACATTGGTCCTTCTCCTCGGGTAGTGGCCAGCGATCACTTGAGATCGAGACCGCCGGCCAGCAGACTCGACACCAGGTCGTAGCCGTCGTCGTTGAAGTGCGCCCGGTCAACGAAGAGCCACCGGTCATCGCGGGCGACTTCGGCCAGTTTCACGTTGAGGTCCAGGAACGGTACGTCACGTGACTGGCACCACGCGCCGAGTTCGGCGGCGTACCGGCGTCCGACCTCCATCGGGGCGATGGCGCCGAACAACTTCCAGAAGTTCGACGGGTGCCTGTCGAGTTCGGCGAAGAGCAGCGCCTCACGGGTTTCGGGGTTCGTCCTGACCCAGGTGGCGAGTGGCTGGAGGACGAAGGTGATCCGTGCTCCGGTGGCGCTGGCGAGCAGTCGCCAGCGTTCGATGTCGCGGATCGTGCGCTCGACGGCCGTGCTGATCCGATCGGCTAGGTCGGGGAGGGTGGTATCGGGTTCCGGGTCGGTATGTGGCTGGCGGCGGCGCCATCCGGGCCACTTGGACCGAGTGGTCCGGCGGTGCCGTTTTCGCAGTTCGTTCATCTGCTGGTAGTACTCGCCGGAGAAGAAGAAGGCGCCGAACTCGCTCTGCGACGATCGTGGGAGACCGGCGAGGGCAAGGTTGTTGAGACCGGAAAGAATGACGACCTCCTCGACCGGCGGGAGCAGGTGCCGGTGCAGGAGGAAGAGCAGGGTCTCCTGGGTTGAGCAGTAGCCCCGGCCGCCGAAGTTCAGCCAGGCGCCCGATGGTGCGTACCGTGTCCACAACCGGGACGCGATGGTCGCCCGGTCGTTCGTCGTGCCTACCCCGAACGCGGTCGAACTGCCGACCAGCAGCCGTAACGGCCCAGCTGGCGGCGCTTCGACCGATCCGGCCATGCCGTCCGGCCCGTATGACAATCGAAAACCGAACCGGTCGGTGTTGACTACGTCGGAGCGGTAGTCGGTCCGGTGGAAGTACATCAGGTACGGCAGCCAGCGGGTTTCGGCCCGATCGACGAAGTCGGCGTACCGGTCCATCTGTGGGGTGAGCGTCTCGCGGGAAGCCTTCATTGCGATGTCACCGCTGTTGGGCTGCCGAAGGCCGGCAACACGATGAATCGCGTCATGTTGCAACACTTCCCTGATGTGGGCGCGATGGATGTCGAGCTGCAGTGCGGCGTGCCCCGCATGTTCACCATTCATGCCTTGTAGGACTACACGAATTGACGATCATGATGAGACAGCCTCCTGTCCGATACAGCGAGACTGTAGCCAAGTAGATCCGATTCCGCCAGCGTCATCGACCTTTGGTTGCTGGTTTTTCTGTCGATCATTTTGTGGCCAGGGGCAGCGGGTAGCCACGTGCAATGGTTTTGTCCGGTTGGATTCTGTACGGACAGTATTTGTGCCGATTGTTGCAATGGGCCATGTCTGCGGTATCGCTCATCTGCGGAACGAATGCCGCTGCCGGCCAGAACCGCCGATCAGCCGAGTGCGAGAGGTGTGACGTGTCCAGCTCGGGATGGTGGGCCGCCTGCCGGATGTCCACTCTGGTTGACCTGCTGACTTGATCATGGCGGGCAGTCCGAACCTCGGTTCTGTCCTCGTATGAGGATTTGCTGGCCATGCTGGCCGATTTGCTGGAACCGGAAGGATGCGGAGCCGCGGCGTTGGTCAGGGCCGAACTCGTCTCGGTCGCCGTCGTCTGCCGGCTGACCAGGTCACGCACGCAGCCGGCCAGGGGTGCCAACCCAGCCTCCGGACTGCACCTTGGACGATGGTCGGGAGTACGGGCGGCAACGTCGGCACGTGATCGAGTCGCTCGAACCGCGGCCGGTCGACATGGGCCCATACGACAGTGTTGGCCGGTGCCACACGTCGGCTGTACCTCAGCTCGGGTTGCCCTTATGGCAGTTGCGCGGAAACGCCGCCACTGGGCCGTGATCATCAGATCGTCGGTTGTTCTACCATCTGCGAAACGGCAAGTGTCAGCTTTCCGACATGCGCCCCTGGAGGTGGCGGCGGTGGAGCCGTCGGGTGTTACGTCAGCGCGACTCTCGCGGATTCATACTGTCTTCAAAGGACAAAAGCGATGGAATGCCTTGCTGCCCTCTGTCTAAAACGCCTATGACGTTGACGAATGTGGGCCGACCCGCATACGGTGACCACCGTCCTGATTCGGCTACCTGCTCAGCCGAGGAATGGCCTTTCCTCGTAACGCGCCTGGCGGTGCCATGCCGTCAGGCGGTTGACCGTCAACCGTCTCGTCGGCGGGTCGGCGCATGGGCGGCGTTCGGAACACGGGGTGGATGGTCATGTCTCATACCGTCTCGGCGGCCGCTGCGGTGGATTCGGCCGGCGCGGACTTCACCGTGGCGATCGTCGGCACCGGTCCGCGAGGGGTAGCTGTTTTCGAACGACTGGCGGTGTACCTGCGTGCCGGCACCGGGCGCGTCCGGATCCTGCTGGTCGACGCGATTGAAATGGGCGTCGGACGGATCTGGCGTACCGACCAGCCACCCTGGCTGATGATGAACACCGTCGTCGGCGAGTTGACGATGTTCTCCGGAGTCCGCGACGGAGGGGGGTGCCGACCTGGCGCGGGCTGCACCTTCGGCGAGTGGCTAGCCGCAGATGGGTCCGCCCACGGCGGGGGGCTTGGCGACAACGATTACGCGCCACGGGCTGTGTACGGCAGGTACCTCAAGCACGTGTTCGCCAAGACCCGTGTCAGCTTGCGTGGCGTCGCAGAGGTGGTGGAGATCCTCGGTAGGGTCACCGCAGTCCGCCCCTGTGGTGACCGGTACAGGTTGGAAATCGACGGCGATGGCCCGGTTGGATCCATCGATGTCGACGTTGTGGTACTGGCGACCGGTCACGGCCGCAACGACCTCACCGGCTGGGAGGCGGAACTCGCCGCCGCCGCGCGACACCATCCTGACCTGCGGTTCGTCAGCGGCGATTCAGTCGCGGACATGAACCTGGACGGTATTTCCCCCGGAACACCAGTCGGCGTCATCGGGCTCGGGTTGTCCTTCTACGACTTAGCCCTGTCGCTGAGCTTGGGCCGCGGCGGGAAGTTCCACGCCGGGTCCGACGGGCGTCTCACCTACCAGCGCAGTGGCGGGGAGCCGACTCTGATCGCCGGATCACGGTCCGGCGTGCCGATACTGACCCGGGGCATCAACCAGAAGTCAGGCACGGGAAAGTACCGACCCCGGTTCCTGACCACCGAGGCACTAGCCGAGCTTCGGGATCGGGCCGTCCGTACCAACGGGCGGCCCGCACTGGATCTGCTCGCCGATGTTCTGCCCCTGCTGATGGCCGATGTCAACCTGGTGTACGTCACCACGCTGGCGCGGCGTCGACTCACACCGGAGGCGGTGGCGGCGCTAACGGCAGACCTGGTCGCCACGGGCGGGGATGAGGTCGCCTGGCGGAAGACGACCATCGCGCACGGGTTGGGTGACATCGTGCCACTGAACCTCGTGTCGCTGGGCCGTCCTCTCGCTGGTCGCCGCTTCGAAAGCGCCGGAGCGTACCGGAGGGCCCTGACGGATCTGCTTGTCGAAGACGTGCGGGAGGCACGGCTTGGCAATGTGGAGGGCCCGCTGAAGGCCGCGCTCGACACGTTCCGGGACGCCCGCGAAACGATCCGCGCCGCGGTGGAGTTCGGTGGTCTGGACGCGTACTCGTACCGTGAGCAGTTCCGTCGGTTGGCCCCCCTGATCTCCCTCACCACCACCGGTCCACCGCCCGTACGCACCGAACAGTTCCTGGCACTACTGCGGGCCGGGGTCGTCACGGTCGTCGGCCCGGAAGCGCACTTCGGCTATGACCCGGTCCGGGGTCGGTACACGGTGGACTCCCCTGTGGTTGCCGGCTCTCGACGATACGTCTCTTGGCTGGTGGACAGCCGCGTTCCGGTCACCGATCTGCGGCGCAATCGGGACGGTCTGATCCGGCAGATCGTCGACGAGGGTGTCGCTGCCGAGTTCGTCATCGCGGGGTGCGACGATGTGTTTGCCACGGGAGGGCTGCACATCACACCGGCTGAGAACAAGGTCGTCTCCGCCGCCGGAGTACCGCACGAAGGTATCTACGCCATCGGCATTCCGACCGAGAACGTCCGATGGTTCACTCAGATCGGCAACAGCCGCCCAGGAACCCGTACATCGTTCCAGCGGGAGGCCGACGCCGTCGCGCTGAGCATTGCCCGACTCCTGAGTGCCCGCGCCCGTACGAGACCGGCCACCGGAGGGTTATCACGACCGACTCCCCGCCTGTCCCTGCAGGCCAGTTCCGCGTAAGGAGCTTCCGTGTCCGCACACGCGTCTTACCGCACGTTCCGAACCGCCCGCGACCTGTTACTACGGTATGGTCACGACCACGCCAAAGCGTATGCGGAGTTCGTGTGGCCAAAACTCGAACACTTCAACTGGGCGCTCGACTGGTTCGACCACATCGCCCACGCCAACCACGACACCGCGCTGCGGGTGGTCCGACCCGATGGCGACCAGACGGTCAGCTTCGCAGCCCTGCGCGCTGACTCGGCCCGGTTAGCAGGCTGGCTACGCACAATCGGCGTCTCCCGTGGTGATCGGGTGCTCGTCCTGTTGGACAACCAGGTCGAATTCTGGGAGTTGCAACTCGCCCTGATGAAGCTGCGCGCGGTCGTGGTGCCGGTCTTTACCACCCTCTCTCCGGCCGGGCTCGCCGAGCGGGCGGAACGGGCGGGTATCCGGCACGTCGTCGCGGACGCGGAAATCGCAACGCGCCTCAAGCTGCCCATCGAGCCACAGGTGAAGGTTGCGGTCGGCGCCGACGTGCCGGGCTGGCTGAACTACGCCGACGCGGCAGGGTCGGACGTCGAGTTCATCCCGGAGGGGCCGACGGGTGCCGACGAACCGCTCTTCTACTTCTTTACCTCCGGCACTACCTCGCGGCCTAAGCTCGTCGTACACACTCAGGTCAGCTATGCCGTCGGACATCTGTCCAGCATGTACTTCAATGGCCTGCGGCCGGGTGACGTGCATGTCAACGTATCCGCTCCGGGGTGGGCGAAGCACCCCTGGAGCTCCCTTTTCGCCCCATGGAACGCCGAGGCCACCGTGGTAACGCTCGACACCCGGTACGGCACGGCGGACCGGATTCTGGATACGCTGGCCCGGGTCGAGGCGACCAGCTTTTGTGCGCCACCGAGCGTGTGGCGGACGCTGATCCGAGCCGGTGTCGACAAACACCGGATCCAACTCCGGGAAGCGACCAGCGTCGGTGAGCCGCTCACGGAGGACATCGTCGCTACGATCCGGACCGCGTGGGGTGTGACGGTACGTAACGGGTATGGACAGTCTGAAGTGACTGCCATGGCCGGGGTCACCCCCGCAGCGGACACCGACCCCACCTCGATGGGATTTGCGTTGCCCGGTTACCGCCTCGTTGTCCGCGCTCCGGGCGGTGCTGTGGAGGACGATGACCTCGACGAGGGCGAGCTCTGCGTGGATTTGGTCGACCGGCCACTGGGGATGATGCGGGGCTACCTCGACGAGGCCGGCCCGGCCACCTCGGTCGGTAGCGGCCGGCTCTACCGCACGGGTGACTTGGTGCGCCGCGAGTCCGACGGGAGTCTGCGGTTCCTCGGCCGACTCAAGGACATCCTCTACGGCACCGGCGGTGCGCTGATCTCTCCAGTGGAACTGGAGCGCCGGCTCAGTATGCACCCGGCGGTCGATGAGGTCGCGGTGGTACCGGTGACGGCGGAGGCCGCCGCACCGGTGGCGAAGGCGTACGTCCTGCTGGCCGTCGGTTGGAACGGCTCCGCCGCGACGGCGAAGGGCATCTTCCGGCACGTCGAGGTGACCTGCCCCCGACAGCTCGCCCTGATCGAGTTCATCGACTCGTTCCCCCGGACCGAGTCCGGCAAGATCCACCGGGAGTTGCTGCGCAGCTACCCGCGTTCCGTTCAGACGGAATTCCGGGCCGCTGATCCCAGTGACGAAAACTGATCATGCTGGCATTCATCCCGCAGTTTCCGGGTCGGATGCGGTACCTGGCCGGTATGGCCATCGACTCCATGGGCAGCGGCCTTTACCTACCGTTCTCACTGTTGTACTTCCATCACGTGTCCGGGCTGCCGCTGACAACGGTCGGTGCCGGTATGAGCGTGGCCGCGCTCATCGGCCTCGCCGGCAACCCGATCGGTGGTGCGCTGGTTGACCGCTTCGGTGCCCGCCAGGTCGTGGTCGGCGGCTACCTGATCCGGGCAGCCGGGTTCGCCTACTACCTGACGGTCCACAACGTCAACGAGCTCATCGTGGCCACCACTCTGGTGGCCCTCGGCGACAGGTCCTTCCCACCCGCAATCCAGGCCCTGATGTCCGAGCTATCGGTTGGGGTCAGCCGGAACCGGATGATGGCTCTGCAACGCGCCGTACGCAACGCCGGCCTCGGCCTCGGGGGACTGGCCGCCTCCATTGCGCTCGGCTCGTCGGTGGCCTTCGCATACCAGTTCATCGTCGTCGCCGACGCGGTGAGTTTCCTGGTGGCCGCCCTGCTGATCATCAGCATCAGAACCGGTCGCCGAGTCGCCGAGTCTGCTCCGGGACCGTCGGTCGGCCCACCGCCAAGTTACCGGACCGTGCTACGGGACAAGGCGTTCGTCCAACTCACGCTGACCAACGTGCCCGTGGCGCTCTGCTACAACGCGCTGTTCAGTCTACTACCGATCTTCACGATCGAGGCGCTGCACGCGGACGCTCAGCTACCGGGCCTGATCTTCGCCCTGACGACCGCCGTCGTCTCGCTCGGCCAGATCCCGATCAGCCGGCTACAGGAGAGTAGTCGTCGTACCCGCGGCGCCGCGCTCGGCGCGGCGGTCTTCGGCACGTCCTGCCTGGGGTTCGCCGCCCTCGTCTGGCTTCCCAGCGGGCCGTTGGTGCCGATCGCGCTCATCGCGATGTCGATGTACTACACCGTCGGCGAACTGCTGCACAGCACACCGTCCTGGTCGCTCGCCGCGGCTGCGGCACCAGCCACGGTCCGGGGGCGCTACCTGGCTATCTACCAGCTATCGTTCTCGCTGGCCGGCGTCATCGCGCCGGCACTGTTCACCACCTTGATTGCACTTGACGCGCAGCTCGTCTGGGTCCTCGTCGGACTCGGGGCGATTTTGGCCGCGGCCAACCTGGTCCGATTGGAAAAGAGACTGCCTGCCGACGTGGTGGCCTCGCCCGCCGCCTCGGACGCTGCGGCGCTGGCTGCCGCCTCGGCGGCTCCGGCCCCGGACGCCGCAGCCAACGACACCGCCGGGTACGTCGACCACTAGGCAACTGCGACCGAGGACACGTGGAGAATGCCTATGAAGAACAGCCGGCTGCTGATGGTGATGCCGTACCCGTATCTAGCCCAGCGGGCAGTGGCCGAGGGCTTCCGGGTCTTCGCGCTGTGGGACCCGGCCCTGGAAAGCGGCGACTATCTGCGCACCGTCGAACGGCACTGTGAGGCGCTGGAGTTCGTTGACTTCACCGACGAGTCGGCGCTTCGTGCCCGGGTCCGGGAGATGGCTGCCCGCTATCACGTCGACCGCATCCTCCACCTCGGACGTGAGGAAAGCATGCTGACCGTCTACGAGGTGGCCGCTGAACTCGATTTGGCGACGAATCCGCCCGAGGCGATCCGGGCACTCAACGACAAGGCAGCCATGCGGCAGCTACTCGCCTCGGCAGGGCTGTCGCCGGTACGGTGCGTCGAGGTGTCGACCGCTGACCGGGTGCCCGACGTACTGGACCGGTTCGCCATGCCGGTCATCACCAAGCCGACCCGGATGGCGGGCAGCCGAGGGGTGCGGCTGGTCCGGACCATCGAGGATCTCGACGAATGGCGACGCCAACTCGACCGGTACGGCTACACCGGCCCAGTACTGGTCGAGGAGTACCTTGAGGGTTCCGAGTACAGCGTCGAGACGATCAGTGTCGCCGGCCAGCACCACGTTCTCGGGATCACCGCCAAGCAGCTCCGGCCGCCACCTGGGTTTGTGGAGATCGGTCACGTCTACCCTGCACCCCTGAACACGACGGACCGGTTGGCGATCGCGGAGGTGGTCACTGCGCTGCTTCAGGCCGCCGACTACCAGTTCGGGCCAGCTCACACCGAGGTCATCCTCACCCGGCAGGGTCCACGGATCGTCGAGTCCCAGGCCCGGCTGGCCGGTGACCGGATCCCTCGGCTGGTCGAGCTGGCCACCGGCATGGATCCGGCCGTGACCATCTTCCGGGCACTCGCCAGTGCCCCCGTCGAGCCAGTTCAGCCGAAAAAAGCCGCCGCCATCTCCTTCTTCGAGCTGGAGCCGGGCCGGCTGCTGGAATTGACCGGTCTCGACGAGATGCGTCGGCTCCCCTTCGTGGACACGGTGGTGTTCCATCATGAAGTCGGTGACGATCTGCCCGAGGTGATCGACAATCGGACCCGGCACGGTTATGTCATCGTCACCGCACCGACACACGACGACCTGGCTCCCCGGATCGCTGAGGCGCGCCGGTTGTTGCGGGTGGTGATCGCCTCCACGGTGCGCTCAGGCGGGCACGGCTGAACGCAGGGCTATTGCCTAGTCGGGCTACTCCTGGTCACCGCGTCGATGAGGTTTCCGGGGGGCGGCGGCTGGCGCGTCTGGTGGCGCGGGCGATGTTGGGTTCACCGTTGCTGCGGTGGTATCCGACTGCGGTGTTACGGAGGGTGGCGAAGACTGCGGGTCCGTTGCCGGTCCGGGCTTGATGGGCGTCCTCACGTCACGTGACATCACGGACGTAGTGCAGGCGATTCTCGATATGCCATTCCGTGCGCGCCCAGGTGCCCAGGTCGGAGGGCTGGGCCTGGTCGGCGGGCAGGGACACGGTCAGGTAGGCCGTCTCGCGGGTCGTCTGGCCGTTGATGGTGCGGGTCCGGGTGATCCTGACGGCCTGCTGGGCGTGGGGGAAGCCGATCCCGCCTGGCGTGGCCACGGTGACGGCTTTGACGGTGTGGGTCTCTGTGCGGCCGTGGCCGGTCTCGCGGGTCCGGGCCCCGACCGGGACCTGTGCCCAGGGCTGGGCTTTGAGCTGGGCGAGGGTGGCTGGCTGATTGGCTTTGACCGTGACCATCAGGTGGGCGCCGGCGGTGGCGAACAGGTCGGCGTGCCCGGTCTGGACGTGCAGGGCATCCGCGACGACCAGGACGTCATTCAATGATCCGAGCTGGGCGGCCACCCGCTGCATCAGCGGTGTGAACGCCGGGATTTCGTTGGACTTCGCCGCGATCTGCACCTGGGCGAGCACGATGCCGGTGCTGGTGTCGTACGCCGAGAGCAGATGCACCTGACGCCCGTCGGCGAGGCGGGCACCGCGGACGACCTTGCGTCAACGGCGATGACCAGCCGCCACCGCCGTCCGACCACCACGACCGGCGCGGTCCGGGACCGCATCCACCAGGCGAGGACCTGCGACAGCACCTCGGCGTCGATGCGGGTCAGCAGCCGCCACACCGTCGTGGACGCAGGAACCCACATTGCCCCTTACCACCGCAGAGCGCGCACAGTGCTTCGACCGGTCCGCTGTCCTCCGTCAGGACGACGACGCGGCCCGGGCAGGGCGTCACGGCCCCCTCGCATGTCGCGACGATCGCAGAATGCCCGATGTGGGTTGGTGAGGGCTGCGCCGGTGGGGTGCGCCCGGCCCGTAGAGGTAGCGGGTCGTTCGTCGGCCGGAAGTCAGCGGCGGCGCGCGACCGCCGGCTGCTCCTCGTCGTGGGTCAGGGCCAGACTGATCGCACGGTCGAGCACCGCGGCACGGTCGACTGGTGCCAGGTACGCGAGGACCCTGGTGGCCTGACAAATCGCCAAGCCGATGCGCAGCGGGTGAGTCGAGCTCAGCAGGCCGGCGATTCGGGCGACCAGGTCCTCGGACCTCACGTCCGTCACCGGCTCCATGGCGGCTTCTCAGCCCGGGGGCCGGCCGGGGAAGTCGCGGCGGGATGGGTCCGCCGCTCGGCAAGGACGGGCATGATGCCGTCGAGCTTCGGCCCCGACGTACGCGTGTCATCGATCCGCGGGTGGCCGCTGTCGGTGGGTGGGCCGGCGGTGCCGCACCCCAAGCGGGGGTTGACGGCGGCCTGACCGACCCGGATCGAGGACGGCCCGGTGAGGGTATCGGTCATGGAAACGGTGTTCCCTCCAAGCGTTGGGGTGGCCTCGGTCTGGTCGACTCACCGGCCTGCGAGGGTGCAGTCCTGTGTGTCGGCCGGTCGATTGTCACGGAGTCGACCGTGATGGGCCGCCCCTGGCGCCTACGGAATTCCTGGATGACCCGCCCGCCGTCCCGACGCGGCCAGCGTTCGAACCGGGATGAACCGTGTGCTGCGGGTCGCCTCAACCTTCATGGTCGACGTGACCTCGGGCGACATGCTGACCTGGTGGCGAAGGTCCGCGACGGTGAGCAGATGCGGCGGGCCCGAAGATCGATGAAGATGAGGCTGCGCTGGCCCGGTCGCTGACCGACGAGGGCACCCTCGAACCCTTCGCTGGTCGTCCAACAACACTCGTCACCGTCCATGATCGGCAGCGTCGTCCCAGTCGACCTGGATGTTAACGCCGCCGCCCGCACCGAGCTTGGCCCGGACGGACTGCGTTTCACCTCCCTGTCTCCCGGGTTCGTCGAGACCGAACGGGTCGCGGCGACGGCCTGCCGAAACCGTTCGCGACCAGCCAGGCCGACGCGGCCCGACACACCGTGCGCGCGATCGAGCGGGAACGCCGCAACGCGCCGTTCCCGGCGCCGACCGCGGTTCTCGTGCGCGACTTGCGGACGCTGCCGGCGACGGCTCGGGAATCGGTGCTGCGCCGGCTGGCCCGCTGACCGAAATCCCGGGGGTTCCGGTGGCGGAGCTGACTCGGTGAGAATGGGTTGATGGATGGCGACGGATCGTTCGCGGTGGTGTTGCGGGCCGCCCGTCACGGCGCCGGTCTGACGTTGGAGGAGCTGGCCGAAGCATCCGGAGTCAGCGTCCGAGCGCTGAGCGACATGGAGCGCGGGCGGGCGTTGGGGCCGCAGCGCCGCACGGTCGTGTCGATCGCGGACGCCCTGAAGTTGGCTGGGGCGGCCCGGGATCAGTTCGTCGCGTTGGCCAGGGCGGGCCGTGCCCGGCCAGCGTATCTGGCTGCGGCACCCGGGCTGTGTGAGCTGCCCGGGTCGATCGGAGACTTCACGGGCCGCGACGCCGAGCTGGCATGGATCTTCCAGCTGGTCGACCAGCGGGCCGAGGCCGCCGGTCGAACAGGGGTGGCGGTCATCTCCGGCAGTGCCGGGTTGGGTAAAACCACCCTGGCCGTGCGAGCGGCACACCGATTGCGGGACCAGTTTCCCGGCGGTGTGCATTTCGTCGACGCGTTGGGCATGAGCGGACATCCCGTGGACAGCGGCGAGATCCTGGCCCGGGTTCTACGGGCACTCGGTGCGCGTGGCCCGCATATTCCCGAAGACCTTGCCGAACGGGCGGGGCGCTACCGGCAGCTCCTGCGGGAGCGGCGCGTCCTGGTCGTGATCGATGACGCCGCGTCCGAGGCACAGGTACGGCCGCTGGTACCGGGTGACGGCGACAGCCAGCTGCTGGTGACCAGCCGGCGGATGCTGGCGGGGCTTTCGGGCGTGCAGCGCCTGCACCTCGGTCCGATGCCCGCCCTCGACGCACACGACCTGCTGAACCGCATCGTCGCCGAGCGGGCCGGCGCATCGGCCGCCGAGGATCTGGCCGACCTGGTCGACCTGTTGGGCGGCCTGCCGCTGGCACTGCGGATCGCGGGCAACCGTCTCGTCTCGCGACCACAGTGGGGCGTCGCGGACCTGGTGCGCCGGCTGTCGATCGCCGAGCGGCGGCTGGACCAGCTCAGCGCGGGCGACCTGAAAGTCGCCGCCGCGTTCGAAATGTCCTACGGGCAACTGCCTGACCCCGCCCGCGCGCTGTTCCGGCGGATGGCGGTGGTGCCCGGGGCGGACTTCAGCGCCGAGTTGGCCCAGGTGATCGCGGAGGTACCGCTGCCGGTCGCCGAAGACGAACTCGACGACCTCGTCGACCTCAGCCTGCTGGAGACCGCGGACGGCGGCCGATACCGGCTCCACGACCTCGTTCGGCTCTACGCCAACCGGTGCCTACAGCACGAGGAACACCCCGACGATGTCACGGCCGTACAGCGGCGAATGGTCGACTGGCTGCTGACCACCCTCGGCGACGCCGGCACGTGGTTCGGACCGAACCCGCCGGACGCGGCCGACTCCGCGTTCCAGACCGCCGAGCACGCCGAGGCGTGGATCCGCACGGAGGCCGACCACTGGTACCCGGCACTCACGGCCGCCGCCGGCGACGGCGACCACCAGGCCGTGGTCGACACCGTCCGCACCCTGCGCTGGATCCCCGACCGGTGGGCGCACTGGCCGCACTGGCCCGCGTTGTACATGCGGGCCGACGACTCGGCGGCAGCACTTGGGGCGCCAGATCGGCAAGCCGAGTTCCTGACCGCGCTCGCGTGGACCTACACCCAGCCCGGCCGTGATTTCCATCCGGCCCTGGCGTACGGCGAACGCGCGCTGGCCCTGGCCCGGGGCGTCGGCGACCTCGGGCAGGAAGGCCGGGCATGGCTGGTCATCGCCCGCGCCCAGAGCATGCTGGGCGACCTGCACGCCGCCCGAGACGCGGTCCAAGCCGCGGCCGACGGGTTCGAACAGACCGGCGACGCCGACGACTACTGCCAGGCCCTGATCGGGCATGGGGCGATCACCATGGCCCTGGGCGAACTCGACGAGTCTGTCAGCAGCTTCCGGCAGGCTCTCGCCATGGCCGACAACCCGGCGGCGTCCGGTATGACGGCGTCGAACGCGGAGGCGACGCTGCCGTTCATCCTCGGCCACCTGGCCCGAGCCCTCGGCCGCGCCGGCCGCCCCGGCGAGGGCGTGCCGCTGGCCGAACGCGGCGTGGCGACCTCCGCGCAAATGCGCAACGCCGACGCGGAGGCGGCGATTCTGCTCATCCTCGCCGAGGAACTCTACGACGACACCCAGGCTACGAAGGCACAGGCGAGCCTGCTGCGGGCGGCGGACATCTACGAGTCGATCGGGCAACACGACGAAGCCGCCCGCCGCCGAGAACAAGCCGCAGCACGGACAACCGCCGGCAGCTAACAGTTCTGCATGGTGTTCTGCCTGGGCCGCGGCGCCCGCAACGGCTTGCATGGAGGGCAAGCGGCGGGCGCGGTGCCCGCCCCGGGTGCTCCAGGAGAATGCCATGAGCACACAGATCCGCAACGTCGTCCTGGTCCACGGCGGGTTCGTCGACGGCTCCGGCTGGCAGGCCGTGCACCGGCTGCTGACCGCCGACGGGCTCAACGTCACCGCGGTACAGAACCCCACCCTGTCCCTCGACGGCGACGTCGAGGCGACCCGGTTCATCCTTGACGACCTTGACGGCCCGGCCGTGTTGGTCGGCCACTCCTACGGCGGCGCGGTCATCACCGAGGCCGGTACCCACGACAACGTCGCCGCGCTGGTCTACATCGCCGCGTTCGCCCCCGACAAGGGCGAGTCGGTCAACACCCTGATCAGCGGGTTCCCGACCGACGGCCCGCAGCCGCCGATCCTGCCGCCCCGCGCCGGCTGGCTATTCCTCGACCGCTCGAAGTTCGCCGGCTCGTTCGCCGCCGACCTGCCCGCCGCCGACGCCGCCTTCCTCGCCGACTCGCAGGTCCCGTGGAACGTCGCCGCCCTCGGCGGCGTCGTGACCGAGCCGGCGTGGCGGTCCAAGCCCGCGTTCTACCTCGTCGCCACCGACGACCACATGATCCCGCCACCCGCCCAGCGGACGATGGCCGCCCGCGTCGGCGCGGTCACCACCGAGGCGATCGGCAGCCACGCCGTCTACGTCTCCCAGCCGGGCGCGGTCGCTGACCTCATCCGCCAGGCCGCGAACACGGACCGCTGACCCCTGCCACACCCCGTTTGCCGGACAGACGTTGATGTAGCGGGTGCGTTCATCCGCTGTTGCCGTTCCAACAACGAAGCACAGCTCGCAGGAATGAGGAGATCACATTGGATGCGCATGTTTCACGCCGCAACCTGTTGGCGACCGGCGCGGCGGTGGCCGGAGCCGCAGCGGTGATGGCCAGTCCGTTCGGTACGGACACCGCGGCCGCGGCCACGGCTGGCCGGTCCAACCCGAAGGTCAAGCCGACGATCGTGTTGGTGCACGGCGGGTATGCCGATTCGTCGTGCTGGAACCAGACCCTGGCCTACCTTCAGGGCGAGGGCTACACCACGATCTGCGGGGCGAACCCGCTGCGAGGTATCCCGACCGACGCCCCGTACATCGCGAGTCTGCTGGACTCCATCCCCGGGCCGGTCGTGCTGGTCGGCCACTCCATGGGTGGCACCGTCATCACCAACGCCGCGGCCGGCAAGAGCAACGTCAAGGCGCTGGTCTACATCGCCGCGTTCGTGCCCGACGTCGGCGAGACGCAGGGTGACCTGATCAACAAGTTCCCCGGCAGCGAGGTCCTGCCCGTCAGCGTGCCGGTCTCGTACACGAAGGCCGACGGCACCACCGGAACCGACCTGTACCTGAGCCCGAACGGCCAGGCCGCGTTCGCCGCGGACATCTCCAAGCACGCCTTCCAGCTCCTGCAGGCCACCCAACGACCGTTCGACGCCGACTCCTTCATCTACCCGACGACGGCCGCCGCGTGGCACACGGTCCCCGTGTGGGGGCTGGTCGCCGGTCAGGACAAGGCCATTCCGCCCGCAGCCGAGCGTTGGATGTACCGCCGTGCCAACGCCCGCAAGATCGTCGAAGTGCCGACCTCGTCCCACTGCGCGATGCTCAGCCACCCGCAGGTCGTCGCGGACCTCATCCACCAGGCCGCCAAGGCGACAAGCTGACTCAAAGGCCCCGAGCCCGGCAGCCATCCCGCCGGGACATAGCCAGCCCCGGCCTACGCACCACAGGCCAGGGCTGGTCCGTCTGATGCCCGCTGGCGAGCGGATGAGTTTGGCCGGCCATCGCCATCAGGGCGGTCGCCACTGCCTCGATGTCGGCCTTGATGTATGTCGTGGTCGCCGGTCCGGTGGAGTTGGTATGGCCAGCGACGGCGCGGGCGATGCCGTAGCCGAACTGGCGTTCGACCCATGCGCAGCTCAGGTGCGTCGAACCACGACCGACGCCCGGCACCGTCGGCACGCGAATCCACACCGAGGGCGACGACGAAGGGTGACCGGTCGCCGGGCCCCCGCGCGCACGGTGCCATGAGCGTGCGCGGCCGGGATAATGGTCGCCGAGTAGGCGGTGTCGCCAGGACAATGCTGAGGTGGATGTTCCCGAACTGCTCGATCGGGCTGCGCCGATGGTTCCGGCGAGCGCCACCAACGATGCCGGGGCGACCGTCGCCGACGTAAGACAGCACGTTCAGCACAACGACTGGGGCCTCGCCCTTGATCTCCTCGCCAACCTCGACGGCTGGCCTGCCGGTGCGCAATGGTGGGACCTGCTGATCGAGGCCGCGGAGTTGATGTGGCTCACCGACACGGCCGCATGGTGCCGATGCCGGCGCTGGGAGAGCATCCATGGGGTCATCCGTGCCGAGCTGACGCTCGTGTCGGTCGCTGATGGTGGTCGGCGAATCCCGATACCCGGTAAGGGCGTGTTGCGGCCGCTATGGCACATCGGCCAGCACATGCCCGAGGGCCACCGCAATCTTCGTGTCGCACGAATCTGGGTCGAGAACGCTCCAGAGCTGACACCCGGAGCGACGGGAATGATCCGTCTGGCGCCCCTGAGTCCAGAGGCGTGGCGTGATCTCCGACGTGCCCAGACGATCACCATGCACGAAGGTCTGCCCGTACGAGGAACTGCCACAATCACCGAAATCTCGACTCCACGCTGACCAGGGCGATGGTTGGCCCTCATGGCAAAGCGCCGCTCGGCGACGGCGGCTGACACTTGTTCGGAAGTCGCGCCGTGCCCGGTCGCTCCGCCGGCCCCGAGTGGAACGCGGCAGGTCCGTGCACCGATACGCGATCATCGACGCGTATGCTCGTCGGCATGACGCTTGCGGCCACCCGGACGGCGTTGATAGCGGTCGATCTGATGCCTCGCATCGTTGACCAGAACCTGGGTCCGCACCGTGGTGCCGACGTCGTGAACCGGGCGGCCCGCCTGGCCGCCGCGCTCCGAAGGGCCGGCGGCACCGTGGTGTTGGTCCGAGTCGAGCGGCCGAACATCGCCGAACAGCCGCCGGGTAGCGGCTTCGTTCCGGAGATGGAACCGAAGGACGGGGACGTCGTCGTAGTGAAACGCACGATTGGCGCCTTCTACGGCACTGATCTGGCCGCTCGGTTGCGCGAGCGCGGCGTCAACACCGTCGTCATGGCCGGACTGGCTACCACCATGGGGGTCGAGTCGACCGCACGGGCGGCCGCCGACCACGGTTTCCAGGTGGTGTTCGCAGCCGACGCGATGAGCGGGATGACGACGACCGAACACGAACATGCCCTTGCCGTAGTCCTGCCCCGGTTCGGCGACGTCCTCGACACCCAGCAACTTCTAGCTCAACTCTGACTCACCCAGCTGAGCCCGCCGTGCTCCGTGCCCGAGCACATGGTTCTAGACACGTCCGGACGTCCTCGCACCTGGATGCGCCACGGTGGCGACTACCGAGGGTGACGGATGTGTCGGCACCGCCGCGCATTGCCTACGGCATGAGCGTGCATTGCCGCCGAGGTCTCGGGGCGGCCTGGAGGTCGGGTGCGCGGTTGCGTCGAGGACGCGGACGCGGCGGCTGGTGCGCTCGATGACCGCGAGGACGTACATCCGGGTGCCGGTGAGCGTGAACGTCTCGATGAAGTCTGCTGCCAGCAGGGCTTCGGCCTGCGAACGGAGAAACTGGGTCCAGGCCATGGCAGCCCGGCCCGGGGCGGGATTGATGCCGGCCTCACGCAGGATCTCCCTGACCGGTGCTGAGCGCGGCGAGACCACCTTCGCCCGGCAGCACATGGGCTGGACGGTTACCGAGGTGAGCAACCAGTCGACCAGGTACTGCCCCGAGCCGTCCTCGTGGCCGGTCGTCGCCGCCGCGTGCGATAAGGCGGGCCTGCCGCATCCCGGCAGGTTCACCACCGCGTTCCAGTTCCGGCGCTGCCCGGCCTGCGACCAGCTCACCATCGTCAAGGACCACGACTTCACCTGCGCCGCGTGCGGCCGGGAACTGCCGACCGCATGGAATGCCTCCCGTTGACGCGGTTCAGTGCCTGACCTACACGACCCATTCGGGAAGCGCTCCACGTACCGCGCCGAGTGACCGGAACCTTTCCAGCCCGTATTGGGCTGGGCTGCGGGGTCGACCACGGCCCCGAAATCGATTCTCCTCCCAGAGCGCGACGACCCTGGGTGCACGAGGAGGTGGCCGCCAGCTACGAAGGCTGGCGGCCACCTGCGGTTCACCGGGTGGGGGCCGACGCTCGGCACCCCTCCGTAGAGCTAGCTCTTCGGCACGTTGAGCTCCCGCTCCTGGACCGATTCGACGTTGCCCGCGAAGTCCACCGCGAACCACTTGACGGTGGTCTTGGCGTTGATGGTGATGTGCTCCGCGCCCTCACGGTAGGCGTTGGAAGCGAGCTTCCGCGACGAGGTCGTCGGAGTGCTGCCGTCGAGGGTGTAGTAGATGTTCGACGCCTCGTTCACCTTGAAGGTGAAGGTGGTGACACCGGGAGCCTTGGACTTGACGAGCAGCTCGGACACCGGCGGGGTCTTGTCCGCGGCGAACTTCTTCGCCACGTCGAGGATCGCGATCTGGCCGCTGGAGAACTCCATCGCCTCCTCGTGACCCTCGGCGAAGTTCGGCTGGAAGCCGACCGCCTGCCACGTCCGGGTGTTCGGGTTGTACAGGTCCGCACCGACCTCGAAGCTCCAGCCGATGATGCCCCGGTTGTACCAGTGCGCGTCGGAGCTGTTGCCGGCCGCCGAGTAGAGCACGTCGGCGATCGGTCCGGTGCGGCCCGGCCAGATCGCCGTGCCCCGCCAGGACTGCACCCCGGACAGGACCTTCTCCGAGGCCTCCCAGAAGTAGTTCTCCGTGCCGAAGTCGGGCCGGGGGAGAACCTCACGGCCGGCGGTCTTGTAGGCGCCCGGCGCCCACATGAAGTACCCACCGTAGGAGTGCGTGTTCATCGAGAACTTGATATTCGGGAACTGGCGGATGATCCAGTCCTCGTTCTTCGCCTCCGGCTCGGAGATCTTGCCCGGGCCGGCGTAGGTGTCGCTGGTGCAGCTCGACGAGGCACCGCTGTAGCCGTCGAACAGCGAACCGACGTCCTGGTTGCGGTTCAGGTCGACACCCCACGAGTTGCGGTACGCCGGGTCGGAGGCGCTGACGGCGCAGTGGTTGGTCATGTTACGACGCTGCATGTTGTAGTCGTACATGCTGTAGTGCGCGCCATCCGGGTTGGTCACCGGCAGGATGAAGATGTCCAGGCCGTTGACCAGGTTCCGGGTCTTGGCGTCCTGCTCGTAGTTGCGCAGCAGCCGCTCCGCGGTCTCCAGGCAGGTGATCGGGGTGACCCACTCCCGGGCGTGCTGCTGGCAGTAGAGGTAGACGCCCGGCTTCGAGCCGTCCTTGGCGCGACCGATCCGCAGCATCTTCATCTGGAACGGGTCGCGGGAGACGCTGGCCGGCGCCTTGAGGTAGTCGGTCAGCTTGGTCAGGCCGGCGGTGGCGACCACGCCCGTGCCGGCGTTGCCCCGGTAGAGGCTCGCCGTGAGCAGGGCGGAGGCGGCGGCGTTGCCGTTAACCGCCGCGACCGCCTGGGCGGCGGTGCTGGTGACGGCGCCGGAGCCGTTGGTGGCCAGCGAGACCACCACGTTATTGTCCGTCACCGAGACGCCGAGGGGCTGGTTGGCCCCGCCCGGGTTGACCACCGACATGGTGATGTCGTTGCCGCCCTCGTGACCCCACGCCTTCGACGTCACGTACAGGGTGCTCGCCGCCACCGTGCCGAACTGGGCCTGCGCCTTGCGGCGGTAGCCGTTCGTCTTGTACGGCAGGTCGATCAGCTGGGTGAGCTTCGGGAACTCCTGGGAGAGCGCCGTGATCCGGTTGGTGATCTCGGTCGGGTCCATGTAGTGGTCGACGAAGTCCGCGACGTAGTGCTCACCCGGCTCCGGCTGGTTCTTCCCCAGCCACTTGCTCACCGCGGCCTTCTTGGTGCCGCCCTTGTTGCTGGTGAAGACCACCTTGTCCGGCACCGGGCTGTTCAGGGCGAGCGGCGAGGTGAAACGGTGGTACATGTACTGCCCGGCGTCGGTGAACCGGGACATGGTCGCGGTGCCGCCCGAGCCCGCCGCGGTGTTCACCCCGCTGTCCCAGCGGGCGGTGAGCACGGTCGCGGAGTCCACCGCGCTCGACTTCACCTCGAACGACAGGAAGCGGTTGCCGTTCAGGCTGGTGAACCACTCGGCCCGCAGCACGGTCAGCGTGTCCTCCGCCGCTGCGGCCGACTCGGCCGCCGCGATGGCCTCCTGCCGCTCCGCCGTGTTCTCGGCGTAGTCGTCCTGGTCGGCGATCTTGCCCTGGACGTTGAAGCCCATCGCCCGTAGGGAGTTGGTCTCCTCGGGGCTGAGGACGGCGTGCACCTCGATGCCCTCGTCCAGCGGCTTGACGTACTCGACGAGGTCGACACCGAGGTCGGCGAGGCGGTCGACCTCCGCCCGGTCGGCGGCGACGATGCGCATCAGCGCCACGCCGTTCTGCTCGCTGCTGGATTCCAGCAGCGGCTTCACCTGGCCGTCGGGCGAGGACGGGCTGGCGATCGTGGGAAGGGCGGTGAGGGCGATGGCCAACGGCACTGCGAGCAGTGCGCCGAGCCGTCCCACATTCCCCGGTCTTCTGATGCTCCGCATAGGAGACTCCATCCGGAAGGAGGTGCGTGAGAACCGCCCGCAGGCAGGGTGTCGCCGGGGCGGCCCTCGTCGCAAATTGGTTGTGGCGAAGTGTGTTGCTCCGACTACCCGATGTCAAGATCAATCGACCATTCGCGCAGTCCTCTCAGCTGATGGGCGTACTTCTATTTCGTCTTGTGGCCAACTTGAAATTCTCGATCGACTTCGGTATTGCTCTCCGATGGATCGGAGCTGGGAGTTCGCCCGGAAGACGAGGTCGACGGCGGTGGCGGTCCACTTGAGTCCGCCCGTGGCTCGGCCCAGCAGACGACGACGACCTTGTCGGTGGGCGGCCTAGGTGTGGGCATGACGGGGTGCTCCCTTCACGACAGAGCAGGGCATGGGTGAGCGTGCGGTGGCCAAGCGTTCGACGGATGAGCCCGGTCATATGCCGAGGCGGCGGGACCAGCAAGCGGCTGATGCGCCTACCTGGGCGTGAGCTGTATTTCACGACGAACGGCGATCATGGATTCGTGGTAGACATCGCCTTCTGACATGAACTCCCACGACAGCCGGCCGGTTCCTGCTACGCGGACCAGCGGCGAAGTCACGCGCTGCTCGTCTGGCTGAGGGCAGGGAAGTCGATGGTGGCGGGGGAGTGGTGCGACAACTCCTTTACTCGGCCGCTTTATGCTTCGGCCGACCTGGACAAACGTGCGTGAGCATGCCGCTGGGCCACCGGACTACCGGGGGTCTTGTGCTTTAGCATCGTGGCGCTCGTCGGCGGACTCCTCGACGACAGAACAATTTCAGACAAACCGGCACACCTGAGGCTAAGCAGTTTGATTACTGATCCACAGTGGTCATAGAATTTCCGTTGTCGGGCGTTTTGTTCGGGATGCGGTCGGCGGAGAGCCGGGCTTGTCTGCTATTCGAGTCCGGGTGGTGTCAGGACGGTGGCGGGTGAGCCGGAAGTTGGCGTTGGCTGAGGGCGAGGCGGTGCGGACCGCGTGTGCTCGTGGGCTGCTGCGAACGGGGCTGGATGA
>NZ_JBEZFI010000048.1:0-37010 GCF_040649295.1 Micromonospora sp. NPDC048999 | reverse complement strand
GTCGACGCGACGTGCGTGCCGTGGCCGACCAGGTCGCGGTCGTCCTCCACGCCCTCGGTGAAGTTCCGCCGCGCCGAGACCTTCCCGGCCAGATCGGGGTGCGTGGCGTCGATACCCGAGTCAAGCACCGCTACCCGCACTCCCGTGCCGTCGAAACCAGCCGACCAGGCAGTGGGCGCACCGATCAGCGGGACGCTCTGCTCCAACGCCGGCTCACGTACCGCGTCGAGCCAGATCTTGCCCGCGGTCAGCTTCGTGCGAGTCGTCTGCCAACGGGCGGCTAGCGACCCGGTGGGCGTCTCGGCGGCGAAACCCCGCACCGCCGGCAGCCGCCGCGCCACGGTCAGGCCCGGCGCGGCAGCCGCACCCGAGACGACCAGCGGCATCGACGACGGACGCGCGGCCCGCACCGCCAGCAACTCGGTCAGGTCGAACAGCCGCTGGTCGAGCCGGTCCGCCCGCAGCAACGGCACCGCGTCGGACGGGATGACGTACTGGTGTTTCCCGGTCCGGTAAGTGTGGAACGTGACGCCCTTACGCGGCACGATGCCGAGGCGGCCGTCGCCGGCGACGGTCACCCGGTCACCGGTGATCAGCGTTACCGTCTTGGACCCGCCGGTGGCCGCCACCGGCTTGACGGCCTGCGGTGCGGCCGCCGGCTTGGCGGCCGCGGTGCCGGGCGCGCCCGTCAGCAGCGCGACGACGATTCCCCCGGCCAGTACGGCTCTTGTGCTTCTGCTGGATCGCATATGCCTCCCCGTTCCTCGAACGTCCGTCATGGACTGTCGGATGCAGAGACGACCACTCGGGCAGATGCGTTGCGTGGAAGGACGAACAATTTGAGCAACCGTTGCGAGGACAATCGGCGCTGCGCGTTCCTGAAGCTTGCCTACAATGCCACCGTTTCACCTACGCCGCCTCGACCAGCGCGACCGGCACCGCCGAGTCGGCGTGGGGTGACTGTCGGAACAGAGCTACGCCGACGACCAGGCGGGCCGGCTCACCACGATTCGCGACACGGTCGGCGCGCTTGCGCCGAACCTCGGGCTCCTCAGCTCCATGCGGGCGCGACCGCAGAGCTGAGCCGGCTTTCGGTCATCGCTGGCGCCGCCAACGGTTGACGGCCTGACCCCGGCACCCCCAACATTCATGATCATGCGCTAGCGGCGATTCCGGGCCGATGCAGCCAGGGCGCGGCCCTGGGCGCCGCCGCGATCAGGGCGACCGCGAGCGCCGTAACCACCGCCTGCCCGATCCGGCCGGGTGTGATCCCCGGCGCGGTGTCCAGCATGTAGTTGGCATACCCGTTCGCTGCCGCGTCGCTGGCGAGCACGGCACAGCCGAGCAGCAGCCCTTCGATCCGGCGGAGCGCTAGCAACAGCGCCGCGAGCGGGTCGAATACGGTCAGCGAGGTGAAGTAAAGCATCAGCCAGATGGGGATGGACGGGCTTGGACCATCTGGCCGTACGCCGAGCAGGTCGCCCAGGTGGACGATCCCGCCGTACGCGAGGACGCAGACGGCGACGATCACGACAACCCGAACCTGCCGGGGAACGCCGGCCCACCGCCGGAGCAATGTCCGTTTCGCCGTGCCCACTGGCCCCCTCCCGTCGGGCAGCGGCCCGCCCGCGCCGCATCGATGCTAATGCGGCGTCGGGGGACGTTTGCCGCGCCGGCTCCGTCGCGCTGCCGATACGGGATCTTCCCGACCCAGTAGGCGGAGTAGTTGAGGGCTGCTCGTTCGCACGCGTCGCCGGGGTGTGCGCGGCTGATGAAGGCTCGCCGTGGTTTCAGGGGTCGCCCTGCTTCGCCAGCGATTCAGGATCAACCTGCCATGCCTTACCGAGATCACCTCACTGGGCGGTGCGCTGGCGAGCCGGCTCGGCAGCGTCGGCCGGCGGGGTGGGGCGCTGGTACGGGGCGGTCATCACACCGTCGGGGTCCAGCCGGTCGAGGATCGCGTCGGTGATGTCGGCCAGCTGCGCAACCTGCTCCGGCGAGAGCACCTCGAACACGTGGTGGCGGACGTTGGCGACGTGCCCGGGCGCGGCTGCCACCAGCTTCTGCCAGCCCGTCTCGGTGAGCCGGGCGTTGGTGGCTCGCCCGTCCTGTGGGCAGGGGAACCGCTCTACCAGGTCACGGTCCTCCATCCGTCGGACCGCGTGGGACAGCCGTGGCAAGGTGGCGTTGGTGCGGGCGGCGAGGGCGGTCATCCGCAGTGTGCGCTCGGGTGCCTCCGACAGCATCGCGAGCACCATGTACTCGAAGTGGGTCAGCTCGGCGTCACGGCGTAGCTGTGAGTCCAAGGCGCCGGGGAGCAGCTCTGCCACTGCGACCAGCCGCACCCACGTCGCCAACTGCTCGCTGGTCAACCACTGCATGCTCATCCTCACATCCTACCCGATTGGTTGACGGAGCAAGTAAATCTGCTACGGTGTTACTTGAAGTTTCAACTATCCGCTCCGGAAGGAATTCCCATGGCGCACATCTCGATCATCGGCACCGGCAGCATGGGTCAGGCCATCTCCAGCGTCGTCACCAAGGGCGGCAACACCGCTGAACTGCTCGGCAAGACCGACGCGGACAAGCCGGTCACCGGCGACATCGTCGTCCTCGCGGTCCCCTACCCGGCCGTCGACCAGGTGCTCGCCGAGCGTGGTGGGCAACTTGCGGGCAAGATCGTGGTCGACATCTCCAACCCGCTGAACTTCGAGACCTTCGACTCCCTGACCGTCCCCGCCGATAGCTCGGCCGCTACCGAGATCGCCGGCAAGCTGCCGAGGTCTCGGGTGCTCAAGGCGTTCAACACCACCTTCGCCGGCACGCTGGCCGCCGGCGCCGTCGGCCCGGTGACCACGACCGTCCTGGTCGCTGGCGACGACGCCGACGCCAAGGCCACTCTCATCGACGTGATCAGCGCGGCCGGTCTGAACGCCATCGACGCCGGCGCGCTCAAGCGGGCCCGGGAGATGGAGGCCCTCGGCTTCCTGCAGATCAGCCTTGCCGCGACCGAGAAGGTCTCCTGGACCGGCGGCTTCGGCGTCGTGGCCTGACCCGCCCGGACGCCATCTGGCCGCGTTGACACGCGGGCGCCGGCTTTCAAAACCGAGGCCGGGCCCGCGACGCCAGCACACATCTCTGGGGAGAAAACGATGACCAACCACGCCACCGCAGCCGCCGACGCGCTCATTCCCGCCCAGCACCCGTTCGCCGCGCACCTGCAGCGAGCCGCCACCCTTGAGAACGCTCAACGGCACCGGCCGTGGACGCCGGCCGACGGACCGCTGCCCGCGCTCTACCTCAGCCACGGCGCCCCGATGCTGTTCGAGATGACCGACTGGATGACCCAGCTGCACACCTGGGCCCGGGCCCTGCCCAAACCGCGGGCGATCCTGATCGTCTCGGCGCACTGGGAGTCCGCGCCGTTGAGCATTACCAGTACGCAGCCGGTCGATCTGGTCTACGACTTCGGCGGCTTCCACCCGATGTACTACCGGATGCGCTACGACACCCCACCCGCCGTGGCTCTCGCCCAGCAGGTCGTCGCGCTGATGCCCGACACGGAGAAAGTCCACGAGCACCGTAGCCGTGGCCTGGACCACGGCGCCTGGGTGCCGTTGAAGATCATGTACCCGGGCGCGGACATCCCGGTGTTGCAGCTGAGCATGCCCACCCATGACCCGGAGCGACTGATGGCGCTGGGCCGGCGGCTCAAGACGCTGCGGGAGTCCGGAGTGCTGGTGATCGGGTCGGGCTACATGACTCACGGTCTGCCGTTCCTCGACTGGCGGAACCCCGACAAGGTGCCCGGCTGGTCGGCTGACTTCGACCACTGGGCCGCCGAGGCGCTGGCTAGCGGCGACGTTGACGAGCTCGCCCGGTTCCGCTCCAGCGCCCCCGGCATGCCCTACGCCCACCCGACCGTCGAGCATTTCACCCCGCTGTTCGTTACCCTCGGTGCCGCCACCGACCCCACCGCGGCACCGACCACCACCATTGACGGCTTCGCGATCGGCCTGGCCAAACGGTCTCTGGAGGCCGCCTGACCCGGCCGCCTCGACCGCGCCGGCTTCAGGAGTACGACCCGGTGGCCTGGGTCGCGCGGTAGGTTGCACTGTCATGGCCACGACCGCGGACGTCCGTGATGAACTCGCCCGCCTCGCCGACCCGAGGCGGGCGGCGGAGGTGAGCCGGTTTCTGCAGATGGCCCCGGGCGGGTACGGCGAGGGTGACCGGGCCATCGGCGTCTCGGTGCCGGAGCAGCGCAGGGTGGCCGGCCGTTACTGGCGCGACCTGTCCCTGGCGGACACGGTGGTGCTGCTGACGAGCGGCGTGCACGAGGAGCGGCTGACGGCGCTGTTCATCCTGGTGCGCAAGTTCGCCAAGGGGGAGGAGCGGGGCCGGATCTTCGACATCGTTCTGGCCAACACCGACCGCATCAACAACTGGGACCTGGTGGATTCGTCCGCGCCGTACATCGTCGGTCCTTGGCTGATGGACAAGGACCGGAGCGTGCTGGATCGGTTGGCGGAGTCGAGTCTGGTGTGGGACCGACGGATCGCCGTCATGGCAACGTTCGCCTTCATCAAGGCCGACGACTTCGATTGGACCTTCCGGCTTGGGGAGCGGCTCCTGGGTGACCCGCACGACCTCGTCCACAAGGCGGTGGGCTGGATGTTGCGCGAGGTGGGCAAGCGTGACAGGGCTGCGGAGGAGGAGTTCCTGGCCAGCCGTTACCAGGTCATGCCACGGGTCATGCTGCGGTACTCGATCGAGAAGTTCGAACCGCAGCGACGTAGGGAGTATCTGTCCGGCTTGGTCTAGTCGAACGGCCGTCAGCCGCCGGTGCGGCCATGCCGGACATCCGGCGGGCATTCTGGTCAGAGGTCATGGTTAGCATCCGCCGGTGACGCTCAAGCTTGATGATCTGACGGGTTACGTCGAGCGCGACCTCGACGCCGACCTCGCACGGTGGTTCTCCGGCCGTTCTCTCATCACCGTTCCTGACCAGACCCGGCCGGTGGCGCCGATGCTCGATCGCCTGCCGCCGGCGGGCGCGACCGCGCTGGCGGCGCTCGACCGGCGGGTGCGGTCGGGGCGGATGCCTCAGTTCATGGACGTGTATGACTGGTCCTACGGGTTCGACTTCGCCGCGAACGACTGCGGGATTCTGGACGCCGACTACGAGACCGAACTGACCGACGACGATGTCTACGCGGTCGGCGCCGACGGTGGCGGCAACCTCCACGTGGTGCTTGCCGACGGGCAGGTCGGCCTCTGGTTCCACGAGGAGGAGGTCGTCGAGGGCGGCACGCGTTTCGACAATCTCGACGTCTTCGTCTGGTCCGTCGTGCGCTACCACGCCGTGCGGGCCGGTGCGCTTGAGCGGGCCGCGGTCGAGGCGGACTTCCTGTCGCTGGGCCAGGACGGCGCGCTAACGCCGAACCTCGGGCTTCTCCACTCCATGCGGGCGCGACCGCAGCGCTGAGCCGGAACATGCCGCTGAGGCATAAACATGCCTCAGCG
Source organism: Micromonospora sp. NPDC048999 (assembly GCF_040649295.1). Lineage (NCBI taxonomy): Bacteria > Bacillati > Actinomycetota > Actinomycetes > Micromonosporales > Micromonosporaceae > Micromonospora > Micromonospora sp. NPDC048999. Next base: position 31,484 of record NZ_JBEZFI010000048.1, on the reverse strand, counting down.
GCACATCGCTTCAAGGTGAGGTTGCCTCTCGTCCGCGACACGCCGGTGTCGCCACCCACGCGGCGGTCGCAGCCTCCAGTCAGGCGCCGGTCCTGCTGCCCACCGCCGAGACGGCAGCGATCACGAACAGCATGATCGTCATCGACGTGGCGATCCAGGCCATCGCCGCCTTGCTGGGCTTGGTCGTCGGGTCCTTGACCCAGCGGTAGTAGTCACGAGTGATGTGGCGCCGCACCGGGGCGAGGATGGCCGGGAACGCGATCATGAGCGCCGCGTGCAGGAAGAGCGTTTCGGCCAGTCGGTGGCCCTGGATGAGCGCACGCCCGCCGACAGCGACGATGCCGATGACCGGCGTCATGAGCTGCATCTTGCGGTACTTCGGAATCTGGATGATCCACTGCATGGCGACGAGATTGAAAAGGGTGGTGCCCCCTGCGATGAGGATCCATGCGCTGGTGGGCAGTGACAGAAACATCCAGGGTCCTTCCGGGGTCCGCCCCGCGCTTGACGCGCGACCGGCGCCGTCGCCCGAGGGGTTGGGCCAGGGACAGCCAGGATAGGCCGGGGCGTTGACGATAGATTGATCAGCAATATATGTTGTGCCGGTGAGTGAGATGCGTGAGGCGACCTTCCTGATCCTGACTGCCTTGGCCGATGAGGCCCGCCACGGCTACGGGATCATCCAGGAGGTGGCCCAGATGTCAGGCGGTCGCGTCAAGCTGCTGCCGGGCACGCTCTACTCCGCCCTCGATCGACTGACCGCGCAGGGCCTGGTCGAGTTCGATCGGGAGGAAGTCGTCGATGGGCGCCTGCGCCGCTACTACCGGCTGTGCGCCGACGGCCGCACCGAGCTTGCGAGCCAGACCGCGCGGCTGCGCGAGCTCGCGTCCGCAGCCGAGTCCCGGTTGCGCAACCTGCGGCCAAACCTCGCCTGATCCGCGTCGCGTCGTCCCAAGGAGCTTCCATGCACCGGTGGCTGCTGCTGTCCTACCCGCGTGCCTACCGCCGTGAGCGGGGCGCCGAGATCCTCGAAACCTTGCAGGACATCGCGCCCCAACATCGCGGCCTGCGGGTCGGAGCGAATCTGGTACGCCACGGCCTCCGGGCCCGGCTGGGCCGGCCCGCCAGCCGCAGCGTCGTGGCGTGGGCAGCCGTCTTCGCCGTGGCCTGCGGGCTGTTCGCCGCGTCCTTCGGTATCTGGGTTGCCTGGCTCGGCTCCCGGCCGCTCGACCACCACGAACTCGCCGCAACCGTCGACCAGCTCTACCCCGGTGAGCCGGTCCGTGACATCGACCGCCAGGACCCGCCCGCCGTGTTCATCGTCTACGGCAGCCCGCTGAGCTGGCAATCGGTGCCCAGCCTGCTCTTCGGCGATGGCGGTGAATACGAGTTCGCCGGGATCGGCGCTTCCTTCACCCGCCTGCCCGCCGTCACCCGCCAGAAGACGCTGGCGCAGCTCCAGGAGCGGCTGCGTGCCGCCGGCTGGGACTTCGGCGAACCGATTTACTCCAACTCGTACGACTGCATTCCGAATGATCCGCGCTGCGATCCGACCTCGATACCTTCCGACATCACCGTGTACGCGCAGCGCGGCGACAACATCCTTGAGGTCCATATCAACTCTGACAGTACGACGCCGCTGATGAGCCTGGGCATGAGCCGGGCGACCCCCTGGGCCGCATACCCCGCCGGTGTCCTCGCGTTTCTGCTCGGCACGCTTGGTGGCTGGGTCCTGTTCGGCTGGGCCAGCCGGCGGGCCGAGCGCAGCCATGCGGTGGCGCAGGCGCTGGCGAAGTTCATGTTCGGCTTCGCGGTGGTGCTGTGGTGGGTGTCGATTCTGTTGTCCGTGCCGCATATGCTCACGCATCACCTGCAAGAGGCGCATTACCGCTGGCATCCGCTGTGGGAGTGGATCGGTCAGCCCGTGTTGTCCTTGCCGTTCCTGTTCGCTTGGGTCGTGCTGATCCTGGCTGGCGGCCTGATCCAGTTGCCGCGCCACAGGCCGGTGGATCGGAAAGTCATCAGCCCGTAGGCGAGACGGCGCCGGGTCCGAACCGGACCCGGCGCCGTACGCTGCCGATTGATCAGCTGGAGATGTACCGGACGTTGTTGTACAGGTCAGCCACCTGGTTGCCGTAGTACGGCGAGAACATGTACTGCGGCAGGACGTTGTACTTGAAGTCGTTGTGCCCGTTGAGGTAACCCCAGTTGCCGTCGAACGCCATCAGCCAGCCGCCGCCGGAGGAGCCGCCGGTCATGTAGTTGGTCATGTAGATGGTGCCGCCGCCGCCGTCGTAGGTGGAGCCGTTCTCCGCGGTGAGCACCTCGCCGTTGTACGGGGACGCGGCCGGGTAGCCGAAGGCGTAGTCGTACTGGCCGATGGCGAAGTTCCAGGCGATTCCCTGTCCGCCGAAGTAGTCGGTGATCCGCCAGCCGCTGGTGCGGGCCATGACCGCTGAGCCGACGTCGTTGGCGAAGTCGTTGTTGTTGTAGAAAAATGCGGTGGTCGTCCAGAGTTGGGCGGCGTACCAGTAGCCGTAGGGGGCCGAGCCGTTGTTGTAGTTAGGAACGAAGGTCCAGTTGGTTGCCCAGGCCTGATTGCCGGTGAGGCAGTGGCCCGCGGTCCACACCGAGGACTTGCCCTCGGTGTTCACGATGGTCGCCGAGCAGACGTAGTTGCCGCCGCCGAGGCTGAAGTAGACCTTGCCGGAGGTGCGGGCCGTCGGGTGGCCGACCGGGTAGTTGGGGTAGTAGGACTGCGTCGACATGTCCGACGGGGCGGCGGTGGAGCCGCTCGCCTTCGGCTCGGTGGCCGGCGCGGCCGGGGCCATGCTGCCGGACGGTCCCTGCGGGCGGGTGGCGTTCGTACCCTGGGTCCGGTTGCTGTCGCGTGCGGCGAGCGCCGCCTTGACGGTGGGGATTTCGGTGTCCGGCTTGGCCGCCTTCATCCGGGCCGGGGTCCAGTACGCTGCCAGGGCTTGCTGCCGGGCGTCGGGGCCGTTGCCCGTGGCGGTGCCGGCCGCCTCCGGGCTGAGCTGTGCGGTGCTTCCGATGACGGCGCTGTTCGGCGTGGTGAGGGTGGGCGGGGCGGCCGTGGCGGTGCCCGCCGTGGCCAGCGTCGCTGCGGTCATCACCGCGGCGGCGGCCAGGCCACGAAGCAGTCTCGTGGACATGTTGCCTGCCTTTCGGTTAGGGGAGGGGGAATCCAAATGGTGCCCACGAATTGACCCTGAGTCATCACTTCGTGGATCCATCAGGCAGATGAAGGGAAACGTAACCAAAGGGCTAATGCCATCCTTATGCATTGACACTTATGAATGGCAAAAACTGGTTTCATGGTTGTGTCGAAAGTGAACTCGCAAAAGCTGTATCCGGCAATTGCGCGAGCGCGTCTTCCCCCGCCCCAGGTGACCAACGTCCAAGGGCGATCAGCCAGGCGACGGGGCCTCCGACTCATGCATGCGCCAGGCGACCACAACCAGCCAGCTCATCCACGCCACGTCCAGGACGAAGGCCAGCACGATTGCGATCGTCTCCGCCTGTGAGAACCCCACGGAGCCGACCACCCAGCCCTGCGCCAGGTAGGCGAGGCCGGAAAGCCCCATCAGGTGGGCTATCGGCCGCGGGGTCCAGGCCGTCCACACGAGTGCCGCCGCGAACAGGAGCAGGGCAATGCCCAGGGCGAAGTTGTGGTAGCTCCGCACTCCCCACTCAAGCCAGCGGATCGCTTCGGCGCTCGCGAAACGCGCCGCCTTCTCGGCGTCCGGGGCGCCTGCCCAAGCGTTCACAGCCTGCTTGAGGGCGACCCCGTCCACCGCCTGGAGGGCGCCGTACAGCGCCAGGGCCGCGACCGCCGAAGCGGCACCGAATCGACCCGCCCATCTCGCCGCTTCAGTCTGCAGGTCCAGGGCGAAGAACAGGGCGAGCAGCCCCGCGAGGAAGATCGCCATGCCGGCGAACTGGCCGAGGTGCACGAGGGTCCAGATTCCGCTGCCGGCGTACCCGGCGAACACGGCGGGATGGTTGTTCGCGTCCCCGTCGGTGTGGAACTGGGTGACCAGGATGTAGAGGAGTTGCCCCACGAGCAGCAGCGCGGTGGACAGGCGCAGTGACGTACGACGCGACGGGGGTTTCGGGCGCGCGGGGGTGGCGGGAAGTGTGTTGGACACGGCGGGCCTCCAGGTGGTGTGCGGGAATGGACGGTGTCAGGGGACGAGGCGGTGGCCCGTCGCCGTCTCCGGTGGCAGCAGCGGCAGGTAGCTCTCCGGGCGCCAACCCGCGATCACCTTGGTGAACAGCCGCGCGTCGAGTCGCTGGTAGAACCGCTGCGCCCCCGCGTTGTCCGGCTTGACCTCCCAGCGGATGACGAGCCCGTCCTCGGCCGCGACGCGGGCGAGGGCGAGCATCAGCGTCCGCCCGACCCCGGCGTCCCGGGCGGACGCCCGGACCCAGAGGTCGTCCAGCGCGAGGATGTCGCGCCCGGACCACAGGTGTACGCGGCGCAGCGCCGAGACGTAGCCGAGTGGTTCTCCGGCCCGTTCGGCGAGCAGGACGGTGACGTCGTCCCGGCCGAGCAGGTTGCGCCAGCCGTCCAGGGTGATGGTGACGTGTTCGCTGTCGCCCTCGTGGGCGGCGATCTCCCGGACCAGGGTGTCCACGGTGTCGGCGTCGGCCGGAACGGCCGGGCGGATGGTAACGATTGCAGTCATGGTCTACTCCTTACAGGATGGGGCTGTCGGCGTCGAGGGTGACGGATCAGAGCGTGCCGATGGCGGCGAGGACGTCCAGCCGGGCGGCGCGGCGGGCGGGCAGCAGGCCGGCGAGCAGGCCGGCGGCGAGGGCGACGGCCAGCACCACCAGCAGCCGGCCGGTCGGCACGGCCAGCACGGTCGGGGCGTCCCGGCCCAGCGCGCGGACCGTGGCGGCGGCGAAGCCGACCCCCAGCACGATCCCCAGTACGCTGGCCAGCGCGGCGACCAGCACCGCCTCGGCCCGGATCATCCAGCCGAGCTGCCGGCGGGTCATGCCGACCGCGCGGAGCAGCCCGATCTCGGCGGTGCGCTCGGTGATCGACAGGGCGAGAGTGTTGGTGATGCCCAGCAGGGCGATCAGCACGGCCAGCATCAGCAGCACCGTCACCAGGCCGAGCACCTGGTCGATCATCTGGGTGCGGCTGGCGACCGCGGCGGCCTGGTCGCGCAGTTCGGCGGTCGGGGTGTCGGCCAGCGCCGCTCTGATCGCCCGCTCGGCGGCGGCCCGGTCGGTCCCGCCGTCGGTGCGGATCAGCACGCTCGCGTCCATCTCCTCGCTGTAGTTGCGGGCGAAGGTGTCCAGCGAGATGAGGTAGTCGGTGGACAGTGCCCGGGCGTCGCCGTTGCGCAGCAGACCGACGACGGTGAGGCGCTGGGTGCCGGTGCGGGAGAACGTCATCGGCAGCTCGTCGCCGACGGACAGGCCGCGGTCGCGGGCCACGTGCTCGGCCAGCACGATGCCTCCGCCGTTCAGCGCCGCCAGGTTGCCGGCGGTGAAGTGCAGGTTCGTCACCCGGGCCAGCGTCGCCGGGTCCACGCCGGTCAGCGCCTGGGTCATCGCCCCGTCGCGCCAGTGGCCGTAGCGCAGCCGGGACGCGACCGCGACCTCGGGCAGCCGGCTGACCTGCTCGTACACGACGGGGTTGAGGCCGCCGAGCATCTCGTTGCGGGCGCTCTCCACCATGTGGTCGGCGGTGATCACCTCCCTGTAGGACTGCCGGACGGAGCTGTTGACCGAGCTGCCGAGGACGGCCATGAAGCTGATCAGCGCGAGCCCGAGGGCCAGCGCCAGGGCGGTCGCCGCGGTCCGTCGTGGGGTGCGGGCCGCCGAGTCGGTGGCCAGTTGACCGGTCACGCCGGCGGCGGCCAGCGGCCGGCCGACGAGGCGTACCAGGGTGGGGGTGAGCGCCGGCCCGAGCAGCGCGAGGCCGCCGACGGCGCCCAGCGCGGCCAGGCCGAGCAGCGGAACCGGCGCGTCCGCGGCGAGCACCGCCACGGTGGCGGCCAGGCCCGTGGCGGCGGCCAGCGCGCCGGCGACCACCCGGACCCGTCCCGTACGGGCGGCGGCCGCCTCGCGCAGCGCCGCCACCGGCGCCACCGCGGCCGCGCGCCGGGCCGGTCCGACCGCCGAGCCGACCGTGACGAGGACGCCGATCGCGAAGGCCACCAGCACGGTACGGGCGGTCAGCACCAGCTCGCCCTCCGGCAGCGGTACGCCGAACGCGCTGGCCAGGTTTCGGATGCCGGTGGCGGCGGCGACGCCGAGGACGAGCCCGGCGGCCGAGGCGGTGAGCCCGACCAGCAGCGCCTCGCCCAGCACCGAGCGCAGCACCTGCCCGCCGGTCGCACCGGCGGCCCGGAGCAGGGCCAGTTCCCGGGTCCGCTGGGTGACGACGATGGCGAAGGTGTTGGCGATCAGGAACGCGCCGACCAGCAGGGCGGCGCCGGCCAGGGCGAGCAGCACCAGCTGCAGCCAGCTGATCTGATCCCGGGCGGCTGCCGCGCCGGCGGCAGCGATGTCCCGGCTCGCGGAGACCTCGTAGTCGGCGCCGACGGCGGCGGTGATCCGGTCGCGCAGCTGCTCGGGGGCGACGCCGGGCGCGGCGACGACCGCCACCTCGGAGACGCCCGCGCCGAGCCGGAGCAGGCGCTGCGCCGAGGGGAGGGTGACCAGGGCGACGGTGCTGTTCGGCAGGCCACCCCGGTCACCGAACCCGGCCAGCCCGACCACCCGGAGCCGGGCGTTCTCGGTCGCCCGGACGGTGACGGTGTCGCCGAGCCGAACGTGCTGACCGCGCGCGGTGTCCTCGTCGAGGACCACCTCGTCGTCGGCGGCCGGGGGTCGGCCGCGGCGAATGTTGAACGAGCCCATCGGCGCGGGCAGCCAGGACGCCAGCAGGGACGCGCCGCTCGGCACGACCGGCTTGCCGGCCACCTCGAGCAGGCCCTGGCCGCGTACCGCCGGGCGGGCGTCGGCCACCCCGGAGACCGCGGCGATCCGCGCCGACAGGTCGGCCGGGAGCGGGTCGCGGGTGACCTCGACGCCCATCGCGGAGTCGAAGGCGACCGCGTCCCGCACGGTCAGGTCGACGCCGGCGGTCGCGGTGCGGAACTGATCGTCGAGCAGGCGGGTGGAGGTGTCGGTGAGGACCAGGCCGCCGGTGGCGAAGGTGACGCCGAGGACGACCGCGAGCAGGGTCAGCGCCAGCCGGGCCCGCCGGGCCAGGGTGCTACGCAGGGTCAGCCGCCACATGTCAGTTCGCTCCGGTGGTGACGGGCGCGGCCAGGCGCGCCATGCGGGACAGGATGGCCGGCGCGGTCGGGGCGTCGAGTTCGCCGTCGATCCGGCCGTCGGCGAGGAACACCACCCGGTCGGCGTACGCGGCGGCGTGCGGGTCGTGGGTGACCATCACGATGGTCTGCCCGAACTCGTCGACGGCCTGGCGCAGGAAGCCGAGCAGCGCCTCGGCCGCCTGCGAGTCGAGGTTCCCGGTCGGCTCGTCGGCGAAGACGATCTCCGGTTGGGTGATCAGGGCGCGGGCCACGGCGACCCGCTGCTGCTGGCCGCCGGAGAGTTCCGTCGGTCGGTGCCGTAGTCGTTCGGCCAGGCCGAGGGTGGCGATCAACCGGTCCAGCCGCTCGGGGTCGGGACGGCAACCGGCCAGGGTGAGCGGCAGGAGGATGTTCTCCCGCGCGGTCAGGGTCGGCACCAGGTTGAAGCTCTGGAAGACGAAGCCGATCCGGTCCCGCCGCAGCAGGGTGCGCTGCCGCTCGGTCAGCTGGCCGAGGTCGGTGTCGCCGAGCAGGATCTGCCCGGCGTCGATGGTGTCCAGGCCGGCCAGCGCGTGCATGAGGGTGGACTTGCCGGAACCGGACGGACCCATGATCGCGGTGAACCGGCCGGCCGGGAGGGACACCGTGGCGCCGGCCAGGGCACGGACGGTGGCATCGCCGCGGCCGTAGGTGCGTACGACGTCCCGGGCCTGCACGGCGGCGGCGGTCGAGGTGGGGCGGGTCTGATTCACAGTGCTCGTGGGCATCGGGGGTCTCCTGTGGGGTCGGGGCGGGTGGCTCAGCGGGTGGCCCGGTGGCGCGGTGTGTGGCGCGCGGCGGGGACGGTGGCGGTGGGCCGCTCCCGGCGCAGCCGGCGGGCCAGCTCGGCGCGCTCCAGGCGGAACAGCTCGGCGGTGAGCAGGTGGTTCACGGCGACTCCTCGGTCGGTGCTGATCGGTGACACGAGGAGAGTGTCCGGGCGTGCTGTCCGGACACTGGCTGTCGGCCGGTGCGGCGCGGACAGCGAATGGACAGCGGCGGGAACGAGGCTGGCGGCATGGTGGAGCGGAACGACCCGACGGTGGCTGCCGCGGCATCGACGCGGGTGGTGACGGTGGTCCTGCCGCCCGGGATCTGCCGGCGCTGCGTACGCGCGGTCAGCCGGCGGGTGAGTGACCTGCCCGGGGTGGTGTCGCTGGAGTTCGACGCCGACGTGGGCGTGCTGCGGGTGGGCGGGGAGGTGGATCCGGCCGCGCTGCGCCGGGCCGGCCTGGTCGTCTGTCCGGCCGGCCCGGCGTGCCGCCGCTGCGGCTAACCGCGTGCCACCCGGTACGTCACGTGGGTGGCTTCCGGGGTGTTCACGGTGTCCAGGTGTGCCAGCTCCGGGCCGGCACCGTCGAACAGGGCGGTGCCGGACCCCAGCAGGATCGGGGCGATGTGCAGCCGCAGATGGTCGACCAAGCCGGCCCAGACGCGGTCCGGCCGGAAACTCACCGATGATCCGGCCGTCATTTTTCGCCGGTACCGGTATGAACGTTGCTGTGGACGCCACGAGGTTCGCGGACCTGACCCGCCAGCACCACCGCGAACTGTGCATCCACTGCTACCGGATGCTCGGGTCGTTCGACGCGGCCGAGGATCACGTGCAGGAGGTGTTCCTGCGGGCCTGGCGGTCCAGGGACGCGTTCGAGGAGCGGTCCAGCGCCCGGACCTGGCTGTACCGCATCGCCACGAACGCCTGCCTGGACACGTTGCGGCGGACGCCCCCGCCAGTGCAGCCGTACCCGGACCAGCTGCTCGACGAGCGCCCCGGCCCCGACGCGGTGGCCATCGGCCGCGAGACGATCTCCCTGGCCTTCCTCGCCGCGATCCAGCTGCTGCCGCCCCGCCAGCGCGCCGTGCTCATCCTGCGCGACGTGCTGGTCTGGTCGGCGAACGAGACAGCCGCCCTGCTCGACACCACCACGCCCGCGGTGAACAGCGCCCTGCAGCGGGCCCGCGCGACGTTGCGCGAGCGGTGGCCGGGCGGGCGCCTGGAATGGTCGTCCGCCGGCGTCCCCGACCCGGCGCAGCGCGAGTTGCTGCGGCGGTACATCGCCGCGCACGAACGGGCCGACCCGCAGGCCCTGGTCGACCTGCTCCGGGAGGACATCCGATTGACCATCGAGCCGGACGTCGGGGAGTGGACCGGCAAGGCCACCGTCGCCGAGGCGCTGCATCGGGACATGAACACCCCCGGGCAGTGGCGGATGCTGCCGACCGCCGCGAACCGCCAGCCGGCGGTCGCCGCCTACGTCCGTGCCAGCGGCGAAACCGTATTCCGCCCGTTCGCGCTGATCGTGCTGCGGATCGAGGCGGGCCTCATCGCCGCGCTGGATGTCTTCGAGGCACCCGGCCTGTTCACCGCGTTCGGCCTCCCGGCAAGCCTGGACCCCTAACGGCCGGCCGCCGCGAGGCCCGCGCCTGGACTGCTAGCGGTCGGACGCCGCCAGGGCCGCCGCCGCCTGCCGGGCCGCGTCGGCCTCCTGCCCCCGCCCGGCGGCGGCCGCCGCCTCGGCCGTCAGCAACCAGAGCCGCCGCCGGGCCCACGGGAACTCCCGCTCCTCCAGCAGCTCCACCGCCCGGCGGCACTCGTCCGCCGCGGTGACCGCGTCGCCGTCGGCGTACGCGATCCGGGCCCGCCCCCAGGCCGCCCAGGCCTGACAGCGCGGGTTGCCGCTGCGGCGGGCGGTGTCGGCCGCCTCGGCGAGCATCGCCGGCACGCCGCCCACCTCACCCCGGTCCAGCCGGGTGTGCGCGAGCTGCACGAGGGTGAAGGCCAGCGCGTGCGGGGAGGGATTGCGCCGGGTCTCGGCCGCCGCCTCCTCAAGGGTGGCGATCGCCTCGTCGGGGCGGCCCGCCTCCCGCAACGCGACGCCGAGGTGCGCCAGGATCCCGGCCGGCAGCAGACGGTCGCCGGCCTTCCGGGTCCATTCGAGGCTGCGGGCCCACTGCTCGGCGGACCGCTCGAAGGCGCCGGTCCGCAGATCCAGCAGCGCTTCCACGTAGTGGATCGTCCCGTGCCACCAGGGGTCGTCGGTGTCGCCCCGCTCCCGGCGGGCCTGGGCGATCATCGCCCGGTACGCGTCCGCGTCGCCGTCGTACTGGCCCTCCCAGGCGACCACGAGCCGCGACGTCGCGGCGTTGACGTTGTCGCCGAGGCGCTCGAACTCGGCCAGACTCTCCCGCGCGGCGGCCCGCGTCTGCGCGGTGGGGTAGTAGACGCCGAGCAGGCCGATCCGTTGCAAAGCCGCGGCCCGGGCGGCCGGGGCGGCGTCGCCGGCGGCGAGCAGCGCGGTCAGCGCCCGCATCCCCTCGTGCCGGGGGCCGTAGTTCCAGAACAGGAAGAGGGCGTCGGCGAGCCGCAGGCCGGCGTCGACCGCGTCGCCGCGCTCCAGGCAGCGGTCGACGACCGCACGGAAATTGTCGTGCTCCTCCGTCACCCGCGCCCAGGCGTCGGCGTCGGAGCGCACGTGCGGGCCGTACCGCTCGGCCAGCTCGGTGAAGTACGTCAGGTGCCGGTCCCGGGCCGCCTCGGTCTCGCCGGCCTCGGCGAGCCGGGCGGCGGCGTACTCCCGGATGGTGACCAGCAGCCGGAATCGCCCGGTGGCCGGGTCCGGCACCACGAGGGAACGGTCGACCAGCCGGAAGAGCAGGTCGAGGACCTCGTCGCCGGCCAGGCCGTCGAACGCGCAGACCTGCTCGGCGGCGGCCAGGTCCCAGCCGCCGCGGAACACCGCCAGCCGGCGCAGCAGCCGCCGCTCGGCCTCTGACAGCAGGTCGTGACTCCAGTCGAGGGTGGCCCGCAGCGTGCGGTGCCGGGCCTCGCTGGTCCGCGCCCCGGCCGTGAGCAGCGCGAACCGGTCGTGCAGCCGGGCCGCGATCTCCGCCGGCGGCAGCGCCTTCACCCGCGCGGCGGCCAGCTCGATTGCCAGCGGCATGCCGTCGAGCTGCCGGCAGATGTCCGCCACCACCGGCGCGGTCGCCGCGTCGAGGGCGAACCCGGGGCGCACCGCCCGCGCGCGATCGACGAAGAGGGCCACCGCCGGGCTGTCGCCGAGCCGCGCGAGATCCACCGGCCCATCGGGTACGCCCAGCGGCGCCACCGCGAGCTGGGTCTCCCCGGGTACCGCGAGGGCTTCCCGGCTGGTGGTCAGCACGGTCAGCGCGGGGCAGGCCGCGACGAGCCGCTCGACCAGTTCCGCCGCCTCGTCGATGACGTGCTCGCAGTTGTCGACGACCAGCAGCGTCCGGTCGGCGCCGAGCCAGGCGACCAGCGCGGCGGCCGCGGCCGGCCCGGGGCCGCCGGTGGTCACGCCGAGCTGGTCGGCGACCGCCTCGGGAAGGTCGGCCCCGCTGGGCAGCGCGGCCAGGCGGACCAGGTGCACCCGGTCGGCCAGGACGTCGTCGGTGTGGCGCACCGCCTCCAGGGCGAGGGTGGTCTTGCCGACGCCGCCCGGCCCGGTCAGCGTCACCACCCGCGCCTCGCGCAGCCGGTGCAGCACGCGGTGCACGTCGTCCTGGCGGCCGATGACGGAGGAGAGCCGGCGCGGCAGGCCGGCCCGCTCGGCCGCAACCGTGGTGGCCTGCGATGGGGCGGGCCGGTCGGCCGGATGGGCGAGGGGCGCAACGGCCGGCACCGTCGGCGCGGAGGCCGGGGCGACCGGCGGAGCCGTCGGCGCGGAGGCCGGGCTGGCCGGCGTCGCCGTCGCCGTTGGCTGGGCCGGCTTCGGGGCGGGCACCTGGTGCCGCAGGATGGCCTCGGCGAGCGCCTGGAGCTCCGGTGCCGGGTCGATGCCCAGCTCGTCGGCGAGACGGTGGCGCAGCGCGTGGTAGGCGGTGATCGCGTCCGCCTGCCGCCCGGCCCGGTAGAGCGCCAGCATCAGCAACCGGTGCAGCCGCTCACGCAGCGGGTGGGCGACGACCAGGTGCTCCAGGTCGGCGACCGCCTCGGCCTGCCGGCCCGCCTCCAGCAGCAGCTCCAGCCGGTCCTCCACCGCGCCGAGGCGCAGCTCCTCCAGCCGGGCCGCCTCGGCCAGCGCCCACGCGGCCTCGCCGACGTCGGCCAGGGCCGGGCCGCGCCACAGCCCAAGTGCCTCGTCGAAGCAGGCCAGCGCCGCGGCCGGGCCATCCCCGGTGGTCGCGCCGCGCGCCCGGTCCAGCAACCGTTCGAAGCGGTACGCGTCCACCGTGTCGGGGGCGACGGCAAGCTGGTAGCCGGGGGCGCGGGTGACCAGCAGGTCGCCGCCCGCCCCGGCGGCGACCAGGGCCCGGCGCAGCTTGGACACCCGCAGCTGCAGCGCGTTCGTGGCGTCCGCCGGGGGCTGGTCGCCCCAGAGCGCGTCGGTGAGCGCGTCCGCGGAGACCACCCGCCCCGCGGCGAGGACCAGCCGGGCCAGCAGCGCGCGGACCGCCGGGGCGAGCGGCGTGGCGGGCCGGCCGGCCACCTGCAGCTCGACGGTGCCGAGCACACCGAAGCTCACCGTGGTGGTGGGCCCGCTGTCCCGGCTCATCGCACTCCCGTCCGCTGCGGCACCGGCTCTGGGGGCCCGCTCCGATCGCCGGGTCGCTGCCCGGGCGGGCCCATGGTACGTCGCGATCAACCGCGGCCGACCCCGCCGAAAGGCGGAACGCCCGCCTCCCGGATGCGGCCCCCGCGCGCGAACGTCGCGCCTGCGCCGCCCCTTCACTCGAGAACGCGGGCATGCCACCGCCGACCCAAGCGAGAGGGGTTTGAGAGGGGCGGGGCTGTTCGTCCTCCGCCATTTCCATCATATCAACCGGTCAAGCCGGCCAAATCGCCCCGGATGCTGATTTTTGTGCCCCGGTCGGCCCGTAGTCTCGACAAGCCCGCGAAGAGCCGTGCCCGGCAGGGGGAGCCGCGTGTCCGACACAGAAAACCAGATCGCCATCGAGCAGCAGGTGGTCGACAAGGTCTACGAGCGTCTGGAGGTCATGCGCGCGCAAGCAAGGGACTTGAAGGAAGAGGGGCGTAACCGGGCCGCGTCCGGCCCGCTCACCGGTCTGGTCGAGCGCGACGCCATGGTGTTGCGCGCCGCCGCCAGGCTGTCCGATCTAGACAGGCAGGAGGAGGGCGTCGTCTTCGGTAGGTTGGACTTCGACGATGGCGACACCTACCGCGTCGGCCGTCTCGGTGTGCGGAGCGAGGACCGGGAGCCACTGGTGGTGGACTGGCGTGCGCCCGCCGCCGCGCCGTTCTACCGGGCCACCCCCGGCGAGCCGCTCGGCGTGGATCGTCGACGCGTCATCAGCTGCGCCGGCCCCAAGGTGGTCGGACTCGATGACGAGGTCCTGTCCGATAAGGACGTCGACGGCGTGGTCGGTGAGGGCGCCCTGCTTAGAACGTTGACCAGGCAACGCGGCGAGCACATGCGCGACATCGTGACGACGATCCAGCGCGAGCAGGACGAGGCGATCCGCGCACCAGCCCACGGCGTCACCCTGATCACCGGCGGCCCCGGCACCGGCAAGACGCAGGTGGCCCTGCACCGAGCGGCCTACCTGCTCTACACCGATCGCGGTAAGTTCTCCGACGGCCGCGTGCTGGTGGTCGGCCCGTCGACGGTGTTCACCGAATACATCGGCCGGGTGCTGCCCGGACTCGGCGAGGACAGCGTCCACCTGCGGGCGATCGGCGAGCTGTTCGAGGGCGTCACCGCCACGCGTCGCGACTGCGCCGATGTGGCCCGCACCAAGGGCGATCTGCGCATGGTGCAGGCGCTCACCGAGCTGGCCTGGGACACCCCACCGAACGCGCCGTGCCACCTGCGCATGCTCAAGGCCGACCACCTGACGAAGGCCCGCCTCGAAATCAGGAAGCGCTGCGAAGCACTCGGGATCAAGCCCAACGGCGGCCGCGCCGTCGCGGCGAAGGTGCTGTCCGAGATGCTGGGCGGCAAGGAGGTCCCGGACGCCTTCCTCAACGCGTGGTGGCCGCCGCTGACCCCGCAGGACGTCCTCCCCGCGCAGAACGGGGAGTGGACGGTGGACGACGTCCCGCTGCTCGACGAGCTTGCCGAGATCCTCGGCAAGCCGGAAAAGCCGGAGACAGCGGTGCCCCAGTGGAAGCTGCGTGAGCTGAGCAGCGGCGCCCGCCTGGCCGAGACCTTCGTGATCAGCTGGAGCCTCAACGACGGTTGGCAACTGTTCGCGCCCGGCCTGTCCACCCCGATCGCGCTGTCCGGACAGTCCATCGACCACAACGACCACTGGACCGCGCAGCGCTGGGCGGCCGCGATCATCCTGCGCGAGGGCCACAAGGTGACCGGCTGGGACGACGGCTTCGACCCGTACGGCGAGGAAGGCTACGCCCCGGTGCTGGCCGAGCCGCTGCCAGTCGCCGCGGCCGAGGAGCCCGTCGAGGACGTATACCTGCACGTCATCCTGGACGAGGCGCAGGACCTGTCGCCAATGGAATGCCGAATGATCGCCCGCCGTGCCGCCCACGCCTCGATGACCATCGTCGGCGACCTCGGTCAGGCTACCCATCCGCTGGCCGTCGAATCCTGGCCCGAGCTGGTGCAACGGCTGGGCAAGCGCGAGGTCAGGATGCTCGACCTGCCCACCGGATACCGCGTGCCGCAGGTCATCGCCGACTTCGCCGCCCGGGCACTGGCACCGGGGATCGAGCCCACCCGCTCCTTCCGACCCGGCGGCACCCTGGAGATCCGGCAGGTGGACGACCTCGCCGCAGCGGTCGGTCGGGAGCACGGCGCGGTCATCGCCCCCGACCACCTCGCCGCGTTGTTGAACGCGATCCCGGTCAGTCAGGTCAAGGGCCTGGAGTACGACCGGGTGGTGCTGGTGGAGCCCGGCGACATCGTCGCCGCCGAGCCCTGCGGCATGAACCGGCTCTACGTCGCCCTGACCCGGGCCGTCGCGGAGCTGGTCATCCTGCACACCAAGCCACTGCCGGCCAACCTCGCGCAATGAACAGCGGCAGCGTGTCGGTGCCTTTGCGGCACGATCCGCGCGCATCGATGGCCGAAGGCCAGTGCCGCCGGTGCCCCAAGCGACCGTGACGCGAGGCCGGCCGGGAGCGGGGGTTCCGCGAGGCCGGCTCAGGTCGTGGCCAGTCGCGCCGGCCGAGTCGGTGCCGCCACCCGCCGCTCCTCGGCCAGCCGGGCGGCCAGCACCTCGGCGTCCCGGCCGACCCAGCCCAGCACCGCCGAGCCGCGGGTGCGCTGCCAGGGCAGGCCGAGGAAGTACAGCCCCGGCCACTGCGTCACACCCTGCCGCTGCACCGGCGCGCCGGCCGAGTCGGTCACCGGCACCTCCAGCCAGGGGTAGCGGGGGCGGAAACCGGTCGCCCACACCACCGCGTCCACCCGCCGCCGCTCGCCGTCGGCCAGCAGCAGAGTGTCCCCCTCGGCGTCCACCACCCGGCCGACCCGGCGCAGCAGCCCGGCCACGTCGGTGCCGATGATCGGGTTCTGGGCGGCGATCCGGCGGCCCAGGCGGCTCTCGGCGCTCAGGCCCATGGTGCCCAGCCGGGAGAACCACCAGAAGATGTCCCGGCCCAGCCAGCGCTGCGGGAGCACTGGGCCGAGGGTCGGTGCGGCCAGCACCACCCGCCGGCCGTTGTCGGCCAGCTCGGCGGCGATCTGCACCCCCGTGTTGCCGCCGCCGACCACCGCCACGACCGGCCCGGGCAGCTGCTCCGGATTGCGGTACGCGCTGCTGTGCAGCTGGGCGAGACCTGGGGCGAGCCGGCCGGCCACCGGCGGCATCCAGGGCGTGTGGAACGCCCCGGCCGCCACCACCACGCGTTGTGCGTGCAGCGTCCCGGTCGACGTGTCGACGGTGAAGCCACCCGCCGTGCCGGGGCGGACCGAGGTGACCCGGCAGCCGTGCCGGACCGGCAGGTGGAAATGAGCGGCGTACGTGGCGAGGTAGTCGGCCACCTCGTCCTTGCCGGGGTACCCGTCCGGGTCGCCGGGGAACGGCAGGCCCGGCAGGGCGGAGAACCGGCGCGGGGTGAACAGGGTCAGCGAGTCCCAGCGCTGCCGCCAGGCGTCGCCCACCCGGTCGTGTGCGTCGAGGATCGCGAACGGTTCGCAGACGCGGCGCAGGTAGCGGCCGAGCGTCAGCCCGGCCTGGCCGCCCCCGACGATCACGGTGTCCAGTTCCATCGGTCCGTCTCCTCACGCGACCTGGTGGCCGGCCTCGCCGATGGCCGCCACGACGGCGGCCCGGTCGGCGTCGCCGTCGACCCGGACGGTCCGGGCCGCGAGGTCCACCTCCACGGCGTGGACCCCGGCCACCTGGCCGACCTCCTCCCGGATTGCCTCGACGCAGCGGCCGCAGCTGATGTTCGGCACGGTGAGCACGAGCTGGTTCACGGTGTCGCTCCTTCGTTCGGTGGGCCGCCGACGTGGCGGCCTGGCAGCCCGAACCGTGCCGGTGGGCGCTGTCCGCGCCCTGTCGCGTACGGCGGAAAGGGGGCGACGGGCCGCGGACAGTGGGCGGACAGCGGCGGCCGGGAGCGTGGCGACACCGACCCGCAGCGGCGGGCGGGAGGCAGCCAGGGCGCCTGCGACGCCCCGGTACGAAGGGAGCAAGTGCGATGACGACACCGACGGTCGTCTCCGGCACGCTGGACATCGGCGGGATGACCTGTGCGTCCTGTGTCCGCCGGGTGGAGCGGGCGCTGAGCCGGGTCGAGGGAGTGGAACGGGCCGTGGTCAACCTGGCGACCGAGACGGCGAGCGTCGACTACGACCCTGCCCGGGTGAGCTCGCCGGTGCTGGTCGCCGCGGTGGAGCGCGCCGGCTACATCGCCACCGTGCCCGCCGCCGAGCCGCCCCGGTCGGGCCGCGCACCGGAGCCCCCGGGCCCGGACGGCGACGCCGAGCGGGCGCAGGAGCGGGAGGTCACCCGGCTCAAGCGGATCTGGCAGCTCACCCTCGGCACCGGCCTGTCGATGATGGTGCTGATGTATCTGCCGCTGCCCATCGACGCGATGGACTGGCTGATGCCGGCGCTGCTGGTCGTCGCGACCGTGGTGCAGTTCGGGGCGGGCCGGCCGTTCTACCGGGCGGCCTGGGCGGCGGCCCGGCACGGCGGCGTCAACATGCACACCCTCGTTGCGCTCGGCACCACCGTCGCCTACGCCTACAGCGCGTTCGTCACGCTCTGGCCGGCGGCGGCCGAACGGCTCGGCCTGCCGCTGCACGTCTACTTCGAGATTTCCGTGGTGGTCATCGCGCTGGTGCTCACCGGCCGCTGGATGGAGGCCCGCGCGCGGCGGCAGACCGGCGTGGCGATCGCCGCGCTGCTCGGACTGCGTCCCCGCGCCGCCCGGGTGCTGCGCGACGGCGTCGAGACCGAGGTGCCGGTCGAGTCGGTCGTGGTCGGTGACCTGGTCCGGGTCCGCCCGGGGGAGCAGGTGCCGGTGGACGGCATTGTCACCGAGGGGGCGTCGACCGTGGACGAGAGCATGCTGACCGGTGAGAGCATGCCGGTGTCGAAGACGGTCGGGGACGTGGTCATCGGCTCCACGGTCAACCGGACGGGTTCGCTGGTGCTGCGGGCCACCGCGGTGGGCCAGGACACCACCCTCGCCCAGATCATCCGACTGGTCCAGCAGGCGCAGGGTGCCAAGGCGCCGATGCAGCGGCTGGTCGACACGGTCTCCGCCTGGTTCGTCCCGGCGGTGATCGGGCTGGCCCTGCTCACCTTCGGCGTCTGGGCGGTCGCCGGGCCCGCCGACGGGCGGCTGACCCTGGGCATCGGCACCGCGATCGCGGTGCTGATCATCGCCTGTCCGTGCGCGCTCGGCCTGGCCACCCCGACGGCGATCATGGTCGGCACCGGCAAGGCCGCCGAACTGGGCATCCTCATCTCCGGCGGCGACGCCCTCGAACAGGCCCGGCGGGTCACCACCGTGGTGCTGGACAAGACCGGCACGCTCACCCGCGGCCGCCCCGACGTCACCGGCGTCCACGTCGTCGACGGCGTCGACGCCGACCGGCTGCTGGCGTACGCGGCGGCGGCCGAGACCGGCTCCGAGCACCCGCTCGGCGAGGCGATCGTCCGGCACGCCCGCGCCCGTGACGTGGCCGTTCCGGCGGCGGACTCCTTCGAGGCGGTGCCCGGGTACGGCGTCGAGGCGCGGGTCGACGGCGCGAGCCTGCTCATCGGCAACCAGGCCCTGATGCGCCGCCACGGGGTCGACGTCAGCCCCCTGTCGACGGAGGTCACCGCGGTCGCCGCCGCCGGTGGCACCCCGGTGCACGTCGCCCTCGACGGTCGGCTCGCCGCCGTGATCGGGGTGGCCGACACCGTCCGGCCCGAGGCCGCCGAGGCGGTCGCCCAGCTCCGGGAGCTCGGCCTGGACGTCCGGATGCTCACCGGCGACAACCGGGTCACCGCCGAGGTGGTGGCTCGCGAGGTCGGCATCGAGCACGTCATCGCCGAGGTCCGCCCCGAGGAGAAGGCCGCCCGGGTCGCCGCCCTGCAGGAGCAGGGCGCGGTGGTGGCGATGGTCGGCGACGGGATCAACGACGCGCCGGCGCTGGCCCGCGCGGATCTCGGCATCGCCATCGGCACCGGCACCGACGTGGCGATCGCCGCCTCCGACATCACCCTGGTCGGCGGGGACCTGCGCGGCATCGTCTCGGCGATCGCGCTGTCCAAGCGTACGGTCACCACGATCAAGCAGGGGCTGGGCTGGGCGTTCGGCTACAACATGCTGCTCATCCCGGTGGCCGCCGGGGTGCTCTACCCGGCCTGGGGCATCCTGCTCGACCCGTCCCTGGCGGCCGCAGCGATGGCGATGAGCTCGGTCAGCGTGGTCACCAACGCGCTGCGGCTGCGCCGCTTCCGCCGGCCGGAGACCGCCGCCGCGCTGCGGCCCCGGCCGGGCGCCCGGATCGGCGAGTGGGCGTACCTGACCGGGGTGGCCGCCCTCGCCCTCGCCGTGGGCGCCGGCTTCACCGCGCTGAGCCGCACCGACACCGCCGCGCGCGGCATGAACGGGGTGCTGGCCTGGGCGCAGGGCACCGGCATGCCGATGCGGCCGGCTATGAGCACCATGATGACCGTCGAGACCGAACCGGTGCCCGCCGAGGAGGCGGGGCTGCGGGTCGATGTCCGGATGCCCGCCGAGGTGCTGCCCGGCCAACCCGCCACGCTGCGGATCCGGGTCACCGACGCGAAGACCGGCCGACCGGTCCGCGACGTCGGGCGCAGTCACGAGGCCTGGATGCACCTGATCGCTGTCCGCGACGACCTGGCCAGCTTCGCCCACGTCCACCCACAGCCGACGGGCCGGCCCGGCGAGTTCGACGTCATGGTCACCTTCCCCACCATCGGCCGCTACGTCGTCCACGTCGAGTTCCGGCGCAAGGGCCAGCTCACCGACGTGCTGCAGCGGCGCGACGTGGTGGTCGGCGACCCCGCCGACGTCATCCACCAGCGGCCGACGGTGTCCGGGCGGCAGCAGGTCGTCGACGGCGTCCAGGTGACCCTGGACGGGACCGCGAACGTCGGCCGCAGCCGCTTCACCTACCGCTTCGCCGACGCGGCCACCGGCCGGCCGCTGACCGGGCTGCGGCCGTACCTCGCCGCCGCCGGGCACGTGGTGATCATGTCGGCGGCGGGCGACAGCTTCGCCCACGAGCACGCCGAGACCACCGACGCCGACGGCCGGCCGGTCTTCGCGCTGCCCGGCCAGACCTACGGGCCGGACCTCGACCTGCACGTCGACTTTCCCCGCCCGGGCCGTTACCGGCTCTGGGGCCAGTTCCGCCTCGCCGACGGCCAGGTGATCACCGTTCCGTTCACCGTCGACGCCCGCTGACCGTCCGGCACTGCTCGGCGGTGAGACTCCGGCGGATCGGGCCGGTCCGGTGACTCCCGGACCGGCCCGGGTCGTGCCCCGGGGCGGTCAGTGCCGGGCCACGTAGACGGTGTTCGCGGCCTCCCGGCGTTGCAGCGGGTTCGGAAATCGGACGACGTGCGCCACCGAGGTCGGGAACACCTCGGTCAGCACCCGCTGGAACGCCGGGTCGGGCGGGTCGTTGGACCAGAGCGCGAAGACGCCGTCCGGGTGCAGCAGCGCGGCGAGCCGGCGCAGCCCCTCCACCGTGTAGAAGGCGGCGTGGCTGGGGTGCAGCACCTGACGCGGCGAGTGGTCCACGTCGAGCAGCACCGCGTGGAAGCGCCGGCCCGGCGACTCCGGGTCGAGGCCGGCGCCGTCGGCGACCGCCGCGAAGAAATCGGCCCGCACGAACCGGGTACGCGGGTCGGCGGCCAGCCCGGCGGCGAACGGCAGCAGGTCGCGCTGGTGCCAGTCGATCACGTCTTCGATCGCCTCGACCACCAGCAACGAGCGGACCCGGGGATCCTCCAGCGCGGTCCGCGCGGTGTAGCCGAGCCCGAGACCGCCCACCACCACGTCCAGGGAGTTCCCGGTCAGCGGTGCCAGCCCGAGCCGGGCGAGTTCGATCTCCGCGACCGGGAAGAGGCTGGACATCAGGAACTCGTCGTCGAGCTTCACCTCGTACACGTCGACGTCGAGCGACGGGTCGCGGCGCCGGCGCAGGCTGATCGCCCCGATCGGCGTCTCCCGCCAGGCCAGTTCTTCGAATCGAGCCGCCACCGCAGTGGTCCTCTCCGCCGGTTTGTGACCGGATGTTACCGGCCCGTCGAACCGTGGCGGGCCATCCGCCCGGGTCAGCCCTTTTTCGTCGCGGCGGGCATCGCCGGCCCCGCGCCGGGTACGCCTACGACGACTCCAGCTCGGCTGGCGGCCACGATTCGGCCTCCGCGCCGCTGGGCGGCGCTCCGGACCGAAAGAAGGCCGGTCTGACGCCGCGCGGCGGCCTGGAGCCGTCGCCGGTCGGGTGAGGGCGCTGGGGGAAGGAGCGGAGCGTGGCGGAGATGCTGGCCGGGCGGCTGCACGTCGCCGAGCGGGCGTTGCGGATGGAGACGGTGCCGGTGCCCGAGCCGGGACGCGGGCAGGTCCGGATCCGGGTCGCCGCCGCCGGGGTGTGCCTGTCTGACGTGCACCTGATCGACGGCACCCTGAACCCGATGTACCTGGTGGGCGACGCGGTGACCCTCGGGCACGAGGTCGCCGGCACCGTGGACGCGCTCGGCGACGGGGTGCGGGGCTGGCAGCCGGGCCAGCGGGTGCTGCTGCAGGCGGGGGAGCGGGACCGGTTCGGCTTCGTGCTCACCCGCGGCGTCGACTACGACGGCGGCTGGGCCGAGTACGCCCTGGCCCGCGAGGACACCCTGGTCCCCGTTCCGGACCTGCTCCCGTTCGAGCAGGCCTGCATCATCCCGGACGCGGTCGCCACGCCGTGGGCGGCGATCACCGACACCGGGCGGGTCCGGCCGGCGGAGGCGGTCGCGGTGTGGGGCGTCGGCGGGCTGGGCGCGCACGCGGTGCAGTTGCTGCTGCTGGTCGGCGCGGCCCCGGTGATCGCCGTGGACCCGCTGCCGGCGGCCCGGGACCGGGCGATCGCCCTGGGCGCGGACGTGGCCCTCGACCCGAAGGACGGCGGTTTCAAGGACGCCGTGCTGGAGTTGACCGGCACCCGAGGCCTGGACGTCGCGTTCGACTTCGCCGGCGTCAACACGGCCCGGGAGCAGGCCATGACCGTGCTCGGCCGGCACGGTCGGCTGGTGCTCGCCGGGATCGCCAACCAGCCGATCAGCATCCCGTCGGACAGCCGGTTCACCTACAACCGGCAGGTGGTCCTCGGCCACTACGGCTCGGAGGACGAGCACGTCGGGCAGTTGGCGACGCTCACCGGGCTGGGCCGGCTCGACCTGTCCGCGTCGGTCAGCGACGTGCTGGCCCTGGCCGACGCGCCGGAGGCGGTGCGCCGGATGCGGGACAAGCAGGGCAACCCGATCCGGCTCATTCTGCGTCCGTGACCCCAGCCCTCCTTGCGCCTCAGGCGGCGGGGCGGATCGCGACGACGACGGTATCGAGGGCGTTGACGCTCCCACCGTCGGCGGTGGGCACCGGACGGCGGGCGGTCTCGGCCCGCTGGATCCGCAGCCCGGCGAGACCGTCGACCACCGCCTCCGGGGTGAGCAGGATCGCCGGGTCCTGCGGGCCGCCGGTGCCGTCGGTGAGGTTGGCCCGGTCGTGGCCGACGACGACCAGGGTGCCGCCGGGGCGCAGCGCCCGTCGCGCCGAGTCGAGCACCGTCGCCAGCTCTTCGGCGGGCAGGTGCAGGTAGCTGATCAAAACCAGGTCGTAGCTGCCGGGCACCGGCCGGTACGCGGTGACGTCCGCGACCCGCCACTCGACCGCTACGCCCCGCCGGGCGGCCAACTCGCGACCCCGCTCGACGGCCACCGGCGAGAAGTCCAGCGCGGTGACCCGCCAGCCGCGCTCGGCCAGCCAGGCGGTGTTGCGTCCCTCACCGGCCGCCAGGTCGATAGCGCTACCCGGGGTGAGCCCCTCGACCGACTCGACGACGAACCGGTTCGGCTCGGCGCCCCACACCAGATCCGGCGCGGCGGCGTACCGCGCGTCCCAGGCGCTGCTGTCCACTGTGTTTCCTCCTCCGGTGGCGTCGCCCCCGACGCCACCGCGACCGTACCGTTCTATGCGAGCGCTCCCAAAGCGGCCCGGCCTGGCCGTACGCAGGGCCCACGTGGGATCGACGCAGCGCTTATCCTGTGCCCCGACGATCCAGGGGAAGGGATCCGATGCCGTCGCGGCAGGACCAGCTCCATTCGTACCAGTTCACGGTCCAGCGGGCGGTGGCCGCGCTGGTGATGCGGGAGACCGACCCCGCGCGGTCGCCGTTCCGGCGGCTGGCCGGCGCGGGCCTGGCCAGCGTGCTGGTCGCCGTGATCGCGCTCGGCGGCGTGGCCACGTACGGCCTGTTCGCCCGCGGGGGCAGTTCCTGGCGCGACGCCGGCGCGGTGATCGTGGAGAAGGAGTCCGGCGCGCGGTTCGTCTACCGGGAGAACACGCTCCATCCGGTGCTCAACTACGCCTCCGCCCTGCTGATCATCGGAGCGGACCATCCGAAGACCGTCCTGGTCTCCCGCCGCTCGATCGAAGGCGTGCCGCGCGGCCTGCCCCTCGGCATCCCCGACGCGCCGGACTCCCTGCCGTCGTCCGGCCGGCTCGCCACCGGGGCATGGACGGTGTGCTCGGTCGACGTCACCGAGGCGGGGCGGACCGAGGTCAGCTCGGCTCTGCTGATCGGGCGGGACGCGCCCGGCGGGCGGTCGCTCGGTGAGCAGGCGCTGCTGCTGCGGCATCCGGACGACAGCCTGCACCTGCTCTGGCACGGGCGGCACTACCTGCTCCGCGATCCCGACCGGGTGCTCGCCGCGCTGGCCGCCACCCCGGCCCGGGCGGTGTCGGTGGCCCCGGCACTGCTCAACACCGTGCCGGCCGGCGCCGACCTGGCCCCGCCCCCGGTACGCCACCTCGGTGAGCCCTCCGACCGGGTCACCGGCGCCACCGTCGGCGACGTCTACCTGGTCCGCAACTCGGGCGGCAGCCGCCAGTACGCGGTGGCCGAGCGGGACGGCCTGGCCGGCATCACCGAGCTCCAGGCCGCGCTGCTGCTCGCCCGTACCGGCCAGGGCGACCCGAAGCCGATCACCCTTGGCCGTTTCGCCGCCCTGCCCAAGCTTCCCGACCGGGCGCCGACCGGGCCCGCCGCCCCGCCGGCCGTGCCGCCCCGGCTGGCGACCGTGGACGGCGGCGCGCTCTGCGCCCGGGTTGGCGACGACAGCGGCGTACCCGACGTCCGGATGGGCGTCCGGCCGCCGGACCTCACCGCCGCGCCGCCGACGGCGGCCGACCGGGGCGGGCTCGCCGACCGGGTGCTGGTCGAACCGGGGCGGGGCGCGGTGGTCGAGGCCGTGCCGGCGCCCGGCGCCTCCGGGGGCGCGATCTGCGTCGTCACCGACCTCGGCCGGCGGCACGTGCTCACCGGCCCCGACGTGCTCGGCATGCTCGGCTACGCCGGCGTGCCCCCGGTGCGGCTGCCGGCGAGCCTGGTCAGCCTGGTCCCGGCCGGCAGCCCGCTCGACCCGTCCGCCGCCCGGACGGTCGCCGCCCCGGCCTGAACAGCCCGCGCGGCGCGAGGATCAGCGGATCAGTTGCCGGGTTTGCGCAGTGCCGTCACCGCGAAGCCGGCGTCATCCCGCCACGGGCGCAGGTCCCAGGTGGCGAAGCGGTGCTCCAGACGGAACCCCGCGGCTACCGCGTCGGCGTCGAAGTCGGTGAGCGGGTAGCCCCGGTCGGTGCCGAAGCCGACCACCACGATCCCGTCCGGGCGGACGTGCGCGGCGATCCGGGTGAGGACCCTCCCCTCGGTGCCCGGAGCGACGAACGCCAGCACATTGCCGGCGCACACGACGGCGTCGAAGGGCTCCGGCTCGCCCTGCGCGGCCAGGTCCAGTTCGGCCAGGTCGCCGACCAGCCAGCGCGGACCGGGGTGGTCGGCGCGGGCCGCCTCGATCAGCGCCGGGTCGGCGTCCACCCCGACCACGCGGTGGCTGCGGGCGGCGAGTGCGGCGCCGACCCTGCCGGTGCCGCAGCCGGCGTCCAGGATCCGGGCGCCCGGCGGGACCATCGCGTCCAGCAGCCGAGCCTCGCCGGCCAGGTCCGCCCCCTCGGCGGCGAGCCGCCGGAACCGCTCGATGTACCACTGCGAGTGGCCGGGCTCGGTATCGGTCACCCAACGGGTCGGCTTTCCCATGCCGTCACCGTATCCGGATCTCTGCCGACGCCGGCCCGTACGGCCTGTTACCTAAACGTGACCCGGATTCTCCTCATCACCGTATTGCCCTCGCGGCCATCCCCGGGCGTTAATTTGTTCAGTCAGCTGGCAAAAATGCCACCGGCCTCGGCGGGCCGGCGGTGTCGAACAGCCCTGACCGGCCTTCGGCGAGCCGGGCTGGGGACCCCCTGTCCCTGATCGACGGAGGAAATCCCTCGTGTCACATCGCCGACGTCGCGGCCTACGCGACACCCTCTCCCATGCCCTGTTGAGTATCACCGTCGGCCTCACCGCGACGGCGACCGCGCTGGTGGGCGGCCCGGCCGCCGCCCAGGCGGCACCCGCCCGGGCGGCCGCGGAGCCGACCTACTCGGTGCTGGTCTTCTCCAAGACCGCCGGGTTCCGGCACGACTCCATCCCCGCCGGCATCGCCGCGATCGAGAAGCTCGGCACCGAGCACGGCTTCGCCGTCGACAGGACGGAGGACGCCACCGCGTTCAACGACGCCAACCTCGCCCGGTACAAGGCCGTCATCTGGCTGTCCACCACCGGAGACGTCCTCGACGAGGCACAGCAGGCGGCCTTCGAGCGCTACATCCAGGCCGGCGGCGGCTACGCCGGCGTCCACGCCGCCTCCGACACCGAGTACAACTGGTCCTGGTACGGCAACCTGGTCGGCGCGTACTTCGCCTCGCACCCGGCCGAACAGACGGCCACCATCAAGGTCGAGGACCCGGCGCACCCGTCGACCACGTCGCTGCCGTCGCGGTGGTCCCGCTACGACGAGTGGTACAACTTCCAGACCAACCCGCGTGGCAAGGTGCACGTGCTGGCCAGCCTCGACGAGCGCAGCTACTCGGCGGGCGCGGGCGCGATGGGCGCCGACCACCCGTTCGCCTGGTGCCATGACTACGACGGCGGGCGCGCCTGGTACACCGCCGGCGGCCACACTCAGGCGTCCTACACCGATCCGCAGTTCCTGGCTCACCTGCTCGGCGGCATCCAGACCGTGTCGGGCGCGGTGAAGGCCGACTGCAACGCCTCGCTGGGCGGCTCGTTCGAGAAGGTAACCCTGGACGGCAACACGAACAACCCCATGGAGCTGGACATCGCCGCGGACGGGCGGGTGTTCTACGCCGAACGCGACGGCCGGGTCCAGATCATCAAGCCGGACACCCACACCACGGTCACGGCGGTCAGGCTCAACGTCTTCACGGGTAACGAGGACGGGCTGCTCGGCCTGCGGTTGGACCCGAACTTCGCCGTCAACAAGTGGATCTACCTGTACTACGCACCCAACGGCGGCGGGCCGCGCAACCTGCTGTCGCGCTTCACAGTGGAGGGTGACTCGATCAACCTGTCGAGCGAAAAGGTGCTGCTGCAGGTCGACACGCAGCGCAACACCTGCTGCCACGCGGGCGGCAGCATCGTGTTCGACAGCGCCGGCAACCTCTACCTGGCCACCGGCGACAACACCAACCCGTTCGAGTCGGACAACTACACCCCGATCGACGAGCGGCCGGGCCGTCAGGACTATGACGCGCAGCGCTCCTCGGGCAACACCAACGACCTGCGGGGCAAGGTGATCCGCATCCACCCGGAGGCGGACGGCACCTACACCGTTCCGGCGGGCAACCTCTTCCCGGCCGGCACCGCGAAGACCCGCCCGGAGATCTACGGGATGGGGTTCCGCAACCCGTTCCGGATCGGTATGGACCTCAAGACCGACACCCTCTACGTGGCTGACTACGGCCCGGACGCGGGGGCGGCCAACCCGAACCGGGGCCCCGAGGGCCTGGTGGAGTGGAACATCGTCGGGCGGCCGGGCAACTATGGCTGGCCGTACTGCACGGGCAACAACTCCGCGTACAACCGCTACACCTTCCCGTCGGGCCCCAGCGGCGCGAAGTTCGACTGCTCGGCGCCGGTGAACACCTCGCCGAACAACACCGGTCTGACCAACCTGCCGCCGGCCATCCCGGCCACCGTCTGGTACGGCTACGCCACCAACCCGCTCTTCCCGGAGATCGGTGGTGGCGGCGCGCCGATGGCCGGCCCGGTCTACCGGTACGACCCGAACCTGGCCTCGGACCGCAAGTGGCCCGGGTACTTCGACGGCAAGGCGCTGTTCGGCGAGTGGAACCAGAACAAGCTGTACAGCTTCCAGGTCACGCCCGATGGCCGGTCGCTGGTGGACATCAAGCGGCTGCTGGCTGGGATGAAGTTCATCCGCCCGATGGACCTGGAGTTCGGGCCGGACGGTGCGATGTACCTGATCGAGTGGGGCACCGGCTTCGGCGGCAACAACAACGACTCCGGCGTCTACCGCATCGACTATATCGCCGGCGAGCGGGCCCCGATCGCGGTGGCCAAGGGCGAGCCGACCTCGGGTCAGCTGCCGCTGACGGTGCAGTTCTCCAGCCAGGGCTCGCGTGACCCGGACGGGGGCGCGCTCAGCTACGCCTGGACGTTCGGCGACGGCGGCACCTCGACCGAGCCGAACCCGACGCACGTCTACACCAAGGCGGGCAACTACACCGCGCAGCTCACCGTGACCAACCCGAAGGACCGCACCGCGGTCGCCAACGTGCCGATCACGGCGGGCAACACCGCCCCCACCGTCAAGATCGAGTTTCCGCCCGACGGCGGCTTCTACGACTGGGGCGACCAGGTCAAGTACACGGTCAAGGTGACCGACCCCGAGGACGGCGAGATCGACTGCGCCAAGGTCGTCCTGCAGTCCTACCTGGGCCACGATGAGCACGCCCACCCGCTGGAGTCGTACACCGGCTGCTCGGGCACGGTGCAGACCTCGCTCAGCTCCGGTCACGGCGCGGAAGCCAACGTGTTCGCGGTGCTGGAGGCCTCGTACACCGACAAGGGCGGCGTTGGCGGGGCGGGCCCGCTCACCGGCCGGTCGCTGGTGCAACTGCAGCCGAAGCGCAAGCAGGCCGAGTACTTCAGCGCCACCGGCCGGGTGCCCGGCAGCGACAGCAACGGTGACCCGGGCGTGCAGCGGGAGAACACCGGTGACTCCGCCGGGGGCTACCAGAACATCGGCTGGATCGAGGACGGCGACTGGTGGTCCTTCGCGCCCACCAACCTCACCGGCGTCGATTCGCTGCGCTTCCGGGTGGCCTCCAACGCGACGGGTGGCCTGATCGAGGTACGCACCGGCACGTACGACGGACCGCTGGTGGCCACCGCCACCGTGCCGGTGACCGGCGCCTGGCAGACCTACACGGACGTGACGGTCGCGCTCACCGGAGCCAGCACCACCACCGGGCCGCTGTTCTTCGTGGCCCGTCGGCCGGTCGGCACCACCCACAAGGACTCCCTGTTCAACGTCAACTGGGTGGACTTCCTGGGCCGGGGCATCACCGAGAACGCGCCACCGGTGGTGACCGCGACGGCCACTCCGACGACGGGCACCGCGCCGTTGAAGGTCGACTTCACCAGCACGGCAACCGACCCGGATGGCGACTACCCGCTGACCTACGCGTGGGACTTCGGTGACGGCGGCAAGGCGACGACCGCCAACGCCAGCCACACCTACACCACGCCGGGGCTGTTCACGACCACCCTGACCGTGACCGACGCGCGCGGCGCCAAGTCGTTCACCAACGTCACGGTCAAGGTCGACGCGCGGAACACGGCCTGCTTCGGGGTGCATTCGGACAACTTCGACGGCACCTCGCTGGACCGGAGCCGGTGGTCGACGATCATCCGGGAGAACCAGACGTACGCCGTGCGTGACGGTTCTCTGATCCTGCCCACCGGCGTGGGTGACCTGTACGGCGGCCGCAACGACGCCACCAACATCGTGCTGCAGCCCGCACCGAACGGGGCCTGGCAGGCGACGACGAAGGTGACGCTGCCGACCGCGCAGAACTACCAGCAGGCCGGTCTGATCCTCTACGGCGACGACGACAACTACGCCAAGTTGGACCTGCTCTACTCGGGCAGCCGCCGGGTCGAGTTCGTCCGGGAGAACGCGGGCGACCCGCGTAACGAGAGCGCGGACAGCGCGGCCGCTCCGGCCGGAGACACGATCTACCTGCGGTTGACCAGTGACGGCACCAACCTGACGGCGGCGTTCTCGGCCGACGGCCAGACGTTCACCCCGGTCGGTCGGGCCGCCGGCCTGGCCGGCATCAACAACCCCAAGATCGGCCTGTTCGCGCTCCAGGGCGGCACGGACGCCCCGGTGGTGAACGCGGCCTTCGACTGGTTCCAGATCTCGCCGGACACGCTGGCCGAACCGGTGGACCCGTCGGACGAGTTCAACGGCACCAGCCTGGACAAGTGCCGGTGGAACGCGATCGTCCGCGAGGATCCGACCGCGTACCGGGTCAGCGGTGGTGCGCTGCGGATCGACGTGCCCAACGGTGACATCTACGGCACCGGCAACACCGGGCCGACGAACTTCATCCTGCAGACCGCGCCGGCAGGCGACTGGACCCTGGAGACGAAGGTCGACGGCAGCCTGCTCGACGAGCAGTACCAGCAGGCCGGGCTGATCGTGTACGCCGACGACGACAACTACGTGAAGTTCGACTACATCGTGGACAACCAGGTCGGGCAGCCGGTGGCGCGGCGGATCGAGTTCCGCAGCGAGATCGGCGCCGCGGTGCAGGACCCGCAACCTCAGGTGCAGAACCTGACCAGCGCGGTCTGGTACCTGCGGCTGGAGCGCAAGGGCAACGTGTACACGGCGTCGTACTCGGCGAACGGCACTACCTGGACGTCGTTCCAGTCGCTGACCAACGCCGTGGTCGGGGCCACGCCGAAGGTGGGTCTGTTCACCCTCGGCGCCAACCAGAACGCCCGCAAGACCGCCGCGTTCGACTACTTCCGGCTCAGCGTCGCGGCCAGCGACAGCACCCCGCCGGTGACGAGCGCGAAGGTCGAGGGCACGGTCACGGCCGGCTGGCACACCGGGCCGGCGACGGTCACGCTGAGCGCCACCGACAACGCCGGTGGCAGCGGCGTGGCCAAGACCGAGTACCAGCTCGACGGCGACACCGCGTGGACGGCCTACACCGAGCCGATCGTGGTCTCCGGTGACGGCACCCACGCGGTGCGGTTCCGCTCGACCGACAAGGCGGGCAACGTCGAGGCGACGAAGAGCGTCGACTTCAAGATCGACACCATCGCCCCGGTGACCACCGCGGCGTTCGCCCCGGCGAACGACGAGGGCTGGCACAGGGGCGCCGTACCGGTGACCCTGTCGGCGACGGACGCCGGCTCCGGGGTCGCCAAGCTGGAGTGGGCGCTCGACGGCGGTTCGTGGACGCCGTACACCGCGCCGGTCAACGTCAGCGGCGACGGGCAGCACGAGCTGCTCTACCGCGCCACCGACGCCGCCGGCAACACCGAGACGCTCAAGTCGGCGATCCTGAAGATCGACGCGACCCGGCCGACGGTGCTGGTGTCCGGCCTGGCCGACGGCCAGCTCTACGGTGACAGCGAGGACGTGCGAATCCGGTACGAGGCGGTCGACGCCACCTCGGGCATCAAGGCGGTCGTCGGCACCCTCGACGGCCGGGCCTACCGGAGCAACACGCTCCAGCCCATGTTCGAGCTGGCGCTCGGCATGCACGAGCTGACCGTGACCGCCACGGACAAGGCCGACAACCAGTCGACCACCACCGTGCGGTTCTTCGTCACCACCTCGTTCCGGGACATGCAGAAGCTGCTGGACCGGTTCAAGGCCTCGGGGCTGCTGTCGGACCTGGCACACAAGAAGCTGACGAACAAGCTCAGCAACGTTCGGCTCTCCGAGGCGACCGACAACGACAAGCGGGCGATCGAGCAGTTGATGGCGTTCCGCGACCTCGCCAAGGACGCCAAGCTGGTCACCGACAGCGGTGTCCGTGACGTGCTGGTCCGGGACACCGACGCGATGATCGTGCGGCTCGGCGGCGCATGGAACAGCGGCTCGGAGATCCAGAAGCTGATCGACCAGTTCCGGTCGGAGGGCAAGCTGACGACCGTGGCGCACCGGAAGCTGACGAACAAGCTCGCCAATGCGCTGGAGTCCGAGTCGGAGGGCAACAACAAGCGGGCCATCCAGCAGATGACCGCCTTCGCCGTGCTCGCCGGCGACGCCGAACTGGTCACCGACGCCGATGCGCGTGACGTGCTGGTCCGGGAGGCCGAGGCGGCGGTCGTGCGCCTCGACGGCTCGGCCGGCGGCACCGGAGTCAAGACCAGCTCCGGCCAGTCGCTGTACGGCACCGGCCGCCTCGACGGGGACGCGACCCGCGTCGCCGAGGGCGGCAGTCTGTAACACCCGCGCGGGGGGGGGGGGGGGGGGGGCGCCCCCGCCCCGGGGCGGCCCCCCCCCCCCCGCGGGCGTGCACCGGCGGGCTGAGAGCCAACATGACTGCCGCGCCCCCCCCCC
>NZ_JBEZFI010000047.1:0-37134 GCF_040649295.1 Micromonospora sp. NPDC048999 | reverse complement strand
CTCAAAACCGGCACGCCCTACCACGAGGCGACCGCCTGGTCGCATCACCTCAACGAGGCTGCTGCTTGACATTCAAGCTCCTGGGATGTCTTTCGTAGGGGTGTCCGGAGGAGCCCGCCGGGCAGGGATTGCGCCGGGATGGATGGCGCCCCAGGCGGGCGGCTGATGGGGCCGGTGTGGTCGCCGATCGGCCGGTCCTCACGCCTCGGGGCGGCGGGCGCGGTCCTCGGCCAGGTCGACGATCTTGTCGCGTCGCGCGGCGGGGAGGCCGGCGAGCAGGTCGACGTACTGCTGTTCCTGTGCGGTGACGGGTTCGGCGAATGCCGCCTTGTATGCCAGTCGTGCTGCCTCGTGTGCGGCCTCGATCGCGCCGCTGTGGTCGTAGGCGACGGCGAGCTGACGCAGTTGCTCGGCGGCGGCGAGGGGGTCGCGGGACAGGGTGATGTCGTGGATGCGGAAGTTCGCGGGTAGGTCGGCCGCGCCGATCGCGGTGATCAGGCACAGGTTGGCCTGGACGTGGTAGGCGTACGCCTGGGTGCGGGCCGGCGTTTCGCCGCGAGCCCGGACGGCGGCGCGTTCGGCGTTCCAACGCAGCCGGGCTTCTTCAGCGTGTTTGGCGAGGGCGCGCAGCATGCGGCGGGTGGGATCCATCGTGTTCCTCCTGTTGTGAGGGTTTCGGCTACTGGGCCGAGGGGTCAGTTCGGTCGGCGGTGATTGCCTGCTCGAACAGCGACGGCGGGAGGCCGGCGTGCAGTGCCTGCAGCAGCAGGCCGGCGAGCCCGTATGCGGGGTCGACCTGCAGGGCACGCTCGGCGGCCATGACGGCCAGCACGCCGTCACCGCAGCGCCACGCGGTGACGGCGAGCAGGGTGGCCGGCGCCGGCACGAGCGGCTCCTCGGCGTGGCGGGTGACGTCGGCCCAGAACGTGACGTGCTGGTCGTGCGGCTGGGTGAGGTCCACGGCAAGGTCCCGCACCGATAGCCGCTTCAGCAGCAGGGTGAGCCAGGCGACCTCGTCGTCGGTGAGGCGCTTGCCGCTGTCGTGTTGCCGCAGCGCGTCGCGGACCGCTTGCGCGCCGGCCTCGTCGACCGTGTTGCTGCCGGCGGCGTTCACCGCCTTCAGGCGGGTGACCGCCTCCCTGGTGGCGTCGCGCATGCTGTCACGGGCGGCGCCTTGGACGGGTGCGAACCGGGCGGCTACGGCTGCCCGGTTCGGTAGCGCGACCGCCCCGGCGGCGGTTGCCTGCACGGCGACGAGTGAGGCGACGGGGTCGAACGGGATTCCCTGGGCGGGGCAGCAGGCGAGGTTGTCGCAGATCAGGTTGAAGATCCGCGTGCCGGTGACCCGCAGCAACTCCCGAGCGGTCATGCCGCTGGTGGTGAACGCCTCGCCGATGGTGCGCAGTGCCGGGTCAACGTGTTCGGCGTTTCCGTAGCCGACGAGCATGAGATCGGTGATGGGCTGCTGCTGCCACACGACCGGGACCAGGTTGGCGGTGAGGTCGAGGAGGTGGCTTGCGGGGGCGTCCGGGGCGGGCAGGTCGGTGCGGGCGGCGAAGACGATGCGGCGGTCTCTGCTGGCGATCACGACGACGCTGCCGTCGTCGGGGCGGAAGCCGAGCAGGTAGGGCACCGCGGCGACCAGGTCGGCCGGGGATCGCACGGTCAGCTTGGTGTCGGGGAACGACATGATGATCTCCAATGCGGGATGGGGGTCGGCAGATGCCGGGAGAACGCTCAGGAGGGACGAGCCGCGTGTGACCGCGCCGGCTGGGGCGCGCAGCGGACCACGTCTTTCGGGAAGGAACTGGCGCGCGCCGGATCGCCGCGCGCCTGACGGTTCAGTCGCTGTCGGGGTCCAGGAACAGGTCGACCCCGACGCCCTCGATGCTGGCGGTCACCGTGGCCAGGTGGTGGGCAGTGCCGGCCAGCGCCCGGGTCAGGTCCGCGCGAACGAGGGCTTCGGCCGCCGCCTTCGCGTCGTCGGCAGTGGCGTGGCCGCGTAGCCACATCTCGTACTCGTGCCGCCACGGAACCCGCCAGGCGTTCTGATCGACGGTGGCGTCCTCGGGAATGGTCCGGCCACACGCGATCCACGGCCGCGCTTCGTCGGGGCCGATGTCGGCGACCGCCCGCATCGCGTCTTGTGCCGCGTCGCAGGCCTGTTGCACTGTTCCGGCGTTGACCGGCAGGGTCAGGTCGGCGACCACCGTGACGTGGTGGGCCCGCGGCAGCCCGTCGAGCCCGAGGTCGACCAGGAACCGGCCGACCCGCTCGGAGGTGTGCTGATAGATGCCCCCGATCTCGTCGTCAATGAGGGCGCCGATCGCGCGGGCGCGGATTTTGCGCCGTAGGTCGGCGAGGGCGTGCACCGCCGCGTCACGCGCCGCCGTCGCGGCGGTGAGATCTTGTGCGAGGTCGGTCAGCTGTGCCAGACCGGCCGCGGGTGCCGCGTGGCTCTCGGCGTCGTCGTACGACGCGTCATCGGTGCCTTCGGTGGCCTGCCATGTCGGGTCGGTCAGGGTGATGCCGGCGTCAGCCAGCTCGGGCAGGCAGCACTCCAGCGTGGTACGGGCGTCGTCGAGCGCGTCGGCCTCGTGGGTCGCCGTCACCGACATGTGGAGCGTGACTTGCACGGTGATGTGGTATCGCTGGGACTCGGACTGCTCGTTGTCATCCGGGGCGGGTGCCACGTCGATGACGTGTGTCGGGTAGACCGCCACCACCACCGGCAGCAGGCGCAGTTCGTCCGGCACGTCACGGCGTGCCTGCTCGCGGGCCTCGCCGAGGTCGCGGTGTGACCGTGTGTACGACAGCTGCATGTCGGCGGAGACGGTCCATTGTTCGGGCAGCGGTTTCAGGCCCCACGCGGCGAGGGCGTCCTCACAGCCGGACCGGCAGATCAGCCTGTTCTCCAGCGCGGCGAGGAGAGCGGACCGGGCCGCGTCGGCCAGGGTCTGCCGCTGCTCGATGGCGGCGATCGTTTCGGTGTGCAGGGTGCGGATCTGGTCCGGCAGGTTCGCGTCGGTCATCGCTGCGCCGTCCGGTCGCTGGCGGCGGCCGAGTGGATGGCCGTGACCAGCCCGGCGTACGAGGCCAGCGGATTGGTGGCCATGGTTCGGGCCTGGCCGGATCCGCTGCCGCTTTCGACGGGTGCGGTGACACTGGTGAGGAGATCGGGCGGGGCCGCGTTGCGGCGGTCGGCGAAGAATCCGCCGCAGGTGGGACGAAGCACGTGTCCTCCTTGGGACAAAGGAAGGCGGCCACCAACCGGTGGCCGCCTGAAGGGATGGGGATGCCGCGCCCCGGCCGCGTCGGCGGGGGGCGTGGAGTCTGTGGTGCCGGATCTGAGGCTGGCGGCGGCGGCCGACCGGGACCGGTGGGCGCGATGCCGTCGCGCGAGGCGTCAGATCAGAGGCACGTAAGAAAGTAAGGAGAACCTTCAGGTTAGTCCCGCCGGGAGCCCTGTCGGCCGGGTTGTCAGGTTCGGTCTCCTGACCGAACCTGACAACCGGGCAATGCCCTCCCCCGTGTCAGGTCATGCTCGTCGGAGCGGGACTCAGGCGGGACTCGGGTCCGCCTGGGCCTGGGTCCCGGCCGGCAGCGGGTCCCGCTGCCTTGCGGTGAGGGCAGGTCCCGTGCGGGACTTCAGTACCGGTCCCGCTGTTCGCCGGACCGGGACTGGCCCGCCGGGTACCGGCGGGCAGCCGGTACCCGGCGGGAGCGGGACCGGCCAACGAGTCCCGACCACTGTGGTGGGCCGCCGCTGAGACGGTCCCGGCGAACGCGTGGCGGGCGGCGACGGAGTTGCTGCCCTGTCCCGGCGCGGGGCGGCCGCGGGCTGTTCCTCGGCACCGACCGCCCGCGCCCTGTCACGTTCACGATTTCTGAACCTGGCAGGGCGCTCTTTCAGCGGCGATGCAGGATGAGCACGTCCTCGTGCGCCACCAGATGCACGGGGATGCCGTCGTCCCTGGCGCGGCGGACGGCGATGAGCCCGAACATGTTGGCCCGGTGCACGATCTGCCCGTCGCGGACGGCGGCGAGCATCGCCGCGCACCGTTGCACCGGGATCAGCCCGACCGACTGTGCGACGGCGAGCAGTTCGCCGGGCAGGTCGATCAGGTCGTCCCGCTGGCGGCGTACCGGTCGGCAGGTGATGATCACGGTCCCGCCGGGACGTAGCAGTTGGTAGCTGGCGGCGAGGATCGTGGCGAATCCGTCGAGCAAGCGGGACCATCCCGCATAGGCGAGGTTTCCGCGTTCCCGGTCCCCATAGTGGTGGTCCCGCTTTCGTACCCCGGTACTCGTGGTCAGGACCAGGCCGTGGGTCCCGCGCCCGTAGGGCGGCGAGGTGAGCACGAGTCCCACCTGTCCGACCGCGGACGCGGGCACCAGGTCGAGCAGACCGGTTGCGTCGCCGGTGAGTACCTGTGCCGTGCCGGGGGCGCCCTGCGACGCGGCGAAGGCGGCGTTGGCCTCAGCGAGGGTGGTGAATCGGGGTTCGATGTCGATCCCGATCCCGTGTCGGCCGAGGTGCGTGGCCTCGACCAAGGTGGTGCCGACCCCGCACATCGGGTCGAACACCAGATCGCCTGGCGTCGTGTACGAGCTGATCGCGTGCGCGGCCAGGTGGGGCAGCATCTTTCCCGGATGGCTGGAGGTCCCCGGGACGTAACGGCCTCGCCGCTGGTCACGGGCGGGTATCTGGCAGGTCAGCCACACCGAGGTAATCGGCAGAGTTTCAGCCATCGGCGCCCCCGGTGTTCGTCGCGCTGCGGGTCAGGATCAGCACGTCGGTGTGGATGTCCAGCTGCGCCTGCTGGCCACGCCGAGGCGGCCGGTCGGCCGCCACGATGTGCTGCAGGTACGCCAGCCCCGCCCGCTTGGCGGCGATGATGACGTCGACCGGTGTGATGACGTCGCCGTGCGGCAGCAGCACCGCTATGCAGCCGCCCGGCACGAGGCTGGCGTGGCAGCGCCCAAAGAACTCGACCGGTGAAGCGGCGTCGTCGACCGGCCAGTCGGTGATGATCAGCGTCGCCGGCTCCCGGCCCCAGCCGAGCCGTCGAGGCGTGTGCAGGGGGCTGCGGCGGTGCGCGGCGATGACCGCGCGGGCCAGCTGCGGCCCCACGGCCAGGTCGATGATCAGATCGGACGGGTGGGTGAGATTGTGGACCAGCCGCACGCCCATCGCGTTGGACATGGTCTCGCCCGGCTGCGGGGCGGGGACCGGCCAGACGGTGATCGGCACGGGCGGGTCGCCGGGCACCACGTCCCCCACAGGGGCCGGCGCGCGGCGCGGGTTTCTATCGGTCATAGGTGTGGTGGCCCCCGGACCGGCGGGGCGTACTGACGATCCCCAGTGCCTCGCGGTCAGGTCGATCGAACCCGCCCCCGACCTGACAGAACCGGTCACCACGGCCGTCTGACAGCCACCGCGGGCGGTGGAGACAGCGGCGAACCTGACACGACCGGACACGACCTGTCCCGGTCTGACAAGCGCTTCTGGTGTCAGGTCGCGCTGTCCCAATCGAGGGCCTCGAAGCCTTCGCACAAGGCGGAGCGCTCCCGTCGAGGGGACATCACCATGGCAACGACCACCCACACCAGGACGGCCGACACGGCGCTGACCACCGCCGAAAAGGCGTTCGAGCTGCTGACCTGCGAACCCGCGCCGCTGGTGTTCGACGCCCGCCCGGTGCCGGGCCTGCCGGACACGACGATGCCACTGAACGAGCTGCGCCAGCTGCTGGTGTACGAGCGCTACGACAGCGACACCACCGACGAGCTGTGGCGGCAGCTGGCCCACCACGCCCGCGAACGCGGACCGGCCTGGGTTGTTGGCGCGATCGGCGTGGCACTGCCCGCGCTGACGCACCTCGCGGCGAAGATCAGCCGCGGCTACGCCCGGCACGCCGACGACGTGGACTCCGAAGTCCTGGCCGGGTTCCTCCACGCACTGCGCACGGCGGACCTCGCCCCGCCCCGGCTGTGGCTGCGGCTGTGCTGGGCGGCCTGGCGCGCCGGCGCCGCGGTCGTCAAGGCCGACGCCGGCGAGGAACTGCCGCTGGACCTGTCCAGTGGCTCACGGTCGCCGAGGATGCCCTACGGGCACCCGGACCTGCTGCTCGGGCGAGCGGCCGCCGCGGGCCTGATCACCGCCGAAGCCGCTGAGCTGATCAGTGCCACCCGGTTCGGCGACGCGATGATCGAGCATCTGGCCGCTGAGCAGGGCGTGACCGCACCTGCCCTGCGGATGCGGCGCCGCCGCGCCGAACGCGTCGTGGCCGCCGCCGTCACGCGAGGCGACCTGTCCGGCCCTATCCGCACCTCCGGTCGCCGGGAAACCGCCATGGCGACCTGACAACCCCGCCCTGTCGGTATACGGATGCACCGGACCTACATCTGGATGGCGGGGATAATTAACTCCAGCGCACACCACCACATCGCGCCGACTGTTACGACGATGAAGGCGATGATGTAGGTCTCGTACCAGCGGTAGAAGTTACGCAGATTAGGTGGCGCCCGGAATGTTGGATCCAAGACGTCCGACAGCAGCTGGCACTCTTCGTTGCGATAGTCGAGCCAGGTCAGCACGCCGACGATCACCAGCAGGACGGTGAAGGCGGCGACGACGGTCACCAGCCATAGGAGAGCGAGGATCCCCGCCCGGGCTGTCGCCGGCGGAATGCCCCAGTTCTGGTGGCCGACGAAGAGCGCGAGCGCTGCGCCGACCAGCGTGGTGGCGAGCGCCTGGTAAATGCCGAGAAAGCGGAGGACGTTCTCGTTAGCGGCATGAATCTGCTGCAGGATGTAGCGGTACCGCTCCAGATGGAACTCGACTTGGGCGGCATCGTCCTGCGGGCTTCGACCGCGGTACGCGCCCCGCGGCCAGCGCTCGCCGGGCTGCCGCGCCCATCGCCGGGGGCCGCCGCTGCGGGAGACCGGCAGCCGATCGAAGCTCGCCGGCCGAGGCACTCGGTTCATCCGCCGACCGCCGCTGTCGGCTGCCCGGCCGCCCGCTGTGCCGCCCACCAGTCCCCGGAGTGTTCGGCGCCACAGCGGCGATTGCTCGTTGGACACCTGACCCGAGGAGTTGATCATAAGGGACTCCTTCGAACACCACGTGAGCTAACAGCCGCGTAGGATCGACGACATCGCTTACCAGGGATAGCGGCAACTGGGCTTCACCGGCCTCGCCTCCCGACCCGCGACCACCGGCACGGCGCCTCCTCCGCATCCCCTCGGGTGAGGTGGCCAGGCCGTCCGGACCCCGGAAAGCCGAGATCCCGGGCAGTTCACCGGCTTTGGATCACCGGATCGTACTGACATACACGATTCGGATCCCGATTCAGTCGGGATTCGGACGCCTCTTGCCGTGCCGGGCCGCGTGACCCTCGCACGCCGGGTGTGGCAACGGTTCCCGCCTCTGACTCCTGGCCGACCGGCGCCAGCCGAAGGACGCCCTCCGCTGTCCTCGGACACGGTCCCCGCCCGCGTACCCACCGACCTGCCGGGTCGTGCCTGTCATAGCCGAGGTGGTCGGCGATCTCCCCATTTTGGGGCCGACTCGAGGACCCGCTTGGTTAGCTGCTGCAGCATCCTCATCAGTCGGCTTCAGCCAGTGCCCACGGCGGCCGGATCGACCAGCATCGCGATCGACTGCTCATACGTGGCTGCAGTCACCTGCAGCATCTGCTTGGAAAGGGCTCATTGATCCGTAGGGCAGCTCGGTGCCGTGCTCGCTGACCAGGTGTCCCAGATCTCCCCGGCTGGCTGGCGAGTGGCCAGCGCCCACCGCAGCCGCTGCAGCGGAGCACCTTGGCTGAGAAAACTTGCCGGTCGGAGCAGAAATTTTGAGAACGGAGCAGGTCAGCTGCGAAAGGCCAGTGGTGACGCGAGTCGCTGACCGGTCTTGTCAGGGCGTGACAGGCGAGCGGCGGGTTCGATCGGTCTGACAGTCGAGATCTGGGCGGTGCATGTCATCCACGGCATGCCCGCCCGGTGGGGACCACTCCTTCCGGCGAGGCCCACGGTCCGGCACGGCTGGCGCGGCGTACTGACACCGCAGCCCTTCGCCACTTGCGAGGGAGGAGCGCCCCCACCGGACCGCCCGTGCTTCGCCCGGTCCCCGCCGCGGCGGCCCGCAGATTCCTTGTGGAGCGCCGCGATGCACACGATCTCCGTCCTCAACGACCTGGTTCTGGCCGCCCCCGCCCCTGGCGGCGGTGGTGGCCCCCACTCCATCGCCCAGATCATTTCCAACATCACCGGCTGGGTCATGGGCATCATCGCGTTGGTCGCGACGATGTTCCTGGTCATCGGTGGCCTGCGGTACATGGCCGCCGGGGGTGACCCGGCCCAGGTGGAGCAGGCGAAGGGCAACGTCAAGTCCGCGCTGATCGGCTACGCCTTGGCGGTACTGGCCCCGGTGGTCCTGCAGGTGTTGCAGGGCATCCTCGGCGGCTGAGATGTCACCGACCATGGTCAACTGGCTGATGAACAAACTGGTCAGCTGGCTCGCCGATCAGGTCGTCGACCTTCTCGGCGGGCTGCTGACCTTCCTGACATCCTCCATCTTCATATCGCCGGACGTCACGGTCCTGCCGCAGGTGCAGTTGATCGCCGGCAAGAGCGTGCTGGTCGTCAACGCCTGCTTCATCCTCGCGATCATCGCCGTGGGCGTCGCCACGATGGTCGGCGACTCGGTCGAGATCCGCTACAACGTCAAGGAGCTGATCCCCCGGCTTGTCGTCGGGTTCGTCCTGTCCGCGTTCGCGCTGCCCCTGACCGCTGTGCTCATCGATGTCGCCAACGCACTGACGGTGTCGATGACCGGCAGGTCCGCGCCGACCACCGAAGCGGTCACTTTCGTGCGGGCTCGCATCGCCTCGGCGATGACCGACGAGAGCGCCGCCCTCCTGACGGCCATCATCGGACTGGTCATCGTCGTGTTGATGTTCATGCTCGTCGGCACCTGGCTCGCGCGGATCGGGGTGCTGGTCATCCTGGCCGGGGTCGCACCGGTCGCGCTGGCCTGCTACGCCACCCCGTGGACGCAGGGCGCCGCGCAGTTGTGGTGGAGAACCCTGCTGGGCTGCCTGGCCACCCCCACGCTGCAGGCGGTCGCGTTCTCGGCCGGCATCAACCTGCTGATCGACCCGAAGTCGAACCTGCCGATCCTGCTCGGCCTTCCCGGCTCGGACGCGCTGAACCTCATGCTCGTCATCGTCGTCCTCTGGGTCACGATCAAAATCCCCGCAATGCTCCGCCGACACATAACCGGCGCGGGATCACCGAGCACCGGCGGTGTTCTGCTACGCGCGATAGTCATCCAAGCCATCACCCGCCACCTGCCGCTCGGCCGACTCGGGCGTACCGCCGCGCGAGGTGGGCGATAACCCACGAAGACGCTCCCCCGCCGGCTGTCGTCCCGACGGGCGCTTGTACTGCCTCTCTTGCAGATGTTTGCTGCGTTGAAGTTGATCATCAAGGTTGACCCTGGGGTGGTATGCGGTCGCGGCATGCCACCCCAGCAGCTTGATCGCCTGGGGTCAGCGATCGAGTACTGGTTGTAGCAACCTGGGGCGGCCGGGAATCGCCCTGCTCGGCTACTGTGCGCTGCATGTCGCCGACTGCCCTGCGCTGGTGTGCCGTTCCGCTTGGCGTCCTCGGGTTCGCGCTTCGGTTGCCGGTCACCTTCTGGTTGCAGCCGTTGACCTGGCAAATGAGCCTTGCCAGCGGTCTGCTGGTGATGCTCGGCGGGATCGCGGTCGCTGTGGCGATCCCGTTCGGGACCTTCTGGTTGCTCACCGGCGGCATCCGCCGGCGTCCGGAGAGTTTCGCCCGCGGCGCTGGGCGTTTCACCGTGCCCGCCTCGCCGCTCACCGCGTGCTCGCAGGCCATGATGTTGATGTTCTTGAGCGGTGGTCTTGTTTTCACCGAACGGGTCCCGAACGGCGACCGAATGCGAATGGCCGAATTCGGCTTCACCTGGCCGGCGACAGTGATCGGCGTCGGGATCTTCTGGGTTGTCGCGCTTGTCATCCTGCTGGTGCAACGCCCGCAGCTTCATCTGGACTCCGGCGGCTTGCTCCTGCGCCGGTTTCTGCGCACGACGGCGATCGCCTGGGATGAACTGGCACCCGGCGGCCCTCCTCCGCCGATCAAGCGTCGCGCCCGCCAACTGAAGCTCTACCTCAACCACACGCCCATGCTCGGACAGTACGCGGCCAGCGAGGATGTCCCGATCGGGTGGCTGCACATCGAACCGGCGTTCCTCGCCCGCGCCATTCGTCACTACGTCGAGCACCCGCAGGACCGCGCCGCGATCGGCACCGAGGAGGGCCTGCGCCAATTGCGCGCCGCGGTGGGGGCCAGTGATCCCGCCACCGCCCACACACCGGCTCATCTCACCTAGTGCGGCGTCCACTAAGGTCCCCCGGGCTTCTGGTGTCGTGTTGTAGATCCTCGCCGTTTGGCGAGCGACTCCCCACCACGGGGTCGTGGGGCGGGCCCCCGCAGGCCAACTGATCCTCGCGCCGTTTGTGGATGGCGGCGGGGGTCACGCCGAGACTGGCCGGCACCGGGAAGGCGTCGGCCGGCTCGACGGTGCGCGACCACTCCGGCAGCACGACAGGTGTTGTGGGGGGTGGTGGGTCCGCCGCCCGGGGTACGGGTGGCGATGGTGGCAGCCGCGACCAGGTCTGCCGCACCTGCGCCGATGTCGAACTGCCGCAAATAGACGATCGCCAACGGCGACGGATGCGGCACGTGATCTTCGACGTCCGGCTCATCGCGCCTGCCCCCGACCAGCAGCGACTCAACCATGTTCGCCACGACCATCACGGCCTGGCGAAAGTCCAACCGCTCAACAGTCCCGCTCCCGGCCCCTCGAGGCTGCCATTCTTCGCATCACCGCAAGGAGCCTGCTCATGCGAATCCGCCACGTAACGCTGGATCGACCTGGTCGATCAGCGCACGGCTCGACGACAAGCCCTCTACCGCCAACCGATCCGACGACGCCGCGACACCCCGGTCGGTCCAGTCCTGAGCTGAGCCACCGTGATGCGTCGCTTTCCCTCGACCTCACACAAAGAACAGACCATGCCGCCTGCGTTGCGCAACACAGCGACAAGACTCTGCCCCTTCAACAGATGGAATGGATGGGTGATCATCAATGAGTCCGACAACCGACGAGACAGGCGGGTCGTATAGAGCACGGATTCCGGCCAACGTCAACGAGCCCGACCACATCGCCTTCGGGCTCACTTTCCGGCAGCTCGGCATCGTCGGCGGTGTCGGCCTGACCGGGTTCGGTCTCTACCGCACCGTCGGGCGCATGCTCCCGCCGACGGCGTGGATCGTCGCCGGGGGCATCGTGTTCGCCATCGCGATCGTGGTGGCGCTCGGCCGCCGCGACGGCCTGCCCCTGGATGTGTGGCTCCGGCACGGGTTCGCACTGTCCCGTAGCCCACGCACGCTCGCCCCGGGTACGACGCGGGCCAGCACCATCGCTGACGTCGCCGGCAAACCGAACCTCCCGGCGCCACTGCGTTCGCCGGTCACGGCGGTCACACCGGCCGGAGTCCTCACCAGCGAGGGCAGCGACAAGGTGCTGATCGGCTGCGGCACCACGAACATCCACCTGCGCACCGGCAGCGAGCAGGGCGCGCTGCTGGACGGGTTCGGCCGGTTCCTCAACAGCCTGACCGGGCCGGCGCAGATCGTCGTGGCCGCGCAGCGGCACGACCTGGCCGTCTACGCGCAGGCGACCGTCGACCACGCGCCGCGCCTTTCGGATCCGGCGTTGCAGGCCGCCGCCGACGACTACGCCCGTTTCCTGCTCGACCTCGACGCGCAGCGGGATCCGCTGCGCCGGCAGGTCCTCGCCGTCGTCACCGGCGAACACGCCGCCGAGGGCGCCGTCCGCGCCCTGTCCGGCCTTGGTGTCGAAGCCGCCGCTCTGGACGGGCCGGCCGTCACCGCCGCGCTCGCAAACGCGGTCGACCCGTTCTGCCCACCGGTGCCAGGCCCGCGCGCGGTGCCCGGCACCCCGATCACCCTGCGGAGCGCATCGTGAACCTGTGGAAACCCAAGAGTGTTGCGGCCGGGGAGGGTATGCCGTCCCCGGCCGCGTTGTCGGTCAGCCCGTGGCATGTGCAGGTCGGTGACGGGTACGCCGCGACCTACGCGGTGTGCGGCTACCCGGCCGAGGTCGGCCCCGCCTGGTTGGATCCGCTGCTGTCCTACCCCGGGCGGATCGACGTGGCGGTGCACGTGGACCCCGTTACGCCGCAGCTGGCCGCGCCGATGCTCAAACGTCAGCGCGCCCGCCTCGAATCGTCCCGCCGCCTCGACGCCGATCAGGGGCGCCTGGGCGACCCCATGGTCGAGGCCGCGGCGGCTGATGCCGCTGACCTCGCCGAGCGTGTCGCCCGCGGCGCGGCGAAGCTGTTCGAGGTCGGCATCTACGTCACCATCCACGCCCGTACCCTCGACGAGCTGCACACGGTCACCGCAGGCGTGAAGTCCGCCGCCGCCAGCGTTCTCCTCGATTTGCAGCCGGCCACGTTCCGCCACCAGCAGGGCTGGATTGCCACGCTGCCGGTCGGGGTGGACCCGCTACGGATGCGCCGCATCCTCGACACCACCGCCC
The DNA here is from genome assembly GCF_040649295.1 of Micromonospora sp. NPDC048999. Taxonomy (NCBI): domain Bacteria; kingdom Bacillati; phylum Actinomycetota; class Actinomycetes; order Micromonosporales; family Micromonosporaceae; genus Micromonospora; species Micromonospora sp. NPDC048999. The sequence continues at coordinate 24,473 of NZ_JBEZFI010000047.1, read as the reverse complement.
TCGCGGCAGCGTTCCCCCTCGCCTCGGCGGACCTCGCCGCCCCGGCACCGGGCACCGTCGCCCCGCCCGAGGGCGTGCTCTACGGGGTCAACACCACCAGCAACGGCGTGGTCATCTGGAACCGGTGGGCGCAGGACAACCACAACAGCATCGTCCTGGCGCGCAGCGGCGCCGGGAAGTCGTACTTCGTCAAGCTCGAAGTTCTGCGCAACCTGTACCAGGGCACCGCGGTGTCGGTCATCGACCCCGAAGACGAGTACACGCCCCTCGCCGAGCACGTCGGCGGCACCGTCGTGCAGCTCGGCCAACCGGGTGTGCGCATCAACCCCCTCGACCTGCCCGCCGACAACCGGCCCGACACCCTGACCCGGCGCGGCCTGTACCTGCACACGCTGATTTCGGTCATGCTCGGGGCGGCACCGCCGCCGGCCGAACGCGCCGCCCTGGATCGGGCCATCACCGCCAGCTACCAGCGGGCCGGGATCAACGGCGACCCGGCCACCTGGACCCGGCCCGCGCCGCTGCTGCGCGACCTGGCCGACGTGCTCGCCGCCGATGCGGACCCGGCTGCCGGGCAGCTCGCCGCCCGGCTCGCCCCGTGGACGGTCGGGAACTTCGCCAGCCTGTTCGACGGGCCGACCACCACCATCCCGCGCGGACATCTGGTGGTGTGGTCACTGCGGCACCTGCCCGACGAGCTGCGCACCGTGGGCACGCTCCTGGCCCTGGACTCGATCTGGGCGGGCATCGACACCCCCACGGGGGGCGCCCGCCGGCGGCGGCAGCTCGTCGTGGTCGACGAGGCGTGGCTGCTGATGCGCGATGGCGAAGGCGCGCGGTTCCTGTTCCGGATGGCCAAGGCCGCCCGGAAACGGTCCGCCGGGCTGTGCGTGATCACCCAGGACGCGGCCGACGTGCTGTCGACCGACCTCGGTCTCGCCGTCGTGTCCAACGCAGCGACCCAGGTGTTGATGCGCCAGAGCACGCAGTCCATCGACGCCGTGGCCGAGGCGTTCAACTTGACGGCTGGAGAGTCGCGGTTGTTGCTGTCGGCGCCCAGGGGCGAGGGGCTGCTCGTCGCCGGCCGATCGCGGATCCCCTTCCGCAGCGTCGGGTCGGCCGCAGAGCATCGGATCGCCGTCACCGGCTTCGAGTTGGAGGAGTCTGGTCGGTGACTGGGATCGGCAGGGTCGACGCCACGCGCGACTTCTCCACCCTCATCAGGGGTGAGGCTGCTGCGTATCTTGTCGGGGTCGAGGTGGGGTGCCGGGAGTGCCCGGCGTTTTCTCCGCGCCGGGCGAGTCACGATGACCGTCCTTTTGCCATGATGATCATCCGCTTGGCCATGAAAGTGTATGGATGGGTGAGGCATCCGGATCATTCGTCCCCGTCAGGTCTACCCGGTTGTAACTGATGGTGCTGGCACGGTCGCGGCACGATGTATGCCATGGTGCGGCGACAGCAACGCTGGTACGGCCTGGCGGTGGGTGCCCTGTTTGGTGTCGCCGTTGCCGGCGGTGCCGCAGCAGGAACGAACTACATCCCGAATCCGTGGATAGGCGTACCGATCGCGGCAGGCGGTGCATGGATCGGGTTCGCATCCGGACTGAGCTGGGATCGCCGCCAAGAGCGACTGGCGCAGGCCAAACGCTGGTCAGCGGTGTTCACGACCGGCCCCGGCCCGGGGCCCGGCGGCGCCGGAACGGGTGACAGTGTGCTGACCCGGTTGGCGCCATGGGAAGCGGTGGTGCCGTTCGTGCGGAGCCGTTTCCAGGAGGTCGCGGCGGTCCGCCGCTGGTGCACCGAAGACCAGCCGGGGCGGGTATGGCTGCTGGCGGGTGGGCCAGGTTCGGGCAAGACCCGATTGGCCATGCAAATCAGCCAGTCACTGTGGACACAGCAATTAGAACCGTGGGCGGTGGGCTGGGCGCAAGCCGGGCACGGCCCGGCGGCCGTCGACCTGGCGGCTGGCTGGGACCAGCCCGTCCTGGTCGTAGTCGACGACGCGGATGTCCGTGACGACCTCGCCGCGCTGCTAGTAGCAGCACACCGGCTGACCGGCCAGCAGGAAGTGCGGGTACTGCTCGTGGCGCGGGAGTTCAGCGACTGGTGGACCAACGTGCAACAACCGCTGCCGATGGCCGTCGACATCGGCGGGCGGAGCCGGGTCGGCACGATCGCCGCGGATGTGCCCGGTCAACGTGTCGCGGCGAAACACGCCCTGACAGCGTTCGCCGAACACCTCGACTGCGACCCGGCCGGCATTCAGTTGGCCGGAATCACCGCCGGCACCCCTCTGATTCTGCTACATGCCGCAGCGTTGGAGACGGTGCTGCGGAACGGTGAAGGACGAGGCGGTCCGGTCGATGTCACCGACGCGGTCGAACGGCTGATGGCGCGGGAACGCCAGCGATGGTCTGACCACGCCCGCCAGCAGGGCCTGGACGCCTACCCAGCGGTCACGGTGGACACGTTGCGGGACCTGCTGGCGTTCACCATGCTCACCGGCGGCCGTACCCGTGAGGATGCCCATCAGCTGCTGCCGTTGCTGCCCGGCCTGCGTGACGCCACGCCCGAGCTGATCGACCGGGCCATCGTGTGGTTGCACCTGTATCCGCGGGTGATCGGCTTCTGGGCTCGGCCCCACCTCCCGGCGGTGCTTGCCGAGCACCTCATCGCCGATGCGCTCACCGGCAACGCCGACCTGGCCGTCGCGGTCTGCCTCGCCGCCAGTACCCCGGAACAGGCGGCGGCCGTGGTCACCGTCCTGGCCCGCGCCGCCACCCACACCACCACGGCCCACACCGCCACCACCACTCTGTTGCGGGCCGAACCGGTCCGACTGTTGCCGATCGCCATCCGCGTCGCCCTGGCCGGACACGGCCCGATCGACACCGCCATCGCAATCGCCATCGACCACGCCGACCCCGACTGGGAGATTGCCCAAACCCTCGAACAACTCCTACCCGGAAACCGCGACGTGCTCAGCCGCACCCGGATCGCCGTCGCCCGCGCCCGAGCCATTCACGCCCCCACCCCCACCGACCGCGCCAGAGCGCTAACCACCCTCGCCGACTCGCTGTATCGCGCTGGCCGGCTCGGGGAGGCGGTCACCGCCGCCACCGAGGCCGTCACCCTCCAACGTGACTTCGCCGCCGCAGACCCCACCGCCCACCAGCCCTACCTCGCCGACGCGCTGACCGTCCTCGCTAACGCGCTGTATCGGGCTGACCGGGTCGGGGAGGCGGTCACCGCCGCCACCGAGGCCGTCACCCTCCGACGTGACTTGGCCGCCGCTGACCCCACCGCCCACCAGCACTACCTCGCCACCGCGCTGACCACCCTCGCCGAAGCGCTGCGTCAGGCTGGCCGGTTCGGGGAGGCGGTCACCGCCGCCACCGAGGCCGTCACCCTCCGACGTGACTTGGCCGCCGCTGACCCCACCGCGCACCAGCACTACCTCGCCACCGCGCTGATCGCCCTCGCTAGCGCGCTGGAGAAGGCTGACCGGGTCGGGGAGGCGGTCACCGCCGCCACCGAGGCCGTCACCCTCCGACGTGACTTGGCCGCCGCTGACCCCACCGCCCACCAGGACTACCTCGCCAACGCGCTGACCGTCCTCGCTAGCGCGCTGTATCAGGCTGACCGGGTCGGGGAGATGGTTACCGCCGCCACCGAGGCCGTCACCACCTGGCGTGACTTGGCCGCCGCAGACCCCACCGCCCACCAGTCCTACTTCGCCGACGCGCTGACGATCCTCGCTAACGCGCTGTATTGGGCTGGCCGGGCCGGGGAGGCGGTCACCGCCGCCACCGAGGCCGTCACCCTCCGACGTGACTTGGCCGCCGCAAACCCCACCGCCCACCAGCCCTACCTCGCCACCGCGCTGACGACCCTCGCTAACGCGCTGGGTCAGGCCGACCGGGTCGGGGAGGCGGTCACCGCCGCCACCGAGGCCGTCACCACCTGGCGTGACTTGGCCGCCGCAAACCCCACCGCCCACCAGCCCTACCTCGCCACCGCGCTGACCGTCCTCGCCGACGTGCTGTATCGGACTGGCCGGGTCGAGGAGGCGCTTACCGCCGCCACCGAGGCCATCACGTTATACCGGCTACTCGGCATCGCCACGGTCAATGTCGAGCTTCTCAAAGGGATCATCCGGGACTGCGAAAGGGCGGGTACGGCTGAAGCCGCCGACATCGACCTGAGCCGCGAACGAGATGGTGTTGGTGGCAGCGCCTTCCCAGCAGCCAGCATGCCTGACCGCCAGGCAACCCCACCACGACCTATGGAGCCCAGCCCGGATCACCTCCGATCCGCATGAACGTGACAGTGCGTCGCGCGTTCGATCCGACGCTTCCTCTCACCCGAGGCCTCACGGCGACGCGCTACGGTGCCACGGCGGCAGCCACCGAGGTCACCGCCGTGGCCCGTTGTGCAGCGTCTGGTCACCCGGACGCTGGCACATCCCGGTGGCCGGTCCAGATTCCACTGGGCGGCCAAACAACGGCGCATCGGATCAGCCCATAGTTGTCGCCGTACTGGGTGGCGCAATCGGCCATCCGCCACTGCTGCAGCAGCCCCAGAGAGTTGATCGACGGGACCAGCCGCGTTCTCGCGACAGCGGCTGCTGCGGCTGCGTGCCGAACCTGGGGTGCACACGGCTGTCGTCCATCAATCGGCCCTACAGCCGACGACCAGCGCGAAACCGGTCGTACTGGCCGCGGATGGCACACCCCATCAAGAACATCGACCGCAATCAGCTCTGGGTAGTTCCCGCTACTGGATATCGGGGAGGACGAATGATCACCACTACCACTCCAACATGGCCCGCCGAGTTGTGGCTGTGGGTCATCGCCCGGCCGTGGCTCGGCTTCCTCGCCGCCGCCGCGATCGTCGCGGCGGTGTTCGCCCATGATCAGCTGCTCGCGTGGCGGCACGGGCGGTTCACGGCCGGCGCGCGGTGGCTGACGATCGCCGCTCCGCCGGAGGTTACTGCCGAGGCCGCTGCCGCGTTTTGGACCACCCTCATGGGCGTGCTGACGCCGTCGTTGTGGCAGCAGCGCCTGTTCGGCATCCCCCACGTCGGCTGGGAGTACACGTGGACCGGCCGCGCCCTGACCATCCGGGTGTGGGTGCCGGGAACGGTGCCGCACGGCGCGGTCGAGGCTGCCGTCCGCGCGGCCTGGCCTGCCGCCACCTTCACCACCGCCGACGCCGGCGCGCCGATCCCAGCCGACGTGGGCGAGCAGGTAGGCGGGGCGCACTGGCCCCAGCACGCCGATATGCTGCCGCTGCGCAGCGAGCACGACGCCGATCCGCTGCGGGCGTTGCTGGCGGCCGGTGCCGAGGTGCGTCACCGGGAACACGTGTGTGTGCAGGTCCTCGCCCGCCCGGCACCTGCCCGCCGCGTGCGCCTGGCCAGACGCGCGGCGGCGGACACCAGCACTCATCCTCACGGGCGGCCCGATGCGGCCGCCCGCGCCGTGTCGGGGATGGCGCGGCTTATCGTCGAGCCTTTGCTGTGGTTTCTCGATGCGTTCACGCCCGGCTCGTCCCGGCCGCGGACCCCGCACATGGCGGGGCGGGCGGTGGAGCGGGACCCGGTGGCGGCTGTCGACGCCCGGACGGTCGTGGACAAGGCGGTGCGGGTGCCGCACTTCGAGATCGCGGTCCGGTTCGCCGTGGCCGCCGACCCGGACAAGACACCACCGGACAAGGAGCGGGCGACGCAGGTCCGCTCACGTCTCGTCGGGCTGCGGCACAGCATCGCCTCGGCCGCCGCGGCGTACACCGGCCCGAACCGGCTGCGGCGCATGAAGATGCCGCAACCCGTCGCTACTCTCGCCGGGCGCAGGTTGCGGCGCGGGTTCCTGGCCACCGTGCCGGAACTCGCGGCCCTGGCTGCGCTGCCGCAGGACCTGGCGGTGCCGGGCCTGGACCGGGCTCGGGCCAAGGCCGTGCCGGCACCGGTGCAGGTGCCGGCCGGCGGCCGTGGGGTGAAGGTGCTGGGCCGGTCGCAGATCGGCCACTACAGCGTCGGCCTGAACGTCGCCGACGCCCGCCAGCATGTGCACATGGTCGGCAAGACCGGCGTCGGCAAGTCCACGCTGCTGCTGAACATGATCCTCGGCGACATCAAAGCCGGCCGTGGGACGGTGGTCATCGACCCGCGCGGTGACCTGGTCACCGACATCCTCGACCGGCTCCCGGCGTCGTACGCCAAAAAGATTGTGATCATTGACCCGGACCAGAAGAACCCGGGCTGTTTCAATCCCCTTGATGACGGCGGTGATCGGCACCTGGCCGTGGACAACCTGGTGGGGATCTTCGCGAAGATCTTCCAGGGCCAGTGGGGGCCGCGCATGGACGACACCATGCGGGTGGCGTGCCTGACGCTGATGCGGCACGCGAAACCGACATTGAGTCTGGTGCCATCGCTGTTGCAGGACCGGGAGTTCCGGGCCAGGTTCACCCACGGCCTGGACGACCCAGACGGGCTCGGCGGGTTCTGGCTCTGGTACGACGGCATCAACGAGCAGTTCCGCGGGCAGGTCATCGCCCCCGTGCTCGCCCGACTGCGGGCGTTCCTGCTGCGGGACTTCGTGAAGTCGGTGATCGGCAACGCCCACTCGTCGTTCGACATGGGCGCGATCCTCGACGGCGGAGTTCTGCTGTGCCGGCTACCGAAGGGCATCCTCGGTGAGGAGACCAGCCGCCTGCTGGGTTCGATGATCGTGGCCCGGGTGTGGCAGGCCGCCATCGCCCGGGCCGCCATCCCCGAAAACCAGCGCAAGGACGCCTGCCTGTACGTGGACGAGTGTCAGAACTTCCTCACGCTGCCCGGCAGCGTCGGGGACATGCTGGCCGAGGCGCGCGGGTTCCGGCTGGGTCTGGTGCTGGCGCATCAGGACCTCGCTCAACTGCCCCACGACGTGGCGGCGGCGGTATCGACCAACGCGCGCAGCAAGGTGTTCTTCACTGTTGATCCGGCCGACGCGCGGGATCTGTCCCGGCACACGAAACCGGAGGTGGACGAGCATGACCTGGCCCATCTCGACGTGTACACCGCTGCCGCCCGGCTGCTGGTCGGCAATCGGGAACTGCCCGCGTTTACCTTCACCACCTGCCCGCCGGCGCCGGTGGTGGGTGAGGCGACGGCGATCCGGCAGGAGTGCGCCGCCGCTCACGACCGCGCGGACGGTGAGCCGCCGATGCAGCAGCTTGCCCGCACGGCGATGCGCCGGCGGATGAATTCCCGTGACCGTTGACCGTCGGGGCTGCTCGTTTGGGGGTTCGGTTGGGTGCGGCATCGGGGGCTCGTTTGGGGGTGTCCGCGAAACGAGCCCCCAGACGAGCCCTCCGCACCCCGGCCTGTCAGGCGGCTGGCCTGCTCAAACCCGGCCGATAGCGCGACCAATATTCAAGATCGACATGTCCAGACTCCCTACGGGATTCTCTCTCTCCAAGGGGTGACCACATCTATGCCGCAAACGCGTCCTGGCCTGCTGGCCATCTACCCACACATCACCAGCCGCGACCGGCTGCTGCTTCAACTGCTCGATGACCACCAGGTCCTCACCACCGACCAGATCCACCGGCTGCTGTTCCACGCCCGCCGTACCTGCCAGATCCGCCTGGCCGAGCTGCGCGCCCTCGGTCTGGTCGAACGGTTCCGCTTCGCCCGTGCCGGCGGCGGCAGCCAACCGTGGTACTGGGCCCTCGGGCACTACGGGCAACGTTTCCAGGCCGCCGCCCACAATCTGCCCGAGCCCACCGTCCGAGCCGCCCAGCAGCGCCTCGCCCGGCTGTCGGCCAACCCGCACCTGGGGCACCGGATCACCGCCAACGAGTTCGGTGTCCGTCTCATCGCGTACGCCCGTCAGCACGGCGGGGCCCGGCTGGACCGGTGGTGGTCGGAGGCGACGACAACCAAACAGTTCCGCACCATCACCGCCGACGGACACGGCCTGTGGAGTGTCGGCGACACGACTGTGGGTTTCTGGTTGGAGGCCGACACCGGCACCGAACCCCTGGGCCGCGTCGTGGCCAAGCTCGACCGGTACGTCCAACTGGTCCGGCGCGGTGGCCCTCGCTACCCGGTGCTGTTCTGGCTACCCAACGCCGAGCGCGAAGAGCACCTGCACCGGCTGCTGCGCGGCCAGCGGACGGACGTGCCCGCAGCCACCGCAACCCAGCAGACCGAGCCGGCCGAGACGGTCTGGCTACCTGGGGACGACACCCAACGAGTCCGGCTGATCGACCTGCCGAGCGGCCACGGGCGGGCCGTGGCGGACAACCCCAACTTCACCGACGGCATCTTCGTCATCTGACAGGCCTCGCTGTGACTGCCGGCAATGGCCGGGCTAGGTTTGTTGTCAGGCCGCCTCGCGGCGGCGGCCGACGCCCCGGCGGGCACTGCCGCGCTCCAGCCACCACTCGGCGACAAGCAGGTTGAGTACCCAGCTCATCCAGACGCTGGCACCGGCCGCAGCCCGGATCATCGCGTCCTGATCACCGCCGTACGTCGTATCGACGCGAGGCAGCAGCAGAACGACGAAAAGGATCAACCACACCCGGTTCACCACAATCGACGTGGTGAGCGCGAAGCTGCGAATCATCCACCGACGATGCTCGACAAACCGACGTTGACGCGCCGTCCGATAGCCGGCAACCGCGGTGGCCAGCCAGAGAACCGCCAGCATGGTGTTGCCGACCTGCGAGACGAAACCGGTGCTGCTCACCGGCGCAACGCCCAAAACCGCGATCCCCGCCGGGAACACCCCGCCGAAGAAGTACACCCGACCCATCCACCGGTGCACGGCCGGGTAGCGCCGGCGGAACCACGGCCAGACCTGGAAGCAGCCGGCGAGCAGCGCCACGGAGCCGAACACGATGTGCGCCACCAGCAGCGGGTAGTACTGCGGGTAGCCCTGCGGGACAGGCAGCCGGGACCGGCTCGGGTCCAACGTCAGATACGGCGGCAGCGCGTACAGCACAAATGCGACCGCGACCAGGAGCAGCGGCACCACCCAGCGCAACTGCCGCGCGCGCCGGCGGCCGGCCGGGCGCCTGGACGACGCGCCGGTGGCGGGCGGGGTCAACGAGTTGTCGACCGTTGTGGGCATGTCGCCTCCCCTGTCTACTGGCACCACCTGACCCCGGTTGGCCGAGGCGGTCCGGCGCTCACCCACCCGACCCGATCGGCCGGGCCGCGCGACCAACCTTGGGTGTGCCGCTCGTGAAGTACCGGATGCACCCCACTCTGCGCCGCGCCGGCCCTCTGATCAGCGGTGCCAGGTCCCTCCTTTCCGGTGGTGCTGCCCCTACCTTCCGGCGTTGTCACCAGCAGGCAGCGGCATGACCGGTCGCATCACGACCAGCCCGCCCGCGAACTACGGCGCCGGTTCCCCGGCCGGTCAGGCACCTTTGTGGGCTGACCACACCTGACAGCCGCGGAGGTAGTCCTGTCAGCGCAGGCCGCAGGCATGATCGTGGTTCCTGACAGGGCTGCTGCTGTCAGGTCACGGGACTACGGTGCAGCTTCTTCTTTCCTTGCTCGCACCGCCGCCCGTCTTCACCCCTTCGGATCTGCCCGCGCCAGCGGGATCACCCACAGCCCACTCTTCGGTCGGCTCGTGATCCACGCCCGCGCCGTCACGGCAGCTTCCCCGGTCCAGACGCCGCGTTCCGGTGGCACCACCACGCGCCGCGCCCCCGCCCATGCCGACCTCTCCGTGAAGGGAGGACCCCGCCGATGCCCACGCCCCGGCCGCTCACCATCCAGGTCGTCACCGTCTGCTTCGCCCCCGGCGACGACGCGGACACGTTCGCCGCCTCCGAGAAAGTCCACGACCTCCTGCACACCAACAGCACCCCGGCCCGCCGCTACCACGTCCGACACCGCCGCCTCATCGGCTGGCTGACCCGATTCTTCAGCTACTACCTGCTCGACGCCGCCCGACGCTTCGGCGCGATCACCATGGCCGCTGGAGGCCGCAAGGGTCGTCTCGACCTCCACCGGACCGCGGCCAGGGCCGCCCACCACGCCGCACTGCGCTGGCGTGCCTGGAACGCCCACATCAACGCCGCCACCAGGCCCGCCCGCCCCTGGGAGGACTACCTCGCCCAACACCACGCCGACCCGGCAACGGTCACGCTGAACGAGGCCCGCCGCCGCTTCGAACAACAGCCCCGCGTCCTGGCGATGCTCGCCCACTCCTTCGACCCCTACGAGCTGTCCGTCTACCAAGCAGGAGAAGCCACCTACGCCGGGCTCTACTGGCGCATCGCACTGATCGGCGACGCGCTGATCACCACCGACGGCCGCCTCCTCATCGCCGCCAGCGACTCCTTCGGGGACCGGTTCCGCTTCCTCAACGAAGCGTGCGGCTACCTGCGCGGCCTGCGCTCCAACGCACGACTGTGCGCCGTCGCCATCCCCTAAATCCCAATCCGCCCGCACACCCGAAGGCCGGTCGCAGCCCCGCTGTGACCGGCCTTCGGCATACCCACAACCCGACGCCCCCGCAAAGGAGATCCCCGATGTTCCTCACCGATCCCGCCCTGCGGCGTATCGCCGCCGACACCAACGACGTCCTGCCCGAGCGTCTGTGGCGCCACGACACCGTCACCCTCGACGCCCTCGGCGACCTCGCCCGCGTCCTGCACAAGACCGCCCTCGGGTTCACCGACAGCACCACCACCCTCGACAAAGCCCTCGCCCGAGTGGGTGAAATGGCCGCAGCCGGCCGACGGGGGTTGGCCGCCCGCGCCGACCTGCACATGGCCGGCTACCACCAGGCCCTCACCGACGCGCTCGCCGCCCGCGAGCGGCACATCGTCCTCGGGGCCATGCTCGTCACCGCCTACCACGCCTGGCGCAACCACCGGCCGGTACTGGGCACCGGCGACGAGCGCTACCTGCTCCTGCAGCCCGGCGACCCGGCGCGCGGCGTGGCCGTGCTGCGCCAGCGTGACCCGCACACGTGGCTGGTCTTCCCCGACACCGAGGCCGCCACCGCCTTCGACATCCCCTATCCCGGCCGCGTGGTCGGCGAAGTCGCCCAGACCGACCACGGCTGGACGCCGACCGCATACACCGACCCGCAGCACCGCCAGACCCAGCCCGGCCTGACCTATCCCCTGCCTGTGTGTGACGACCTCGCCTCGGCCTGCCGGTCGCTGCTGCGCTGGTGGCACCTGCGCCACTCCGACGCCTGGCGCAGCCGGACCCCTGCCCAGCTCACCCCCGCCGAACTCGCCCACCTCACCGCCTAGACCCTCATGCGGCGCCTCGACGCGATCGGCCGCTGGGTCGCTTCGGCCGCCGGGCGCACTCTCGACCAGCACGCCACCGACCCCGTCCCCGCCGCCGTGTACCTGCCTGAGGCCGCCAGCGTCCTCTCGGCGGCCTCACGTCGCCGCTAGGCCACCGGGCCGCAATCCAGCAGCACCCCGGACGGCAGCACCCCGCTTCACGTGCCTGCCGCGCTGTCGGCTGCCCGCGACCCGTCGCACCACCGCCCGGCACCACACCGCGCCGGGCCTTTCACCCCACGTTTCCAAGGAGGGAAACCTGATGGACAACCTGTCCCTGACGCCTGCTACGCAGGCCGTCCTCGACGCGCTGACCGAACTCGGTCAGGGCAACGTCCACGAGTTGGCCGACAAGTCCGGCAAGGCCCGGTCGACCACCGACAAGGCGATCAAGACCCTGGCCGACGCCGGGGTGATCGTCGCGGCGGACAGCGACGCCGACTCGGCTGAGGGCACGCCGACCCGGTGGACCCTGCCAACACCGGAAGCGACCGACGTCGGGCCGGACGACCCGACCGACGCCGACCTCGGCGACGAACGCACCGCCGGTGCGGACGAGATCGACGGTCCCGGCCCGGCCGCCGCTGACCTGGTCAACGAGCCGGACACCGGCGAGACCGAGCAGGCCGACCGGCCCGGCGACGCGGTCGACGGAGACGACGATGGCGGAGACCCCGAGGATGCCGAGGACAAAACCGACCGGGACGACGACAGCGACGAGGACTCGAACGACAACGCGGACAACGGCAAGGACGACGAGGCACGGACGGTCACCGTCGTGCAGCCGACGCGTCCCGGTGACCGCAAGGTCATGGCCATCAAGGGCGTCCTGGCCGACCACCGCGACGACGGCGCCACCATCGACCTGATCGTGGCCGAAAGCGGCATCGGTCACCCGGCCGCCGCCCGGCTGCTCACCGCGATGGAGCAGGCCGACGCCGCCCGCCGCCTACCCGGCCTGCCCGAGCGGTGGATCCCCGGCCCGACCAAGGCCAGCGAGGTCGACCCGAACCCGCAACCGCCCCGCTGCCCGCTGTGCTACCAGGTCATCCGCGGGCTGGCGAACACGCCGAGCGCCGCAGGGGCCGTGCTGCCCCTCATCCGGACCGACGGCACGCTGCACGTCGTCGGAGCGGACGGCGAAACCCACATCGTCACCCTGCCCACCCGCACGGGCGTCACCAGGAGCGTGGGTCGCCGCAGCGACGTGACCGTCAACGCCGACGGCAGCCAGCCATTCGGCCGGGGCGAACTGGAGAAGCTGACCGTTGACGTCCTGGCCGCCAACCCCGGCCAGGCGATGACCCCACAGGACATCGCCACCGTGATCGGCGGGCAGCTCGACCGGACGGTCAGCTCCGGGGCGGTGCGCAACAACTGCACCAAGGCCGCCGCCGCAGGCCGCATCGTCCTGGTCTCCGACGCGCCGCTGACCTTCGCCTACCCGGCGCAGGCCGACACCAGCAACGCCGCCGACGCCGGCGCGGGCAGCACCGGGCAGGGCGACACCGACACCGAGCAGTCCTGACACCCACCACCCCCATCCCATCGCGGGGGCCGAGCCGGTGCTCGCCCCCGCGTCCATCGGAAGGAGAAACCCGTGCCGCACGAACTCGAGACGTTCACCGACGGAACGACCGCCTTCGCCAGCGCCCGCCTGTCGGCCTGGCACCAACTGGGCACCGTCACCCGCAACACGATGAAGGCCGAAGAAATCATGGCCGCCGCCCAGCTCGGCAACTGGGGCGTGCGCACCATCCGCACCGTCGGCATCGACCTCGTCGACGGCGTCGAGGTGCAGATCCCCGCCGACGACAAGCGGATGACCGTACGCCGCAACCCGGTCAACGGCCAGACCGACTACCTGGGCATCGTCGGCACCGACTACACCGTGGTCCAGAACGAGCAGTGCGCCGAAATGCTGGACCGCCTCGTGGACCAGGTGGGTGGCGCCCACTTCGAGACCGCCGGCAGCCTGCGCCGCGGCAAGAGCGTGTTCGTGACCATGAAACTGCCCGACGCGATGGAGATCGCCGGCGTCGACCCCATGGACCTCTACCTGATCGGCACGACCTCCCACGACGGCACCGCCGCGCTGCGGGTGGACGCCAGCCCGGTCCGGGTGGTCTGTTCGAATACCCAACGCGCCGCCTTCGCGCATGCGGTCGGGCACTACACGTTCCGGCACACCTCCAACGTCAACTCCCAGATCAGCCAGGCCCGCGAAGCCTTGGGGCTGATGTGGAAGTACATGGAGACCTTCGAGAAGGCCGCGGAACGGATGCTGCACACCGAGATGACCATGCGCGAATTCGAGAACGTGGTGGCGCAGGTGTGGCCGGTCAAGGACAACGCGTCCGAGAAGACCAGGAACAACGCCAAGCAGCGGCTCGGCACCCTCAAGTACCTGATCCGCGAGGCCGACACCCAGAAGGCCATCGCCGGCAGCCGCTGGGGCGGCTTCCAGGCCATCACCGAATACCTCGACCACTACCAGCCCGCCAAGAACGAGATCGTCCGCGCCAACCGGGTGCTGACCGGCAACGTCGGCGAACTGAAGCTGACCGCCTTCGACCTGCTCAAGGTCTGACCACTCCTCGTCCACACCCCCGGGGCGGCGGTCACCCGTGCCGCCGCCCCGGCCCCCGACCGAAGGACACACCCCATGGCACAGACCAGCACCACGAGGTGGGGGCCAGACCCGGCGGGCAGCAGCCGATGAGCGGCCACATCCGCCACCCCCGCGACCTGCGGCAAGCGGTGTGCGGCCTGCCCGCCGCCGACATCCAACGGTGGGAGACCGAGGACCCGTCCCGCATCGACTACACCTGCGAGGACTGCCACACCCTGCTCCCCGAAGCCCAGCGACCCGACGACGCCAACCACCCACCCGGAGACGCCACCCTCATCGACACCCTGCGGCGCATCGTCGCCGAACGACAGTACGCCAAGATCGATGGCGTCCTCGTGGACGTGTGGTCGGCCTCCGTCACCGTCCTCATCTGGGACCGGCTCCGCGACGACAAGCGGCAGCGGCTACTGACCCTGCCGTCACACGAGCTGATCCTCCGCTGCATCGCGATCTACACCAGCCTCACCAACGGCCGGGCCGACCCATGACCGGACCTCGCCAACCCCAGTGGTTTCACTTCGGGCCGTGGGTGTTCTCCGTCGACGCCGCCGAAACGCTGATCGCCACCACACCCCGCAGCCCCCAGCACCTCGACGTCACGGCCTGGGCGACCGCGTACGGCCTCACCCAGCTCGACGACCCGAACCCGCGCGTGGTCAGCCTCATCGGACCAACCAGCAACGCCCTCAACCGCGCTTACGCGATGACCACCGACCTGACCAAACCCGTGATCGTCGGCCAGGTCAGCGTCAACGGCCACCCGGCCGCCCCGCTGCTCATCGACGGCACGCACCGGCGGTACCGCGCCTGGCGTGAGCACGTACCGCGGCTGCCCGCCTACCTGCTCACCACCGAGGAGACCCGCCAAATCCAGGACAACGTGCTCCTGGGACCGGGGCGAACCTTGACCACCCCGCCGTCGAGCTGATCCCGGCCTGACGCCACGTTCCCACCTCGCACGCCTCGGATGCCCGCCCACCGCCAGCGGCCCCCGGCGTACACGCGTCCATCCTTGGGAGAGACCCATGGCATACACGTCACCGTGGCAGAGGATCTGCGACTGCCGCTGCCCACTGCACTACCGCCTGCCGCGCACCACCTACAACGAGCACGCCTGCGGCTGCGCCATCACCTGCGCCACCCAGCCCCTCACAATGCTGGCCTACCACTGGAGTTGCGCACTCTTCCTCCACCAAGGCGGCGACCTCTGGCACGTCCCGGCCATGGCCAACGGCACCTTCGACTGGGCGAACGCCGCAGCAATCGACGACCGCGCCCGCTACTACAAGGCCAGCCGCATCATCGAGCACCTCCTACGCCAAGCCGCCGCAGTGCTCCACACCTCTATCAACTGACCGCTCACGGTGGGCCGCCCGCGCGGGCGGCCCACGCCCTTTTCGTGCTTCACGACCGGAGCAATACAGCGACATACCGCACCCACCGCATCGTGGAGCGCGCCTGCCACTGCCACTGCCCGATCCACCGCGGCCAGCCGCGCCCGACCTACAACGGCCCCGGCTGCCAACCGGCGCCAGCCAGCCGATGACTCTGCTCGCCCCGCAAGGCAACGGCGCCCTGTTCGTCGCCCTCCACAACATGCTCCGGTACGCGCCCCGCCTGCGACCCGGCCGCTGGGAGTGCCGCTACGCCACCCCGGTCGACGCCTGCCACCGACGGTTCGAAACCGCCCGCACGATCGCCGACCTCCTCCGCGACATCCACGCCGGGCTGACGCCACTCACCCACCGCCTGCAAGCCGCAACACCGCTCCACCCCTGCCGGCCGCGCACCCGCGCACACCGGCCCCCTTTTTTCGTTTCAGCGAAGGGCTATCACCATGATCAAGGTCGTCATCGGGGTCGTCACCGTCGTCATCGTCGCTTGCCTCGGCCTGCCCATGCTGCTGCTGTCGGCCGTCATGGGCGGTGGTTCCGGCGGATGCGGCACCGTCGCCGCGCCCGCCGTACGTCCCACCGGGCAGCCGGCCAGCGCCGGTACCTGGGACACGGAGCAGGTGGAGATCGCCGCGACCATCATCGACGTCGGCGTCGCCAGAGGCGTACCCCGCTGGGGCTGGGTCGTCGCCGTCGCCACCGCCATGCAGGAGTCCGGCCTGCGCAATCTGCCCCACCTCGGCGACCGCAACGACCACGACTCGATCGGGGTGTTCCAGCAGCGCCCGAGCCAGGGCTGGGGCACTATCGCGCAACTGTCCGAGCCCGCCTACCAGGCCGCGACGTTCTTCGACAAGCTCCTGACCGTGCCCGGCTGGGAGTCGATGCCGCTCACCCAAGCTGCCCAGGCGGTCCAGGTCTCGGCCTTTCCTGACGCGTACGCGAAGTGGACCGACGACGCTTCGCACCTGGTGGAGCAGCTGACCAGCACTCTTGCAGACTGCGCCGCCGATGCGCTTGCGTCGCTCCCGGACGGTTTCGCGCTCCCAGCGAACACCCCGCCCGCCGTCACGACCGCCATCTTCTGGGCCATCAACCAGCTCGGCACCCCGTATCACTTTGGCGGCGCATGCACCGACCCGCGCTCCGGCAACCCCGAGAAGCAATGCGACTGCTCCTCTTTGGTGCAGTCGGCGTACCGGGCGGCCGACATCGCCATCCCCCGCGTCACCACGGACCAAGTCAACGCCGGAAAACCCGTGGCCGGTCCTGCCCTCATGCTGCCCGGCGACCTCATCCTCGTCCCCGGCAGTGAAGGGACCATGGCCAACCCGCGCCACGTCGGCATGTACGTCGGCGAAGGACTCATCATCCACGCGCCAACAACCGGCGATGTCGTCAAGATCGCCCGGCTGGACAGCTGGATCAATCAAATCGCGGCGATTCGTCGCATCGTGAAAGAGGATTAATTGTAGGTTCTCGACCTCGATGACGCTTTCTCAAGATCGTGTCGCCGTTGATGTCGCTTGCGACATGGTTCTGAGAAAGCGTCGGCGTGGCGTTGTCCGGTCACGGCGGAAGCTAGCACGATCTTCCGCGCCCGGGGAGCGACGCTTCGCTCGGGCCGCGCGTGCCGGAGGCGAAGCTTCAACGGTGACGATGGCCGCATGTCGCGGACAATTCGGCTGTGTCGAAAAGCTGACTGAGGGCGAAGGCTGCGCGCGAAAGATGCAAGCCTGCCGAAGGCGTACGCCAATGATCCCTACCCTTCTGGGAGGCTCAAATGATCAAACGCGTATTGACTGTTCTCAGTCTGGTGATCCTCGGTCTTGCGACCGGCGGGCAGGCCGCCAACGCCGCCCCGTTCGATCCCACTCCCTACTGCCGCCCCTACATGGGGCTTCCCTACGTCGACTCGGGGCCGACCTACACAGGTGGCGGCAGGTACCAGTTCGACGTCGAGGCCGCTGGCGGCATGACCTGCAACGGTGCCGCCTACAAGGTGTCCGTCTCGGTGACGCTGCACTACTCGACCACCAGCGGCGGTGGGACCGGCACGACGACGGGCAGCACGAAAACGTGCGGCGGCAGCTGCGAGAACACCGCCCACTACATGAGGGCATCACTATTCTGCGGTTACCACTACACGTACGACGACTACGCAACCGTCAACTACACCTGGCAGCGCTACAGTTCGGATTCCCCTGTCTCGGGAAGCCTGAACGGCGGCCATACTACCGGAAGCAGCTACAACCCGCCGGGCGTCTGCACCTGAGCGATCGCATCCCGCCGGCCGTCATCCAGGCGGCCGGCGGGGGCTCGCGCACCGCGAACGACAGCCACTTGCCGCTTGAAGGCTCTATCGTGCGACCAATGGAACCTGAACGTGATGTTCGTATCAGCGAACACATCCCGCCCGCCTCCCGCGGGACGCTTGTGCTTTCTGACGCCCTCCTCGGCAGGTCGGAGAGCGCCGCCATCGTCCTTCGGTCGATGGTCGGCTACGATGAAGGAATCAAGATCGAAACCGAGTTCCTGCTGCGCAGGCCCGGCGTCGAACGAAGGCCGCTACGCGACGCTCTGAATCCGCAGAATGCCGATCCGGCGATCTCGTTCGGGTCAGGAACGGCGGGCGACTTCCGGCCGCTTACCTGGAATGATGCGGGCGGCACTCTGAACATCTCGACACTCAGTGCCGACGAAGGTCATTCCCGTCTTACGATCAGGACGTGGATCAACCCGGCGCCCGACGAACTGGTCGTCGGGGTTCGTTGGCTCGCCCAGGATATCCAGCCGACGCAGCTGCGTGTCGACTGCCGCCACGTGATGGGAAGCTGGTCCGTGCCACTCTGGTCCGCCGGGGTGGACCAAATGCCTGGTTAGCGGGCCGGGCTCATCGTTCCGCCATCCGGCGGGCTGCAGGCGGCCACTCGCCTCGGCCTCAGAATCACGTCGCTGTGGATGTCGCTTGCGACATGAATGCGAGAGAACGTCGGCGTGGCGAAGTGTCCACTTACGACACCAGGTAGCAGCATCTTCCATCTGTCTGGGGAGGATGGGGCTCGCCGCGGTGTGCCGGTGGCTGTGCGGTGGCGTGGCGTGGACGGCTCGTTGTTGGAGTCGGCGCTGGCGCGCGTGGTGGTCGAGGAGCTGCTGGCCGGTGCGCCGGTCCGGGAGTTCCGCTGGTATCGGGGCCGGCGGTTCTATTCGGGTTGGTATTGGTCGGCAACGATGCGGCGGCTGGTCGCTTACGAAAGCCGGCTGGAGTTGGCCCGGATCATGCTGGCCGACTTCGACGCCGCGGTGGTAGGGATCGCTGCCCAGCCGTTTCAGCTGGTCGGTGAGGACGGCGACCGGATCCGCCGGCATGTGCCGGATTTGTTGCTGCTCAACGACTCGGGCCTGGCGACAGTCGTTGACGTGAAGCCGGCGCACCGGTTGGCGGAGCCGGACGTGGCGGCGGTGTTCACGTGGACGCGGCAGGTTGTGGCCGCCCGCGGCTGGGCGTTCGAGGTGTGGGCCGGGGCGGACCGTCAGGTCCTGGCCAACGTCAGCTTTCTGGCGGGCTACCGGCGCAGGCCGGTGGTTAACGAGGCGCTGGTGCCGGTGGCGCTGGAGCTGGCGGCCGGTCACAACACGATCGGGGGCCTGGAAACGGCGTTGACCGCGTACGCGCCGCTGGAGGTGGCACGGCCCGTGGTGTTGCACCTGCTGTGGGCCGGTGTTCTGCGCGCGGATCTCGGTCGGCCGTTGGGGTCAGGCACGCCGATCCACCTTTCTGCCGGGGACGCGGCGTGACCGATCGGGTGTTGACGGTGGCGCCGGGAACGCACCTGCTGTTCGACGGCGACGTGTGCGAAGTCGTCGAGCTGGACGGGACGCGGGTGGTGCTACGCAACGTGCGCACCGGCGGTCTGGCGGCCGCGGGATCGGCGCGGCTGGTGACGGCCGCGCAGGCGGTGACGGCACCGGCCGACGAAGGGCCGTCGGTGGGTATGGTGCTGGCCGGTCTGAGCCGAGGGCAGCGGCAGGAGATCGCTGAGCGCGCTGAGCATGTCCGGGAGGTGTTGACCGGGTTTCGCAGCGGGCATCAGGAACGGGCGGCGCCGGGGGAACCCGATCCGCGGTTCGCGGCAGAAGTGCCGTTGAAGACCCGTTACGGCAACAAGGCAGCCCAGCTGGGCGTGACCGCCCGGACGATCGAGCGGTGGGTGGCCGGCTATCGGGAGGCGGGCGAGGCCGGTCTCGTGGTGCAGCGGCCGGGCGCGTCGTCGCTGGTCGATCTGCGCTGGGACGAAGCGGCCCGGCAGGTGCTGGCCGGGCTGGTGAATGCGTCCACGCCGACGCGCAGCGCGGTGATCGCGCGGGTGAGCGCGGTGTTGGCCGAACAGTTCGGCGACGGCGTGGTCCCGTTGCCATCGCAGGCGACCGCCTACCGGCGGTTGGCCGAACTGACCAAGGGCACGAACGCGGTGTCCGGCAGCGCGAAAGGCCGCCGGTCGATCGCCGAACGCCCGACGGGCGTCTACGGCCGGCTCCGGGCGACGCGGCCCGGTGAGTATCTGATCCTGGACACCCAGGATCTGGACGTGTTCGCGATGGAACCGGTGACCTGCCGGTGGGTCCGGGCGCAGCTGACCGTCGCGCAGGACCTGTTCACCCGCTGCATCGTGGGGCTGCGGGTCACGCCGGTGTCGACGAAGGCGGTCGACGTCGCCGGGGTGCTGTTCGAGGCGGTCGCCGGCAGGTCGGTCCCGGACTCGTGGCCGCCGGAGGCGGCCTGGCCGCATCACGGTGTCCCGGCGGAGCTGGTGTTCGACGAGACGGTGCCGTCGGTCGGGCCGGTCTGCGCGCCGGAGACCCTGGTCGTTGATCACGGCAGGGTGTTCCTGTCGGCGCACGTGATCGGCGTTTGCACCCGGTTGGGGATCTCGATCCAGCCGGCGCAGCCGCACAAGCCGACCGACAAACCCACCGTCGAGCGGTTCTTCCGCACCCTGCGCGAAGGGCTGATCCAGCACCTGCCCGCCTACAAGGGCCCGGACCTGCACTCCCGGGGCCTCAACGTCGAGTCCGAGGCGTTCCTGTTCCTGCACGAGCTGGAGGACGTGATCCGGGAATGGATCGCGACGGTCTATCACCGGGCCAAGCACGACGGGCTGACGATCGCGGCCTGGCCGCATCTGGCCCTGTCGCCGGTCGAGATGTTCGGCGCCGGCATCGCGGCGGCCGGTCTGCTGCGGCTGCCCGCCGGCCCGGACCTGGCTTTGGACTTCCTGCCGGTCGTCGCGCGCACGATCCAGCACTACGGAGTGGAGATCAACGGGCTGCGCTACAACGGTCCGGCGTTGAACGGCTACCGCAACGCGCGCAGCCCTTACCGTGGTGCGCTGGCGGGGCGGTGGCCGATCCGGATCAATCCGGACGACGTGCGGCATGCCTGGTTCCAGGACCCGGCCGACCAGCGGTGGCACCGCCTCGACTGGGAGCACACCGCCAGCCTGAACACGCCGTTCTCGGCTGATGCCGCCGCCTACGCCCGCCGGCTCGCCGCAGATCCCGGCTCAGCCCTGGATCCGGCCAAGGTGCTCGCACAGCTGCTCAAGCGCTGGAGCACGGGGATGATCACCGACCGACGGGAGCGGCGCATCGCCGCCAGACTGTCGGCCGAGTACGTCGCCCTGCGCCCGATCGAGCCGCCCAATCCCGAACCGGACGCCGAGGCACCGCCGACCAGCCCAACGGAAGTCGATGAACTTCTGTCCGGGGATGACGACGACGCCGACTTCGCCGGCCGCGATGACGGCGGGTTCTACGACGACGCGTTCGAGGTGCTGACGTGACCGGCCTCTACAGCCTGTCCCGCAAGGAGGGCTGGCGCCGCTGGGTTGACACCCCGAGCAGGGCCCGGCCGGACCAGCTCACGCCGGCCGAGCTCGCCACGCTGAGCGAAGAAGCGCGGGAGGAATACGCCGAGGCCCGGCACGACTGGCACGCCAACTTCGGCATCCTCAAGACCCCGCAGCTGGCTGCGATCCACGACGAGCTCGACCAGGTCGTGGCCACCAACCGGCAGGACCCCGACCGGGTACGCGGCGCAGCCGTGATCGACGCGCTGCCAGGGTTGGGCAAGACCACGATCGCCAACACCTTCGCCCGCGACTTCGACCGCCGCATCCGCAAGCGGGCGGGACAACTGACCGACGAAAGCCACGAACGGCTGCCGGTGTTCCGGGTCGGGCTGACCTCCCGCACCACCCTGCGCACGCTCAACCGGATGATCTGCGAGTTCTACGGGCATCCGGGAGCCGAACGTGCCAGCGCCGCGCAACTGGCGGTGTTCGCGGTCGACTGCGTGCTGTCCTGCGACACCCGGCTGGGCATCATCGACGACCTGCACTTCATCGACCTGAACCGCCGCGACGGCGTCGAGGTGTCCAACCACCTGAAATGGCTGGCCAACGAGCTGCCGGTGACGTTCATCTACGCCGGCGTGGGGCTGGCCGAACGCCGGCTGTTCGCCGAAGGGCTGGCGGGAGACACCGCTGTGCTGGCGCAGACTGCCCGCCGCTGGACCCGCCTCGAACTGCCCCCGTTCCTCATCGACACCGACGTCGGACGCGCCCACTGGATCAACCTGCTCAAAGCCACCGAACGGCAACTGGTCCTCACCGGCGCGCGGCCTGGGATGCTCGCCGACATCAGCGACTACCTGTTCGCCCGCACGACCGGGCACATCGGCTCGTTCATCACCCTGGTCACCCGCGGCTGCTACAAGGCCATCCGTCACGGCCACGAGCGTCTCGACACCGACCTGCTGGACACCATCCGCATCGACGAAGCCTCCGAGACGGCCCGCCATCAACTACAGGCCGCGTTCACCGCCGGGACACTGACCACCCGGCCACGCCGAGCCCGCACCGCATGACGCTCGACCACCCGCGGTCACTGCCCCTGCGGGTCCGCATCGACCAGGGCGAGGCCCTCGATTCGTGGCTGCTGCGCCTGGCCTTGCGCAACCAGATCCCGGCGCAATGGCTGCTGCCCGTCCTCGGACTCGGCGCCCGGCTACGGCCCGGGAACAACCACGCCCTCGTCAGCGGCCTCCCCGCAGACCTGTTGCGGCGCGTCGAGCACCAGGCCGGACTGCCCCCGCACGCGCTCGACACCGCCGTGCTCGACCCCTACGCCACCCTCGGCTGGGCAACCATCCCCGGGTCCCGGTTCTGCGCCCGCTGCCTGCACGAACCGCAATGCCGGTGGCCGATCCGCTGGCAGCTGCCCTACACGTTCGCCTGCCTGCGCCACCGGTGTCTCCTGGCCGGATACTGTCCCACCTGCCGGCAGGCGCCGCACGGCAGATGGTCAGCCCGCACTGGCCTGGTCGAAGCCCACCAGTGCACAATTGTCGGGGTACGGCCTGGAGTGCAGAGCTACGTACAGCTGACCTTGCAGAGGTGCACACCGTTTGTCCGTCGTCTGCGGGTGGTTGGGGGTGAGGCTGCTCGGGTCGTGATCGGACCGGCGTGGGGCGGCTGGCGGTGGGGGCGTTGGATGAGCAGCGGTGGCTGGATGTGCGTCGGTTCCGGGCGCTGCACGAGGCTGGTGCGAGTGTCTCGGAGATCGCTCGTGAGACGGGCCTGAACTGGCGGACGGTGAAGAAGTACCTGGCTGCTGGTGGCGGCGAGGTGGTGCCGCCGGTTCGGGCGCGGCCGGCTCGTGGGCAGCTGATCGATGTGTTCGCGCATGTAGTCGATGCGTGGTTGCGGGCGGAGTTGCTGCTCAAGGGCACGGTGATCCATGAACGTCTTGTCGAGCAGTACGGGTTCACCGGTAACTACCAGCGGGTGAAGTTGTATCTGCAGCAGGCCCGGCCGCGGATCGCTGCGGAGTTGGGGATCAGTCCGGATCAGCTGGCCGGGCTGCATCGCCGGTTCGAGGTCGTTCCGGGTGCGCAGGCGCAGGTGGACTGGGGCGACGAGGGCGGCATCCTCGCTCACGTCGGGATCCCGAAGGTGTACTCGTTTCACATGGTGCTGTCGTACTCGCGGGATCCGTTCTGCTGCTTCACCACCAGCCAGGACCTGGCCGCGTTCTGGGAGTGTCACCGGCGGGCGTTCGCGCACTTCGGCGGGGTTCCCGGGGTGATCGTCTACGACCGGACCAAGACCGTGGTCCGCCGGCACGTCGCCCCGGGTCAGGCGGTGCCGCTGCACCCGGAAGCGGTCGCGTTCGCCGGGCACTACGACTTCGACATCGATGTGCTGGCCGCATACCGGCCGACCGGGAAAGGGCGGGTCGAACGGCAGGTCACCATCGTCCGTGATCATGTCCTGGCCGGGCGGGCGTTCTCCTCGCTGGCCGAGCTCGATGCCACGTTCGTGGCCTGGGTTCCGCAGCGGCGGGCCGTGCGACATCGCACCCACGGCGAGATCATCGGCGTGCGGGCGGTCCGTGACCACGCCGCACTGCGACCGATCCCGGCCAGGGCGTATGTGGTCGCCGACCGGCATCTGCGAGCCTGTCCGAATTTCTGTGTAACGCCCTATCCTGTCTAACTAGCGGGCATCGATGGGGATGCGGCCAGGGAAGAACATTTCCAGGCTGTTGAGGGCCTGTTTCCAGCCGTGGACGCCGGCGCCTTCGACGAGGCGGGGTGGGGCGGTGCGGGTGTTGGCGGGCTTGCCGGCTTCGGCGGCGCGTTGGCGGGCGCGTTTGTCCTCGATGTCGGCGATGGCCAGCCAGATCAGCTTGACCACGGCGTCGTCGGTGGGGAAATGGCCACGGTTCTTGATGATTTTGCGGATCTGGTAGTTGAACGACTCGATCGCGTTGGTGGTGTAGATGATGCGGCGCACCTCGGGCGGGAAGGCCAGGAACGGGGTGAATCGGTCCCATGCACGCTCCCAGACGGCGACCGCGGCCGGGTAGCGCTTACCCAGGGCCGAGTCGGCGAAGGCGAGCAGGGCGGTCTCGGCGGCCTCCACCGTCGGGGCGGTGTAGATGTCCTTGAGCGCGGCGGCCATCGCCCGGCGGTCCTTGTAGGAGACGAACTTCATCGCGGCGCGGATCAGGTGCACCACACAGGTCTGCACGGTGGTGTGCGGCCACACGGCCTCGATCGCCTC